>CAYZQI010000004.1:0-73607 GCA_964480455.1 uncultured Cytophagaceae bacterium
AACTTTGATGTAAACTTTTACAAGATTTCCCAAAACGATTTATCCAATTATCAATGGTTCTCAAATCAAAACCAAAAGCTTGATGAATAGCCATAGGTGGACAACCAAACATTAACAGAATCATTACTATTTGAATAATCTCTTGGCTGGTACGCAGCCGATAAAAACCAGTACCTTTACTTATTGTGAAAGTTTTGCCACAAACTTTACACTTTAAACGCTTTTGCTTCTGAGAATGGATTACTAAGTTTTTCTCCCCTAATTTTCCATACATTGCACAATCTTTGTGCTGACAACTATATGCTTGCGGGTTCATTGCTATATTATTTAATGTGATTATTTCATAATATACAATAACCCGCTAACTTTTTAAACAGTTTGAAACCATACACACTTTAATCAGGGACTACCGTACCAGTTTTTTTGTATTTTCTTTATCTTATAAATTTTATCCAACAATTCCTATAGGGATATAGCACTCTCTATAAAGTGCTATATTTTATCTTGTTGATGATAAGCAATATACCTTGTCAAGATGGCAGACCAAAGTTTATACTGTTTTTATAGACTGCCAATGCCTATCACCTTGGGCTTCTTGATGGTAGGGTGGTTTTCAGGCACCATGATGCTAATGGGGGCGGGCATACCTGCTACGCCTGCTTTTTTGTCAATCCAGATTTTATAGACTTTGCCCCCGATAGCACTTTCGCCAAAGCCCGTACCTGCTAATGAAGAAAGATTGACGCGTGTAATCTTGATAGGATTGGCATAAAACTTAACATTTTGAAAATCTTTTTTGAGTGAGTAGGGTTTCACACTTTGGCGTAGTGTGATGTTTGCCGCATCTTCATTGACGAGCGAACCGCCAGCTACTGCTGTAAAGCGTGTCGCGCAATCATTGAGGTCTTTGGCATTTATTAGTAAGCTGATGTACTCTGCGAGTACTTGCTTGACCTCAGCAGGTACTCGCGAAGCGGGAATATCATTTGCTCTGCCCTGTCCAAAAACGCTTGTAGCACATATCATCAATAAAGTAAAAAGGAATAAAACATTGAATTTTTTCATTATTTTTAAATGTTGTTTTAAATGTTTGACAAATTGTATCTTCTCTTTGATATACTTCAAAAATCGCTTTCAGTTATGTTTTTGAGAGATAATTACTAGGAAAAGTTATCTTCATTTCATTCATAAGTAAGGTACATAGGTTATGAAATCTTAATTTTATTTGCGTACTTGCAATCAAACTAATCTATCAAAAAAAATAAGATGTTCCAGACGGAGTATATCCTTTATTTTCAATCTTTTGAGCAGCCTTGGCTTACCCAGTTGATGGTAGGCATCACCTCACTAGGCTACAGAAGTTTCATTATTTTATTTTTGGCTGTGCTACTGTTTGGGATAGATTTCCGCAAGGGCTTTATCATCATGCAAACCATGCTTTGGACAGTTTTGGTTACTGTTTTTTTGAAGGAGTATTTTGCTTTGCCACGTCCTTACCACGTAGATAGCCGCGTGAAACTCCTCGATGGGGGTCTAGCGAGTGAGCGTGAGCTACACTTTGTAGCTATGGGTGCAAAAACGTTTTGGGAGGGGATTCCGCAGGCAGTTATCAATTATTATAGAAATTTATCAGTTGGTATTCCTTATGGATTTCCCTCGGGGCATACAAGCATGGCAGTAGCCATTTGGGGAACTACGGCTTGGCTTTTCAGACCAAAATGGGTCAGGCTGATTTGTTTGCTACTCATTGTTTTAGTGCCTTTTTCTAGGATATATCTTGGAGTACATTTTTTAGCAGATGTATTGGGAGGCTATCTGATAGGTATTGTGCTTTTTTGGCTTTTATATCTTTGGGTACTCAAGCCCAAAACATTGAATATGTACCTTAGTGCAAGGAGATTTCCCTTCAAGCAATACCCTTTACTCGTTTTATTGTTGTTGCTCAGTCCATTTATATTACTTCCTTTTGTTGAAAAAGAAGCATTAGGTACACTCAGTACGTTATGGGGAATGAATGTAGCTTTTGTATATTTGATGCAGCGGGGCTTGCCTATTAGCAACGCAAAGATAGGGATAAGAGTACTGAGAGTCTTGATAGGCATAGCATTATTCGTAGGCATTACTGCACTTACAAGTAGGGCTTTGCCCGATACATTAGTTTGGAAATTTGTAGGGGGAGCGTTGGGTGGTATCTTTTTTATAGGTGTAAGTACGGAGGTTTGTATTAGATTAGGTTTGTTTAAGCAGGTTTCAAGCGAAATCTTTGCTCAAGAAGTGTAATCTTCAAGGCTATGCTGAGGTAAACAAATCTTCATGAGACAGTTTAAAATTAACTTGGGTAGCCTCAACGGTATGTCCTGCTAAGATTTCGTTTTTGCTTTGATAGGCTTCGCTTGTGGAGTTGCGATAAACTTCTATTTTTTTTGTGTTTAAATCTATGAGCCAATACTCAGCAATACCTGCCTGAGCATACAGCGGAGCTTTTATGAGGCGGTCGTATTCGGCTGAACTATCTGCCACTTCTATCAACAGCAACACATCACTAGGGCGTGGGTGTGCCGGGGCATAAAAATCAGGTTTAGGTTTGAGCAGTAATATATCAGGCTGAGGTTCAGAGTGTGAGTCTAAGTAGAGTGGATTTTGGATTCTCACAATGGTTTCATCTTTGATGAACTTCCTCAATAGCATATTGAGCTTATCCACGTAGCTTGCGTGTAGGCTTCCGATAGGGCTCATATAAATAATTTCTCCTTTGATTAACTCTACCTGACGCTCGGGCAACTTATCTTCCTTCCCTAAAAAGTAGTATAGCTCTACATCTATCAAGTATTTTTGAGGTGCTGTTAGCATTGTTTTGTCAGTGTTGGTTTAAACAAAATTAAGCTGTTTTCACTCAAAAAGCAAGTAAAAACAGCACTATCTTACAGACCTAAGCACCTAGCTGCTGAGTGATGTGTTGAAAACTAAGAAATGACTTATTTTAAGTAAAGTATTAATTTTCAATTGGTTAAAACTAGGAAGCCAAGAAAATCCTAAGCTACTTATTGTTTAATCTTCTAATTTACTTTTTTGCTTTGCTTGTGCTAAATCAATAGAACCTTTGCCTAGTGCTAGTGCAATAGGCATATAAATCTCAAGGATTCCTTGAAAGTAGGCAAGGCAAGCACACGCAAAGGCATTGTCCCAGCTTTGGGTAGCTTGCGCAAGAAATAGATTGAGTTTAAGCGTAATTTTATTTTCTTGAAGACTAAAACTGCCACTAGGTAGGTGATTGTTCAGAAAGAACAAAAACTCCATTAAATCCTGATTGGCAGTTACTTCGCTAGATTGGTGCATGAAATTGATGATAAAGGTATTGGGGATACCTTCGTCTGGATGCAGGAGGTGTAAATAACAAGCAAAAGGACTGTCTTCCCGTTGAAAAGCAAGTAGTTGTAAGCCATCTTCTTGCAAGAGTTCATGCTCGAAACCCATTTCTGCGAGGTTTTGGCTCAGGTGTTGGTAAATCTGGTGTGATGCTAACATACAATATTATTTTTATCAAAAATGGCTATAGCGTTTTCATTTAAAAAAACCTACGGCCAAGCAGTTAGTTGGCTTGATGATAGTGCCGTTAAAGAATTGCAGCTTTCTCTTTGGGTGGAATCAAGTCTAAGATGATATTTTTGACATCTGGGGGTAGCTTATCCAAGTATTCATTTACTTTTTCTTTAGCTGCATCGGTAAGCATTTGTTTGCCAACTCCTTTGGCATCATCTAGGGCTTCCTCTCCAAATGCTTTAATGTCGGGCATTTCACCGTTCTGGATACCATCTTTGATAGAACCTAGCCCTTTTTCTACTTGTCGCTGTCCAAATTCTTTTACTTCGGGTGGGAGTTTGTTGATGAGGTCTTTGATGTCATCTGGTATGGCTTGTGGCACAAGTTCTTTGGCTACATCAATGCCTCCTGTGGCTGCATCTTTGCCAAACTGCTTGAGCTCGTCACCGCTAGGTAGTCTGCCTTCTCCAAGAGAGCCTTCGGCAAGTTGCCCACCTTTTTCTAGTAGTCCTTCAATATAAGTGCGCAGTTCTGGGGGCATATTATTTGCCATCTCTACGAGTTGAGGTGGCATGGCTTCGGCAAGTTTAGTTTTTGCTTGTTGAGCGAGTTCAGTTCCTTTTTGTTCTGCAAAGTCTCCAGCCATATCTATGCCCTTATTGGTCAGTTCATCGGCCATATTACGGATTTCAGGCGGAATCATATCTTTGTATTCTTGCGGAATCATATCTACTACTTTACTTTTCAGCACTCCTAATCCTTTTTTGACTAAATTGCCAAAGAAGCCCTGCACAGGAGCCTGAGAGGCATGGGAAGCATTAGGAGTACTTTGTGCAAGTTTGTTTTGTGATATGGGCTGAAGGTTGGCAGCTTTTGCACCTTGTTGGTCTGCTTCTGCTTCTAGTTGTTGGTCTGCATTGACGGGTACGCCCCCAAGGTTGAGTTCAGGTTTTACTTTGCCGCTGCGCTGCTGCACTACGTGCGCGAGTTCGTGTCCTATGAGTGCTTGTCCTTTTTTGCTTTCAGGCTCAAATTTTCCTTTAGCAAAATGGACATCGCTACCCTGAGTGAAAGCCAAAGCACCCATTTTTTGTGCTTTGGGCGAGTCTTTTTGAATTTTCACATCTGAAAAATCAGTTCCAAAAGACTGTTCCATCTGTGTTTGTACCTGTGGAGGAAGTCCATTGCCATTGTCTTCTTTCTTCTGAACTGTATCCACTGAGAAGGGATTGCTAGTGGGTGTTTGCCCTTGTGAGAAAGGGTTCTGCTGCAAATTTGCATCAGTTTTGAAGGGGTCTTGATAAGCATTTTCTACATTCAAGAAAGGGTTTTGATGCTGTGTTTCTGCCTTGTGCTTTTTCTCTACCTTAGAGGGTTGGGTCTTTCTCTGTGCAATTGTTTTCATAGAAAAGTACTTATTTGAATAATTGAAATGTAAGGTAGGGAAAAAAAGGGAGTAAAAAAATATTCTCTTATTTTTTTTCGAAAATTGTCAGAAAACTCGAAATCTGAGATAGCTTGTCCTCGTGAAAATCATTGGAAGAATGATTTTCTTAGCAATTATCCAAACAAATGAGTGGATTTGTGTTTTTTGTAGAATAGCTATAAAGGTAGGACTAACTACATTAAAAGCAACTGTATCATCATAAAACTTAACCAAACTTATGTAACTTTTTTTTAATACAACGTTAATAGACTAAATCAAATATAAGGTAATGCACAATGCAAACCAATAGTTTTGCAAGGATTTTAGGCAATTACAAAAACATTTCTTTTTTTTGGAGAAATATTTGTTAATTGACACTACAAATTATTACAGACCTTTTCAATTGATGCGCATAGCTTAAAATTCAACATTTACAAATCACGATTAGATACTAAATATATGTCGCTTTGGCTTTCCCTATTGATTATTTTCATAAGTTTATATGTCATGTCGGAGATTGTTGATAAGTATTTTATCAAAAGCTTAGACAATATTGCTCACTGGTTGAAAATGCCTCAAAGCGTAGCTGGAGCCACCCTTCTTGCATTTGGTACAAGCACCCCCGAAATTTCAACTGCTTTATTTGCATTATTTTTAGAAGGTGCAAACCCTGCCACGGGCATAGGTACTATTGTTGGTTCGGCTATTTTTCAAATTTTAGTAGTAATTGGTTTTGCAGCTTTTGTAAGAACTTCACAGCTTAATTGGCGTCCTGTCATTAGAGATAGTTTTTTCTATGCGCTTTCTATCATTTTGTTAATTTGGTTCATTCATGATGACAAACTCACCCTTTACGAAGCCCTTGCTTTTGTTGGGTTTTATGTTTTTTATTTATTTGCACTTTTTTTATGGGTTATTTATGTAAAAGAAGAAAGCTTGGAAGCAGAGGTTAAAAATACTGAAATACCTCAACCGCTTGCAAGTGTAGAAAAAGAAGTAGAAGCTCAAAGAGGTATTCCGCGCAAAAACCTACTTGTTATCACTAGAAAGTTAATAGGTTATCCTATTGACGCTACTTTGGGGCTATTGCCAGATGTAGAAAAGAAGCAATCTTGGACTATTCCTGTGTTTTTGATTTCACTTTCTGTTATCGGCTATGCGTGTTATTGGCTGGTGATAGCTGCCGAGCAGTTTGCACTCTTGCTCAATATTCCTCCAGCCATAGTTGCTCTCACTATTTTGGCGGGTGGGTCTTCTATTCCAGAAATGGTATCATCTGCGGTAGTATCTAGGCAAGGCAGAGGTGATATGGCCATTGCCAATGCTATAGGGAGCAATATTTTTGATATCTTGATGAGTTTGGGCTTACCAGTCTTGATTTTTATTCTCGTAAAAGGAACTTCTCTCAATGACTTAGGAGGCAGCCAGATAAATTCTTCAGTAATGCTTTTATTTATTTCTTTGTTGCTTGTTGTGGGTTTATTAGCTGTGCTGAGATTTAGAGCAACACGTTTATTTGGTGTTTTTCTGATGAGCTTATATGTACTTTATGTGGCTGGAGCTTATCTAAGTTGGTTTTAGTTGTAAGTTAGGGTGCGTTTTTGTACAAACTTTGCCTTGTACAGAGCGTATGTAAAGTTAGCTGCCTTTTATTTTATAATAACTTTAATACAAAATGACCATTTACGTAAGTACACAGTACGAAGCAAATCAATTCAAAGTATATCTAGCAAGTAATAAAAAAGCACTCAAAGAATTAGGATTTCAACAAATCAAAACTTTCAAGACCGAACCCAAAGCTATTATGTGGATTAACGAAAGCTATCTTCACCACGAAAAAATTTACCTTTTCTAGAAAAAATCCCAAGAAAGCCTTTTTTATAAGAAAACGAGCCTTTGCCCAAAAGATAGTTTGCAAAGCACGCTTTTTTGTACCAATTTTGAAATTCATAACAAGCCGTAATTTTAAAACCAATGAGCGATTATTTCAAACAACACATCAGAGATGTAAAAGACTTTCCAAAAGAAGGAATTATTTTCAAAGATATTACGACCCTGCTCAAAGACCCCAAAGCACTCAAAGAAGCAGGTGAGGCACTGTTAGCATTTACCGAAGGGCTGTCCGTAGATATTGTGGCAGGTATAGAATCTAGAGGGTTTATATTTGGAATGTACCTCGCCGAAAGGCTCGGCGCAGGCTTTGTACCCATCCGCAAACCCGGAAAGCTACCCGCCAAAACACTTTCACAGTCGTATGAATTAGAATACGGCAATGATATCATAGAAATACACGAAGACGCTCTCTTTGAAGGGGCAAAAGTATTGCTTCATGATGATTTACTCGCCACAGGAGGTACTGCCGCCGCCGCCGCACAGCTAATAGAAAAAGCTGGCGGCTCGGTAACGCAAGTTTCTTTTCTGATAGAATTAGATTTCTTGAAGGGACGCAAGCGACTACAAAATCATGATGTACGCTCACTAATTCATTATTGATTGTTAAGCCCCAAAGTACAAAAGTCAAAAATAGCGGTACTTTTGATTTTAGCTAAGAAAAATGAAAAAAACTCTCTGTATTTTCGTTTGTAACTCATTGAAAATCAGTTAATTGACTTAGCTAGAAGCTAGGCGGCAGTCCAACCACTAAGTATGTATGGCTTTTTTAGCTGTTTTCTCGTTTTCCTTTGAAGTGAAAGTAAGGATTTCTATCTCTAAACCAAACCCCAAGAAAGGATAAATAGAAGTGCGCCCCGCTGGGGCTAATGCCCCTGAGGTCTTGTAATGCTACCAACCGAGTGCCTTTACAAAGCTTTTTGAGTACCGTAGGTAGTATTGAAATAATTTATGCTTAGCTCCGTAGGAGCGTCTTGTCTTTCTTAACATTAATGTAGAACTCATCGCCACTGCCCTGAGGTGAGAACCGCTAAAAAACCATACGCACTTCATTGTTGGACTACCAACCTTTTGGTATTTGTACACTATTGATGGTCAGACACTTTATTAAATCAACAATTAATAATTTACCAATCCTTGGGTTAGGTTATTTTTGAAAATAAGGTTTTCTGCAATAAAATTTTACACCAACATTCTAATCGGTGATTCCATCAATGCCTTGAAGGTAGCCAAGAATTGCGCTCCAGTAGCACCATCTACCACGCGGTGGTCGCAAGAGAGGGTAACTTTCATCATATTGCCTGCCACCACTTCGCTATTTTTGATGATAGGTTTCTGCACGATTGCCCCTACTGCCATAATACAAGCATCGGGCGGATTGATGATGGCTGTAAATTCTTCTATGCCAAACATACCCAAGTTAGAAACAGAGAAAGTGCTTCCTTCCCATTCGTTAGGTTGTAGTTTTTTATCTTTTGCTTTTTGTGCCAATTCTTTGGTTTCTCCTGAAATCTGAGAAAGCGATTTGGCATCAGCAAAACGAATGACAGGTACTAGCAATCCTTCATCTACTGCTACGGCTACACCTACATTGACGTGGTGATTGTAGCGAATAGTATCACCTTGCCAAGAGGCATTAACGGCAGGGTGCTGGCGCAAGGCTACGGCAGCGGCTTTTACTACCAAGTCATTGAATGAAATTTTTACGGGTGAGATTTCATTGAGTTTTTTGCGGGTTTCCATTGCCTCTGCCATGTCTATCTCAATGGTGAGGTAGAAGTGTGGTGCAGTGAACTTACTCTCACCCAATCGGCGTGCAATGGTCTTACGCATCTGAGTAGTCTTTTTCTCTTCGTAAGATTCTTGTCCGATGCCTTGTGCTCCACTTGGCGCACTGCTAGTGGTACTGGTTTTTGGAGTAGTATCTCCCTCTTGTACTTTGCTTACAGCATGTGTAGGTTTAAAAGATTCTATGTCGCGCTTGACAATGCGTCCATTTTCGCCTGTTCCTTCAATTTGATGAATATCAAATCCTTTTTCTTCGGCAAGTCGGCGTGCTAGGGGAGATATTTTAAGTCTTCCATTTTCAGAAGATTTTGCTTGTCCGTTGGTTTTTATCGTTGTTGAAGTAGTTTCTTCTTTACTTGCTGTAGGGGCTGTTTCTTCTGTCTCAGTAGTTCCAGTTTTAAACTGGTTGATAAGTGTTTGATAATCAGCATTTTCTTCCCCTATAATACATAGTAAGTCATCTACGGGAATGGCATCTCCTTTTTGGGCAGCAATATAGAGTAGTGTGCCTTCCTCGTAAGACTCGTGCTCCATAGTTGCCTTATCGGTTTCTATTTCTACCAATACATCACCAATAGCTACTTTATCGCCTACTTTTTTATGCCATTCTGCAATTACGCCTTCCTCCATAGTATCGCTAAGTTTGGGCATTTGTACTACTACAGCATTAGTTACTTTGGTGGCAGTAGCAGTGTTGGTACTGGCAGTTGAGGCAATTGCTTTGCTTTCTTGCGTGGAGGCAGCACTTTCCTCTTTATCTTCTTTAGATATTTCTTTTTGTGTGCCTCCATTCAAAAGGTGCTGAAAATCTTCACCTTCATTACCAATGATGGCAATAAGTGCATCTACGGCTACGGTGCTTCCCTCTTCCACCAAATATAATATTGTACCTTCTTCATAGGCTTCGTGCTCCATGGTTGCTTTATCAGTTTCTATTTCGGCAAGTACGTCGCCAGTGCTTACCTTATCGCCTACTTTTACCTGCCAAGAGGCAATTACGCCTTCTTCCATGGTATCGCTCAATTTGGGCATTAAAATTTTATCTGCCATATTATTTTATAAATTATGTGTTTTTCTGATGATTTATTGCTTATCTTATTATTAGAATCAAAAATAAGCTGATTAAAGGGATATTCAAAGAAAACAAACATAAATCTCTGTGAAAGTGAAGCAATACTTGTTCGGATTAATGCGTTTTTTTGTATTGAATTAATGATAAGACCAGACAAGGTTTTGCAGCATGTTTAGTTAGTATTTAAAAATAGGGCAACATTTAAGATGGATAATCTTACAAGTTTTGCACAGTTTTTCTTGCAAATGCTCAAACTTTACTTGTTCAAAAATCCTATTTCAATACCACCCATTAAGTTAAAAAGTACCAAGTGCTTGAGTATATTTTGTTGGTGTGCCGACAGGCTTTGTAGTCTAAACAATTAATATTGCATAAAATCAGAAACCACATAAAGGAGTTTTTTTGCGAAATTAGGTACAGACTTATCAAAAGCTAATTTACTGCACTGGTAAGTTTGCCTACCAAAAATAGCTTGCATTACATTTTTGGTAAGCCGTGCAACTCTTGCTAGTTTTTCAACTGCTTTGCAAGCCAAGTGTTGATATCTGTAATGACTGTATCTTTTTCGGGTTCATTCATGATTTCATGATAAAGATTTTCATAGAGTTTGAGTTGTTTATCTTTTGAAGAGATACTTGCAAAAAACTCTTTGCTTCCTTCTACATTGGTGAGCCTATCAGAAGTACCGTGCAAAACCAAGATGGGTAGGTGTATGGTGGCTGCTTTTTGCATAATGGTTTTCATGGCTTTTATCATTTGCGCACCTGTACGTGCAGGTAGTTTGCCATGAAAAATCAAAGGGTCGGTTTCATAGTTTTTTACTACTTCTTCATCTCTTGAGATGGCTGTGGGGTCAAGCTTTACAGTAGGAAGTTTGGGGAGTAATGCCCCAAGTACTGATGAAATCTTGACCAAGAACGGAGAAATATCATCACCAGGCTTTAGAGCGGCAGCCGACATTATTACTCCTTGAAGAGGGAGCGTGCGTGTTACTAAGCTATATGCCAATACACATCCTCCCATACTATGCCCTATTGCGAACAGAGGTAGATCTGGCGATACTTTGCTTACTTTTTCAATAAACTGTACTAAGTCATCTCTTAAAATCTCCATAGAAGGAATATATGCCTGTGCGCCATCTGATTTGCCGTGCCCTAGGTGGTCGTAAGCATATACAGCCAGTCCTTGCTGATTAAGTGCAGCAGCTACGTGTGCATAACGCCCTGCATACTCGCCAAGCCCATGCACCAATACAATGTTGGCTTTGGGCTGAGGGGGTAGCCAGGCTTGCTCAAAGAGGTTGCCTCCTGCGGTAGAGAGGGAAGTATTGCTTTGGTGAGTGATGGTAGTATTCATAGATATTTTTGGGTTTTTTACAAAAAAATTCAATAAGCCAAAGATTCTTTTTTTGTCAGGGTTTAGTACAAATCATCTTCTATCTCTTTGCGCACTTTTTGGATACGCTCGTCTATGATTTTGAGTTCATTACTAAGGGAGTCTATCACTTGTGTAGGCTCTAAATCTACTACTTTGGCAGATTTTAGTTTAGTAGTAAATTTAGCTGCATTGACCTCCTCGCGCACTCTGAAAGTGATGGCCTTTTCAGGCTCAAGAGGCTCGAGGGCTTGTTCTCTTGTTTTGAGTTCTTTTTGTGCCTCGTCAAAGTAGGTAATTCCTATTATCAAATCTTCAAAACGGGCATCACTGCGGCGGTTAGCTACTGTAACTTGAATGACAAACTCGCCCAAAAACTGTGCGCCGCTACCTTCCTCTACTTGTCCGTCTATTAAAAGCCCTTTCATGAGTTCTTGCTCACGGCCTTTTTGGAGTAATTTGAGGTACTCTTGGGTGCGTTCCTTTTTTTGTTTGAGACTATCTAATAGTATTTCCTCGGTAGTTTTTTCTTCAATTTCTTCCTCTGGCTCTTCCTCTTCTCCTTCAAAGGTAGCTATTTCGTTATCATTTTCTTGGTCGGTGGTATTGGTGCTATCAACTGCTAGATTTACATCATCTTTTATAGGCGTTTTGAAAAAGAGTTCATAGCTTACCCATATTGTAGTAATAAACAAAACTGCTACAATGGCATATAAGATGCGATTATTGTTATTTTTTCTTCTTTCTATCTCGCTCGAGCTGGTTTGTCGCATCGGTTTTCGGTCTGCCTCTATGGTAGCTTGTGTGGCAGTTGTTTGGTAGTATGTTGGAGTAATAGCTGTACTGGTATTGGTAGGTACTTGAAAGGTATCTTTGACGGTAGTACCTTGGTGTAGCGCAGCTTTAAATTCTTCACAGCTTTGGTAGCGGTCTTCGGGATTCTTGGCAGTTGCTTTTGAGATAATTTGCTGCATTTTGGGGGATATTCTGGGGTAAAAGCTACTTGCAGGGGGAAGCGGTTCTTTGAGGATTTTCTCATAGACTTGGTACTCGGTATGGGTCTGCTCATCATAAGGACATTTGCCTGTGAGCATTTCAAACAACGTAACCCCTAGCGAGTAGATGTCGGTGCGGTGGTCTATGAACTTACCTTGCACCTGCTCAGGACTCATGTAGAGTACCGTGCCGAGCTGTGTACCTGTTTTGGTCAGGTTTCTTTTACCTTCTTTTAATATTTTAGCAATCCCAAAATCCAAAATTTTCACCTCTGAGTCGTTGGTGATGATAAGGTTAGAAGGTTTTATATCCCTATGAATCACTCCTTTTTGGTGTGCATAAGCAAATCCATCTAAAATTTGCTCAAACAAATAGATGGTTTTTTGCTCTGGGATAGGTCCTGACACCTTCTGAATGTAGTCGTCAAGTGGTTGCCCTGCTGCATATTCAAGGATAAGAAAAAGCCCGTTGTCTTCTTCGAGATAGTCGTACAGCGTAATGATATTTACGTGCTGCAAGGCTGAGAGCGTAGTGGCTTCATTTCTGAACCGCTCTCGAATATCGGTGTTACTTACCAAAGCAGAATTAAGTACCTTGATAGCTACTTTTCGTCCTAGTTGGGAGTGTGTTGCAAGATAGACTGTACCTACGCCTCCTTCACCAAGACGTGATTCGATTTTGTAATTTAAAATTCTCTCACCAATCATTGTTCATCATTTTTGGGTACTCATCAAAGGGATTACGATATTTTTTCCTTCATACACTAGGGGTGGAGGAATCTCGCCTGGCTCTACAGGTTTAGCATAGAGGCGGTTTACGGCTCGGAGCACATTGGGACTAATATTAAATTTGCGCCCTACTTGAAATAAATCTTCTCCTTTTTGGATTTTATAGACTGTCTTTACACGTACTTTGATACCTTCGCGGGGTTTGAGCCTTTCTTTGCCTGTCAGGTTATTAATTGCCTTCAAAGAATCTAAGGGCTGATAGTAGAGTTTGGCAATTTTCGCCAAGTTATCGCCTCTTTCTACTTTATGGATATATATTTCAGCACTGTCTTTTCTATTGATGCTACTAAATCTGTAAATACTATCTTGAATGGCTTGTGCTGCCTGCACTTGTGCGATGGAGTCTTGCATACGCCCTATGCGTTCCATATCTTTAATGTTGTAGAGAAGGTCAGTTTGTGCTGATTTGGGGCGCGTAGCATACATGAGGGCTAGCCCGGTGAGCGCAAGTAGCAAGACACCCAGCAACACTAAAGAGAGGTTTACACGTTGCATTTGGCTAAGGTCTTCTTCTTTTTGTGTTTTTTGAAGATGTTTTTTTACAATCGCTTCATCTTCTTCCTTTGTGTGCGTAGGCTTTAGAATGAGCTGAGGCGGTGGCAGTTTTTCTACGGCTTTCATCATTTCTCCTACCGAAGTAAACCGTTCTTGTGGTTTTTTTGCAGTGGCTTTATCTACAATTGCCTGCATTTGGACACTTACTAAGGGGTAGTATTTGGTGATGCGTGGCAATACAGTATGTGTGATTTTTTGCTTGATTTCCTCATTGCTGAACCCTTGGTAAGGATTTTTGCCTGTTAGCATTTCAAAAAGTACCAATCCAAGTGCATACACATCAGACTTTTCGGTAGGTTCTTCTTGGTTTATTTCCTCGGGGCTTGCATAGCGCAGGGTATCCTGATCTTCGGCTGCAAGCATTTTTTGTTTGAAGAATTTGCTCAGTGCCAAATCTAAGATTTTGATATTCCCCTCAGTATCTATGAGGATATTACTTGTATTAAGTGCGCCATTCATTACTCCTTTTTGGTGTGCAAACTCGAAGGCTTGTGCTATTTTCAGAAAGATAGTCTTGGCTTTATCTTCGGGGATAGGGCCACTTTGGTATCGAATATAATCTGCTAAGTTTTTACCTTTTACGTGTTCAAAAACAAGGTAAAAATCATCTGCTGTCTCGAGGTGGTCGTAGAGTGTAAGTACGTTAGGGTGCTGTATGGAGGCAAGTTTTCGGAGGTCATCAATAAAATTTGCCTTTTCGAGGTGGCTTGAGAGAGGTTTGAGTGTTTTTACAATGACCTGTTTTGCAAACTGAGTATGGGTAGCCAAAAATGAGCGAAAGAGTTGATTTTCTTCCGTAAAGTTTTCGATGCGGTAATTTAATATTTTTTCACCTGTCATAAGGCATTGTACGATTGTATCGGTTTGCTAAATTTTAACTTGCTCTTGATTAATTTAAAAAATGATGATAAGTAACCTTTTATCTCAAAAATTTTTGATTTGATGGCAAAACTACAAATTTTTTTAATTTAAACTCTAGCTGAGATAAATTTGTAGAGCGTGTATTTACTCTTTGGGTGCTCTGCTGGGTATGTTAAGAGTATCTAATGCGTAGAGTTCTTCTTCACTTTCCACTCCATTTGCTTTCATAATCCACTCCATCTTTGAACGGTACTTAGTTGCCAAGTCTCTGAGGGTATTATCCCCCTTTTTGAGTGTATTGAACACTTTTCTCACATCTCTATTGTTAAAAAGGCTATCCAGTGCTTGTTTTTGACGTTTTTTAAATTCATTAAGTTCACGGAGAGTTTCTTTTGTTTTCTTGACAGTTTCTTTTACATCTTGGTAAGTATCTTTTGCTTTTTGAATTCCTGTGTACTCATAAAACCAATTTTGTATTTCTAGTGCGCGCTGTTCTTGTTCTACCAAATGCTTACTTTTTTTTTCTTTGGCTTCCTCGCTTAGTATATGCTTGAATAACAAGTAGCCTGTCACAATCACAAAAAGCACTAAAAACCCTCTCAATAGCAAGGGTCGGTAATTTACTTCATCTATAATATTGATGTTAGCACGTCTGCTTTTGCTACTGTACGCATCATCATCTCCCTCAAATACGCTATCTTCCTCGAGTCGCCTCTTATTTTTTTTCTTAGCAGGGCGTTCGTAGAGAGGGCTTACATCTTCGGGTTCGTAGTTTTGTGTATTAGCAGTGGCAGGCGGGTCAAAGTTAGAACCTGATGCTGTACCGCTGAGCCCTTGGGTATCGCCTAGCTTTGATGATGAGGTAGTATTTGAATAAGAAGTTGCTTGGCTGCTGGTAGAAGTGCTTCCAAGAAACTCTACTACTTGTACTGTGATATTGTCAGTACCTCCCGAGAGGTTGGCGGTTTCTACCATTTTTAAGGCTTTGTGTTGTAAGCTGTCATGGCTTGCCAATATATTTTCTAGGCTTTGCTTGCTTACCATACCCGTAAGCCCATCACTGCATAGCAAAAACACATCACTCTGGTAGGGTTTGAAAGCCTCTGGGGCTATTTCTACTTCCACAAAAGGGCTTGTACCCATGGCGCGTAGCAGTTCGTTGCGGCGTGGGTGTGTTTCGGCTTCTTGCTCTGTGATGAGCCCTTGGTCTATGAGTGCCTGCACAAAAGAGTGGTCGTGGGTGAGTTGTGTGAGTTGCCCTGAGCGATAAACATAGATGCGACTATCGCCCACGTGCCCATAGTAGAAGTAGTTGTCGCGTAACATCAACAATACGCAGGTAGTTCCCATGCCACGTAGCTCAGGTACATTGATGGCTTTTTGATAGATTTGCGTGTTGGCATACTGCAGGGCTTGGTAGATAGCATCTTGAGGGTTAGGAAAAAATTGACTGTCAAAAAACTGCCTGATGCTTCCTACTGCCATTTGAGAGGCTGTGGCTCCTCCAGCATGCCCCCCCATACCATCACATACTACAAAGAAAGCTCCATTTTCATTCTCGAAAAAGCCCAAATAATCTTCGTTATGGTGGCGTACTTGGCCTATATCTGTATGGTTTCCAAATCGGAAGTTTTTAGTTGGATTCATTGCAAAGCAATTAAATTAATCGTCAGTTGTTAATTATTAGGATTATTTGATAATCTTTATCATAACTTATGAGTGCTGCATTTTGGTATATTGCCTTCACTTCTACCATGGTTTAGAAACCAGCTTGCAAATTTGTCTAAGTCTTTTTTATAAAGATTAGATTTCAAATTTGCATTGTGCAGCACCAAACTTTATTAAGTCGCCACTTTTGAGTAAGTGATTCTCAATGCGCGAACCATTTACGAAAGTGCCGTTGGTACTTCCCAGATCTGTCAAAAAGAAACTACCTTTTTGGACGTGAATGGTGGCGTGCTTACCAGAAACGGTTTGCTCTGGAATCACAATGTCGTTGTTGGGCGCACGCCCAATATTCATGACAGGTTTATTGAGCATAAAATTTTTATTCATCGCACTTGTGTGCACCTTCAAAACAGGTGCTGCCCCTCCACCAGAGATGATAGTATGTTTTAAATCTCTTTTTTGAGGTGTAGCGGTGGTCGGTAGAGGCGGGCTGTTCTTCAATTCTTCTGCCTTTCGCGCAAGTTCTTGTTCTTTTGCTCTGAGTTGTTCTTCTAATCTGATATTTTTTTCATTCAGTTCTCTAACTGCTTTTTCTTTTTCGGCTTGCAAGCGTCTTCTTTCCTCTTCCATGCGTTCTTCTTCTTCTATTCTTGCTTCTTCTTCTTCCTCTCGCCTAATTTTCATTTCATTCACATACCAGTAGGCTGTACCGAGTAGCGTAACCGCAAAGAGGGCTGCAATCCACCAGAAATAATCTTTCAAGAGTCCCCCACTTGGGGCTACTACTGCACCACCTCCTGGCGTAGTATAATTGACCACAAGTGGAGGTTCGTCTTTGTAGTTGATAGTATATTGTGAGGGCTGCCCGTCGGCAGGAGCCTGCACCGTAAATATCAGTTCATACTGCTGTAGCACAGGGGTTTCGGCTTCTTGACGGCTCTCAAGAATATCTCCAATAGCTTTTTTAATACCAGAAAAACTATTTTCAATTGCGCTTTTGCCTCGTGTCTTGATGCTTAGTGTCTCAAAAATATCTGGTTTGAAGGTGTTATCTATTTTAAAATTAATGGTATTAATGCTAATGTCTGAGTTGGTTGCAAGGTCTATCAACACATCGGAGGTGAAGCTACGGTCAAGGTTATCAGAGGCTCCCGTAAGCACAATCAGTATGCGTCTGCCTTCGTCTGGGCTATTGCCAATTACTTGTAATGCCTCTTTGATAGCCTTGAAGGCATAATTTTTTGCGGTGCTGTCTTCTAAGGAAGTGGTAATGCGTGTGCGGATTCGGTCTTTGACTTGTGAGAAATTACGGTTAAAGTCGGCATCTAGGCGGCGAAGCACACGCGAATCTTCTTGTAATTTATTGAAAAAGCCTACATTGATTAAGTCGCCCTCTGTAACAAATTCCTCAATAGACTCAATCACTGCCTTCTTAAAGTTCTCGAGCGGAATTCCCTCAGTATAAGCAGAGGCATCTATTAAGAAAAAAATCAAGTTGCCTGTAGTAGAAGACTCCTCTCCTGCGGAGGCACGTAGGGTAAACTGTTCAATGGGAGTTTTATCAAAATCAAAAACTTTAAAGTCTGTTTCTAACGGTTTGATACTGGTACTCATCTGAAGGATAACCTTCAGTACAGGAAAATCAGCCGTATCTGCTGGTTCTACAATAGTGAAAGAGCGGTCTTCGACTTGCGTCAGCCCCTTGTCTGTAGCACTTAACAGCACCGTGAGTGTGTACAAAATTAGAAAAAGGTGTTTTTTCATATTAAAATTTTATTGACTAATCTGTGTATAAGTTACTTAGCCCCCCCAATCCCCCAAGGGGGAACTCTCGAGATTCTCCCCTTGGGGGATTAGGGGCTTTGTCTTGATTTTCTAAGCAATACTTCTAAATTTAAAGATAGTATCTCCCATTCTGATAACATCACCATCTTTGAGATTACCTTCCTCCTCAAAGACATCATTGATAAAGGTACCATTGGTAGAAAGCTCATCTTTGAACTTAAACTGACCCATTCTGTGTAGTATGGTGAGATGATGCCCTGAAACGGCGGCATCATTTCTGACCACTATATCACAGCCATTGTCCGAACCTATCAGGTTGCGTCCTTCATAGAGTCTAAAATCTGCTCCATTGGCATCTATGGTGAAAGACACGAGCCAGCCCACCATTTTGCGCCCCAAGCTGGGTGGAGTAGGCTGAAAACTATCTGAAAAAGACCCGCCATAGCTTTCTTCACTGCCATAGATTTGTGTTCTGCCTAAACTCGAGCCAGTGGTAGAGCCTCCTCCCATAAACTGAGAAGGGCTAAACAAGTCATCATCATCTTGGTCATCGTTGCCTGTATTGATTACAGTTTTTGAGAGGCTTCCCCCTTGGTTGCCAAAAGGTAAATTAGGCACAATAGCATCATCATCAGGCTTAGGGCAGTAGGGGCAGTTTTTCAGATTTTGAGGGTAATAATGCCCATTTTCGCAAAGGTTAAAATCGCTCATGCTTCTTTTGCTATTTATTTAGAAAAAATACTCTGCTCAGGTTAAAGTTATGTCGTGTTTTGTGGCTGTTTTGCATTCAGCTTAGAAAGTGCTAGAAAGTACGCTCAAAAGTAGATGTTTTGCCACAAAAATACTTGTGTAACCTTGGGCAAATATATAAAAAATCTTTTGGTTGTCTGACAATTTTTGTAGAAATCTGCAGCAGCGGACTGGAAGTCTGCTGGCATTTATGTTCTAAACAATATTTAGCTCATCTTATCGCACACAATCACAAAAGTTGTCAAGGAATCAATCTTTTTAATTCGCTATCAAACTTATTGCACATCCGCCGCCTTTGGCAAGTTTTACATTGATGGCATCACTTGCTTTTACTTCTCGCTGCTCAATGGTATATGCAGCGGGGTTCTTTTCCCAATCAGCATCATCAGCATCTCGATAAATGGTAGCTGTATAGGTTTTATCTTCATCTAAGAAATCAAGCCTAAACGAAACCCCTTGTGTGTCTTTGCCTGTGATACTACCCACAAACCAGTTGGGAGAATCCTTTGCTTTTCGTGCTATACTTACATACTCGCCTATTCTGGCACTGAGGTAGCGCGTTTCATCCCAATCTACTGCTACCTCTTTGATAAACTGTAGTGCTTTGGGGTGTTCTTCATAATTTTCGGGGAGGTCTGCCAGCATTTGTAGAGGCGAATAAAAGACTACATACAGTGCTAGCTGATGCGCCAAGGTGGAGCGTACACGGTTATTGCCTTCTTTCATAAAAAAGTTGCCATTGTCGAGGCGTTCATTTTTAGAGTTTTTGAAAGCCACATCAAATACTCCGGGCGTGAAGTCCATAGGACCTATCAAGTTGCGCATAAAAGGCAGGGTTACGTTATGCTCGATGGGGTTGCCGCTGCTCCAAGCATTGAACTCTTGCCCACACATTCCTTCGGCACTCATGAGGTTAGGGTAAGTACGGCATAGCCCTGTGGGGTAAATTGGTTCGTGCACATCAACCATTATCTTTGCATCAGCCATTTTTTTCATTAAAGTATTGTAGTGATTTACCATCCACTGCCCTTTGTGGAAGTAGCCCTCAGGGATAATTTTGCCCACATAGCCTGTTTTGACTGCCGCAACACCCACTTTATTGTAAAAAGCCAAGGCACTGTCTATGCGTTCGTTGTAGCGTGCTACGGCGGCAGAGGTTTCGTGATGCCCTATCAGTGCGACACCTTTTTCTTTACCATAGCGTACTACTTCTGCTATGTCAAAATCATTGTAGGGTGTAGTAAAATCAAAAGCTGTTGCACGTCCTGGCGATGTCCATTCTTCCCAGCCTATGTTCCAGCCTTCTACTAAGAAAGCAGGAATACCGTGCTTAGCACAGAAATCAATATAGCGTTTGGCATTTTCGGTAGTGGCACCGTGTTTTCCGCTTGCTTTGTCCCAGGTGGCTTTTCCTACGTGCATTTCCCACCAAATACCTGCATATTTTACAGGTTTTATCCAATCAGTATTGGCTATTTTATTAGGTTCATTCAGGTTTTCCAAAAGATAATATGTAGCCAAGAGTTTGGTAGCACTCTCACCTATTTGTATTGTACGCCAAGGCGTTTTGGCAGGGAGCTTGATGCTTGCCTTTGAGCCATCGGGTGCAGCCACCAGAGAGGTACTGAGGGTAAGCGTTTGAGGGTCAAGTGTTAAGACATGCCCCGTAAAATCAACCAAGGCTGCTTCGTGAAAGGTAAGATGCACATCATCATCAGTACGCAAGGTGAGTGGGAGAGAGGCACTATGAGGTGTAGGGACACGCATCCATGTATCATAGCTATGAAAATTTGCCTTAGAAGAATCTATTTCGGAGAGTTTGCTTTGGTTATACCAGTATTCATCATTGTCCCAGCAGCCCAAGTTCCAGAATGCTGTATGGTCGGCAGTCATTTTGTATTGCGTAACTTCTTCCATAATCACCAATGAATCTAGGCCTTGCTGCTCAGGAAATTCATACCTAAAGCCCAGCCCTTCATCAAATACTCTAAAAGTAATATTGAGCAAATGCCCTGCTTTGTCTTTGAGTTCAATACCCAACTCCTGATAATGGTTGCGTACTTCGGCTTGTTGCCCCCAGACGGGCTGCCAAGTTTCATTTTTAGTTTCTGTATTTTTATCTATCACTTCAAAGCCTTCTAAGAGGTCAAAATCTTTGGTTTTGAAGCCTAAGTAAGAAGTATCAATAAGTCTTTTCTCCTTAAAATCAAGTACATAAAAAGGTCTGCCTTGTGGGTCTAGCCCAAAAACAAGTTTAATTTTTTCATCAGGAGAACTTGCAGTAAGTGCTTCTGTCTTTTCTTGCTTTGTACCTGAGCAAGCTACTAAAAAAGTAAATAAGAAAAAAATAAATAGATTTAAAAGGTGCTTTGAATGTGTCATAAATAATGTGTTTTTAGTTTAGTATAAGATAATTCTTCTGCTATTGCATTTTTTGATGCACCAAAGATAAAAATAAAAAATACAATAGACTAAGGGTAAAATGCAATTAGATAAGGTAATTTATCCTGAGATTTGTATAACTTAGGTGCTGGTCCGTGGTTTGTGCCTCTTCTAGTGCCGCCTCGGCAACCAATAAGGTAGCTTTGAAACAAGACAAGCACTCCCTACATGCTACTTGCTAATCGGTGTTTTAGAAATGGCTGTTGAGAAGTTTGTAAAGGATTGAGTGTTTGTTTACAGCCATTTCGACACCGACTACTCGAGTCCAAAAAGTTTCTCAATTTATCATAAAAAAGCCATTGATAAAAAATACCAATGGCTATTAAGATGACCGCAATGCAAAAGAATGGTGTTAGTTTGTTCTTTTGGTAATCAGACTGCAAACTTAGACTGATTAATCACATTTTTAGAAAGGGCTTATTTTTTTTCGCTTTTTTCTTTCCATTTGATAGTACAACCGATGGCTTTGGTAGCCTCAACGGGTACTTTTTTACCATTGAGCAAGGCATCAACGGCATTTGCTGTATAACTTTCAGTAACTGCGTTTTCATCTCTAACGCTATTATCTAGTGCCCCTGTATATCTTACAATGAGTTTTTCTACGCCATTTACTTTTTCTTTATGAAGCACAAATACATCTGGGGTCTTGGTCGCACCATATTTTTTGGCTACTGCTTGGGTTTCATCTACAAGGTAAGGGAAAGTAAATCCTTTTTCTTTGGCACGTTCCTGCATTTTGTCAAAAGCATCATCAGGATAAGCGTTGGTGTCATTAGAATTAATAGTAATCACAGGATAGCCGAGCGGCTTGTATTTCTTGTCTAAGGCTATGATGCGGTCTTCACTAGCCACTACAAAAGGGCAATGATTACAGCTAAAAATCACAATAAAGCCTTTTGCATCTTTATAATCTGCCATAGACACCATACGCCCGTCTATGTTTTTGAGTTTGAAATCAGTGGCGGTATCGCCCACTTTGTAGCCTTCAGTGCGGTAAGTATAGCTTACTAGCAAGAGCGCGCTCAATAGAGCAGCAACAGAGAATGTGAGTGTTTTTTTCATTATTGTATAAATTTTAAAGTGAGTGGATATGATATAAAAGTTATGGTTAAGGGTTTATTCAGAGGCTTTTCTTATCATCTCGAGGAGATCTTCTTTGTTCAACTCCCCCGAGTGAAATGCTTCCTTGTTGAGTAGCGTGTTTCTGACAAGTGTAATAGGTATTTCTCCGCCCCAATCTTCATTAATTTTTGGAATCCAGTAGTTAGCATCTTTTTCATTCAAGAACCAAACAGTAGCTTGCATCTGATTTTTGCTGATATGTGCCAGTACTTTTTTTTCTGTGTCTTCAACGGCTAGAAGAATTATTTTTGTCTTTTCATTTCCTTTGAGTGATTGATTTACCTCCTCAAAATAAGGCAATTCTTTTACACAAGGCGCACACCAAGTAGCCCAAAGATTGAGAACTCTGGTGGTATCATCTTGTTTTTGCATCTCGCTGATTACCTCATCTATATTTACTAAACGAAGCTCTTGCGAAAATACCCAGCCCCAAAGACAAACAAAAATTAATAACAACCCTATTTTTTTCATAATTCTAATTTTATAATGAGTTCATACACAGTATCATCTTTTAACCTCATATAATCTGGAATGATTGTCACTTAACGCGAATTTAACAAAAGTTTTCATAAATGCTACTGGGTTGAACTGGTAGATGAAGTACATTTTTGAGCGAGCTTATTTGTTGTTCTATTTCAACGTATGTAATTAGAAACCTACATTGATTATTTTTTTAAGAAAAAATTTGCTGTTTTTCAGAAACAGAATACAAAAGTTACGTAAACGACTAAGTAAATAATTTATTATCAATCAATTGAGAAAACATGGAGCAGGAGTTCAGCCTTTTTGATTATTACACCCTCACAAACAATAAAAATATTCTTATCTCTTACAAAGGCCCTGTTACAGATGCGCTCATGGCTGAGATAGTCAAAGACATCAAACAAAAACTGAGTAACAATCCACAAGCAGGCAAAAAACTCTTTGCAATCTTTATTGAATTATCACAAAACATCTTGTTTTATTCTGCCGAAGTAGTCAGGTTTGGTACACGCGAAGACCGCGTAGGCACTATCTTGATTACCGAAGAACCTACTGTTTACAAGCTCTCTTGTGGCAATTTGGTAGAAAACGATTATATAGATGAACTGGTAGAAAACTGCCATAAAATCAATCAAATGGACAAAGATGCCCTACGTAACTACAAGCGCGAACAGCGAAGCCTACCAAGAGGCGTAAGGAGCAAAGGAGCAGGCATAGGGCTGATTCAGGCTGCACTCACCTCAGGCAACCCACTGAGCATAGAATCTATGCCTGTAGATAATAAATTTACTTTTTTTTCGCTTTCAGTTACTATCCCTAAGTAGCTACCTATTTTACTTCTTCGGCTGTGAGCAATAAGAAAAAAAGCCTTTCTTTGTCGTATTGGTTAAGGCGCAGCTTGCCTTTTAGGGTGATAGGGCGTGAGCTAAATGCAATAGGCTTGGCAGCCGTAACCTCAATGATTGACTCTGGACCAGCACCTCCGCAAAAGAAACATACACTTGTAGGGTAATAAGAAAGCATAAAAAATTCGTGCTTGGGGGCTTCTTCTAGCGGATACATATATCCTTTGATGGTAATGATTTTGCCATCAAGTGCCTTTGCCTCTGGGGTAAATTGTGGTACATAAGCATTATTTTTCATCGTGGACTTTACCTTCAGCAAAATCCGCCATATTTCATCATTGTATTGCGCTTCATCGCCAACTATTTGCAAGGGTGATGCCTCAAAATTTGGGCTAAAGCTCAGAAGATGATAAGAAAGCAATAGACTTGTAAGCCACATCATAAGTTATTCATTAAATTATAGATTGTTGTAGTCATAACGTGAGGTCAGATTTTTTGTGTGCATAAAATTACTAAATGAGCGGCAGTTTTGAAAATAAGCACAAACAAGCATCAATGCGTTTCAAGAAGAAATGCTAGGTAAAATTTATCAAATAGAGTGTTTAGCTATTAAATATAAATATATTTACATGTATTTGTAATACTAAAATAAGTATAAATTAATATAAATTTATTTATATTTTTTGAAATTTTTTTGAAATTTTTTTGAAATTTTTTTGAAATTAAAGGACTTAGTAATTGTTTTGAGTAGCCAAAATAAATAATCATTATGAACTTCAACAATTATTACAAGTTACTTATCGCTTTTTTAAGCTTGATAGGTTTGGCAGTATTCGTTGCATCTTGCCAGCAACAAAATGATGTTCTTCCTGAACAAATTGCTTCTGAACCGAGTTCGGATGCAAAAATAGAAGATGTGGAACAAAAGCTCAAACACATTGCTTTGATTATGACGGAGGTGAGTAAGACTCCAGGTGTCAAAGAACTCATTGAAAACGGAGTAGCTACAGGCTATTACCGTGATGAACGCATTTTACTTCAAGATTTATGGAATCCTGAGGAAAGCCAAGCTTTAAAAAACTACGCAAAATCTCTTTCAAAAACTGCTGTTTTTAAAGAAACATTCCAAAATGTTTACCGAAGTAAAAAGTATCTACAATCAGAAAGTTTTACTAATCTGCAAGAAAAATCTACAGATGATTTAGAGGCATACTTACTTGCCAACCCAGTATCTATTTACTATCCATATTCTGATGTTAGTAATCGACAAAATAAATCGAGTGCTGATCGAGAAGTAACATTTAGTTTCAATACCGTTGAAGAACAGGACAGTAACATAGGCTATCGTGTGGGCAACGATGGAGAGATTAGCGAAGTAACTATTGATGATGCTTATGCACGCGACAATGTTACTTTCATAATTACTCAGGAGGGATTTGAAGATGGAAATGGTGGTCCAGGGTTCGATGGAGATATTATTGATCCAGGATATGGTGGAGGTAACGGCGGTGGGACTGGTGGTGGAACAAGCACACCTTCTATACCAACTTCTCTATACCCATCACCAAATCAACCTCAGCCTGATATTTTAGACCTCACCAAAGATGACGAACCAGATCTGCCACCCAACCCCAAGGTACACATTGTTAAAATTGCAGAAGTTCAACTAACACAGCAATTAGACCCACTATTTGGATTGAAAAATAGTGGAGGTTCAGAGGTAAGGCTAGTTAGAGCGGAGGCGTTTCTATCAAATGTTAATAATAATCCAACAGCAAATGCTGGTGATTTGATTAAAGATTTATTTTTTACAAGGGCAGCAATTGGTGAACAAAGATGGGTTGCAGCAAATCTTGATATGGATACGGACTGGAAACTAAGTGAACAACAACATTTTTTTGGGATTTATGAGGAAGATAATGGTCAAGACGAAATAACACTCAGCGGTAAAGTCAAATTTACTTTATTTGACTCTTTAGGTGTTGAATTAAGTGCAACATATACTAAAAAGTTTGGATCGAAAAACACACGACTTTTCAATTTAGATGTTGATAGAACTTTCTACTTTATAAATGGTTTCAACAATGCAAATCCAGCTGTATTCAATGAAACAAGAAACGGTTGGGGTGTTTACAGTGATAAATCTTACTTTAAATTCACGATGCCATATTTTGTACAAACTCAATAGCAAGGTTACCAAGAAAAAGCCTACAATGGGCTTTTTCTTTTTTCTTAATAAAGTTATTCCAAAGATGAAAAAATTATTGAAACCTTTCTTAGTTATGTGCCTGCTCGCAAATATCTGCCAAGCACAAACCATTACAATAAGTCCTATATTGGGATATGGTCATTTCAAATCAGACATACAAACTGTTGTGGGTAATAAATTCTTCATTTATAGTGGTGGATACATTGATGAAAGTAATCATATTGGGCTTACTGGGCGGTTTTATTTTAAAAAGAACCGTTTTTATATACAACCCTCATTTACCTATGGAGACGAAGCAAGTGGACATAGCTACAATATAGATAACCTAGACCCTCAGCAAAATATTTTTTATGATGATAATGGAGAAATAATACTTTGGAAACCTGAGTACCGATATTCAAGTCACTTAATTCCAAACAGAGTTTATAAAACTTCTTTTGCTCTGGGAGGGATTATTTGGAAACCTAGCCGTTTCTTCACGTTGAGAGGCTTTGCTGGTTTTGCACTAGATTACCGTACAAGTAAAAACAGAGTGCAGGATATTGAATTTGCAAGAAGAAGCATTAACCTTACACCCGAGGGCTTTTCCGTATTTCCTGTTGATGAACTACGATTAGCAATTCTTGGTGCGGAGAACAGTTGGATACTCAATGGACACATTGGTTTAGGAATTGACATAGGTAAATTCTGGTTAGACGTGGCAATGCACAGAAGTTTGACAAGGCTGAGTGAAGACCTAGTTTATTATGACCAACTTTATGATTATAAACTCCATACGCAACAATTACTCTTCACACTAGGCTGGAATATTACGCTTAAAAAAGGAAATTAAATTAAATGAGCAATCATAACCCAATGAATTAAGCCTCAATCTTTTACTCAGTAAGGGAGAAATACTTACAAACTATCCAAGAGATTAACCATCTGCTACTAGGTGTTTATTTCTCCTTTTCTGAAAATCCTCACAGCAATTCGTATCTTTTACTTTGGTGTTGGCGTTAAATTTGCAGTTTTTTAAAAAAACACTAACACCAAGATTTTCAAAATATACTTCCATGCTTCGATTGTTCTTTAGAACCAATTTATTTATTTTTTTTCTGTCTTTATTGTACTCCCTCCCTTCTCTTGCACAACAACAAATCCGCATAGACAGCTTGTTACAGCGGCTACCCATTGCTAAAGATTCACAAAAAGTAGAAGTATGGGCAGCACTTGCACACGAATACCGAGAGTTTGACCCTGACAAAGCCATCAGTTATAGCAAGAAAGCCTACCAACTGGCACATACCATCTCCTATGACAAAGGCAGAGGGGCAAGTCTTCATATTATTGGAAGTGCTTACCGTAACAAACTTGACTTTATGCGTGCTCGGAAGTTTTTATTCTTGGCATTGCCAGTAGAAGAAAAAATCAATAATTATAAAGGAGTGGCAGAGTGTCTTACTGAAATTGGAGAGATATATAAGTATAGAGGCGATTACAAACAAGCTCTAGACAAGTACAAGCGAGCGGTAGAAATTTATGAGCAAATTCAATACAAAGAGGGTACAGCCCATGTACTTAGCAGTATTGCAGATGTATATTATAAACTTGCCAAATACCAAAATGCCTTGCGCTTTGCGGTGCAGGCCCTAAGCATTGCACAGGCCACAGGTACAAATAAAGGAATCCAAGAGGCAAGCCTGATTCTCTCGGAAGCCTATGCTACTGTGGGTAATTACCAAGAGGCTTATCATTATTATTTGCTGCATACCACTGTAAAAGACAGCGTATTTGCAGTAGAAAAGACCAAAGAAATCCGAAATTTAGAAAAAACTTTTGAGAAAGAAAGAAAAGCAGAGGTAGCAAAAATGAAGCAGCAACACGCCGAAGAGCAGGCTTTCAAAGAAAAACAACGCCGCGACAATGTGCAGTATTCTTTTATTTTTATTTTATTTATTCTTCTGTTTGGGGTCATCTTTGCCCTCGGCAAGTTTGATATTCCTCAATCTATGCTTGAGAGCCTTATTTTTCTGACCTTACTGCTCGTATTTAGGTTTGTACTCATAATGCTGATGCCTTTTGCTGATGTCTATGCAGAGGGAAGCCCCTTGCTGGTATTGCTTGCCAATGTAATTCTTGCACTGCTTTTTATGCCGCTACACAAATTCTTAGAGAAAAAACTGAAAAAGAAAGTCATAGAGGAGCATCAAAACGAAGAAAAAATCAAGGTCAAGTCTTTTTTTAAGGAGGGAATTATCTCAAAGAAGAAAATTTTATAGTTTCTCACTTATGTACTAGCTTTGATTATACAGTTGGTTTTATGCTTTGTACCTTTTAAGCAGCCTCAATAATTTCAAATACACACTAAAAAATGAGTTACTGTATCAATATATTCTTAATTTTTTTATATCTTGTGCTGCTAAATCTATGGGCATGCAGTTACAACAACCCCCAGAGAGAAATCATTAAAGTTTGGAAAGTAAATGAAATCAAAATTGGTATCCAAGATACCCAGAACCCTGAGGATAATCCTCTCTTAAAGAATGTAGAGTTTGTAGATGATATTTTGTATGATTTTAAGGCTGATGGCACCTACAAAATCTCAAAAAACAAACAAACCGACAGCGGAAAATGGCAATTGAGTGCAGACAATAAGGTCTTACTTTTGTTTTCAGACCTTAACCCAAGTGATAACATAGAGTTTAGTGTAGAGCAATTTACTGATTTTAATCTTGTTTTGAGTACCCATGAAAAAGGCAGTCTGGAAAAAATTATACTTATCCCTCAATACTAAGCTCAAAAGACAAGCGTGCTTGCCGAGCAGGCTTGCTCAATTCCAGCCCCCCCTGAAACACATCAGGCTAGAAGCCTCAAGCAAATGTCAGCTTAAATGTCCTCTCTGCATCACGGGCATACGCAGCACCCGTGCGCAAGGCAATGCCGTAGGCTGGGGCAATTTAAGGCTAAGTACCTTTCAAAAAATTATTCAAGAAAACCCTTCTATAAAGTACATTGAACTGTCTAATTATGGAGAGATATTCTTGAACCCCGAACTGCCCGAAATCATTAAGTATGCCTATCAGAAAAGAATACGGCTCTCAGCCATCAATGGTGTCAATCTTAACTACTTACCCGAAGGTATGGCGGAAACTCTGGTGAAATACCAGTTTTATAAATTAAAAGTTTCTATTGATGGTACTAGCCAAGATACTTACCAAATATATCGTAAGGCAGGTAAATTAGATAATGTCTTAGAGAACATCAGGGCAATCAATACATTCAAAGAAAAATACAATAGCAAATATCCTAAGTTGAAATGGCAATTTATCATTTTTGGACACAATGAGCATCAAATCTTAGAGGCTAAAACCTTGGCCGAAGAGCTAAACATGGGTTTCAAACCTAAGTTCAATTATGACCCCCAGCATTTTCCTGTCAAAAATCCTGAAAAAATAAAACAAGACATAGAGCAGGAGGTCAGCAGTGTGGCAGAATATGAAGAAAAAAACCAACAGCTTTACTCGCCCGCCTGCCTTCAGCTCTGGACCGCCCCCCAAATCAATTGGGACGGTAAGCTACTCGGCTGCTGTGTCAATCACTTTGGCGACTTTGGCAATGTGCTAGAAGAGGGGCTTGAAACCTGCCTAAACAGCGAAAAATACCAATATGCCAAAGCAATGGTGCTAGGCGAGCAGCCTGCCCGAGATGATATTCCTTGTAGCCAATGCAAACGCTACCAGCGAGTGAAGCAATTACCCTTCAGAGAGGCACTAGAAAATGCACTAAAAAATTGAGAAGGGATTTGGAAAGGTGGCGATTTTAGCATAGTATTGGCAAAATCTTAAAGAAAAGCCTAAAAATAGCGAATAATTTTATCAGAAAACCATGAACCAAAATATCACTACGTGGAAAGAAGTATTGTTTTCTTCGCTCACCTCGTTCAGCAATGCCATCACGCAAGCCCTACCTTCGGTGATTGGGGCATTAATACTGCTCTTGCTAGGCTGGATAGTAGCAAAATCTGTTGGTTTTGTGGTACTAAAACTGCTTACCAAAGTGAAGTTTGACCAACTCACCGAAAAACCGCCACTTTCTGAATACTTCGGGCAAGCAAGCCTTGAAACCAAGCCAAGCAAAATTATTCAAAAAGTAATTTATTGGAGTATCTATTTGCTTTTTGTGGTTACAGCAGCCGAGACCTTGGGGCTTAAAATGGTATCAGCCGAGATTTCTAAACTTATCGCATACCTGCCACGCTTGTTTTCGGCTCTGCTCATTTTTGGGATTGGAGTCTATATCATTACTTTTGTAAGAGATTTTATTCGTGCTGCCACGGCTTCGTTAGGTATGAGTACGGGCAAGTTTATTAGTGGATTTGTCTTTTATCTCTTGCTTGTTATTTTAATGCTCACCACACTGAAACAGGCAGGCATAGATACCGACATCATCACTACCAACCTCACTTTGATTATGGGGGCATTGTTTTTATCTTTTGCCATAAGCTACGGATTTGCCTCAAGAGATATTTTAGCCAATATTTTGGCGGCTTTTTTCAGCAAACAACTCTACCAAGTAGGGCAGTTGATTGAAATAGAAGAAGTAAGGGGTAAAATCATAGAAATCACCAATGTAGCCATTAAAATAGAAACCGAAGACGGAGTAGTGGTAATTCCTACACAAGTATTGATGAATAAAAAAGTAAAGCTACTCAAATCGCTATGAGCCTACTCGGAACTGTGTTTAAATTATCTTACTCCCAAAGCACATATACTAAGATTCATTTGATTTGAGGATTTACAGGATTTGATTTCCTTGATTTTCAAGGATTTTTAATAGCCTCATTTCCCAACCCAAATTGGTTTGGGTATAAATAAGAGGGTGCAAGTCAAATTTCCCTTTTTAGCCACTTCACCCCTTCCCTCTCCCCAAGAAATAAAAATTGTCAGAGAACCATCTTTTTTGGAGTCTAAAAATAAAATAAGTACCACTGAAGGGAGAAACTGTGGCTGAAGCAACAAAACACTAAAAACTGTACAGGTTTCTGCCTAAAATACTTTTTACACAACACCCAAGCAGGCAAGGGTTATTGTCTTTTGTAAGGTTTCCATTGCCCTTCGGGCTGTGAGAGGCGTTCGGCAATATGATTCAGCACTAGCGGGTTATGCCCCAAGCCACAATGACTGCCCCACACTTCTATATTTTCTATCAATGGACTTTCTTGCTTTTCTATGCAAGTTTTCCAAGACACAATGCCATCAGTACGACTGTAGATGCATGTCATAGGCACTGGGGGAGGTGTCAGAATGCGCTCTACAAGGCTTTTATCCACAGTTCTTTTTTTCTTTTTTCCTGTAAGCAGCTGATAAGGCAAGTCTGCATTGCTTTCTTCGCCTATACCGCCAAAAGGCGAACCAAGGGTGATGATTTGCCTTACATTGTCAGGCTGTTCTTTGGCTATTTCGCGGGCATAAATTCCTCCTAAGCTCCAACCAATGATACTCACCTTTCGCCCATACTCTTTACTGAGCCAAGCTACACGCTGATTCATCATTACTTCTAATTCTTCAAAATTGGCAAGGTTGCGCCCCAAACTCCAAGGGTAAGCATGGTAGCCTAGTTCGTTCAGAAAAGAGCGGATAATCTGTGTAGAAACATCACTTGCCGTAAAGCCAGGCAATACAAGTACGGGGTGTCCGTCTCCCTTAGGGTAAGATTCTAGATTTTTGAGCAGGGGCATGGTCAAATAATAAGCTCCCATCTCTAGCAATGCCCTTGTTTCTAGCAATAATAATAGTGTAGAAGGGCGTTCTATTTTTTCTTTGGTCATTTGCATAATGTATTTTCTTTTTGATGAGTCAGCTAAGTCCATTGGATAATTTAACCAACTATATGTACTTTGAAAGCACTTATTATCAATAATTTGAGTGAAATATTGGTGATGAACACAGCACCCAAAAATTATCTATTTCACCACAGTTTATTAGACTCTCTCAGATAACGCACTTTATTAAAAATTATTAGAATATTTATACTGTGCCTAATTAATATTCAATTATAAAAATGCTGCCTTGTTGTTTCAGCAAGTTAATAACAAAATAAATCAAAAAAAAGTGATATTTCATCTGATTTTTCTTATTTTATATGCCTTGATCTTGCCAATTCATGAAAAAAGAGTGAGCTACTCACTCTTTTTTATCATATAAAACTAAAAGAAGTTTTTAATACTCAAAAACTCCATATTCTGATTGGATAGTGAGTTTGTTTTGGGCGGCATTTTCTACCCTGCCAATTATTTTTGCGCCTATATTAAATGATTGTGCGAGGTTGATGATTTCAGTAGCGGTGCTTTGGTCAGTATAAATCTCCAGCCTGTGTCCCATATTAAAGACCTTATACATTTCTTTCCATTCGGTTTGGCTTTGGGCTTGAATGACTTGGAAAAGAGGTGGTGTATCAAAAAGGTTATCTTTAATGATATGTACATTTTCTACAAAGTTCATCACCTTGGTTTGTGCGCCTCCCGTACAGTGTATCAAACCGTGAATACCTGAGCGATAAGTATCAAGCACTGCCTTCATGAGTGGTGCATAGGTGCGTGTAGGCGACAGGACCAATTTGCCAGCCGTGATGGGGCAGGGCAAAGCAGGATATTCTTGAGGCGTGATTTCATCTGTCAGGGCATATTTGCCCACATAGACCAGTGCCTCGGGAATGGCAGGGTCATAACTTTCAGGATATTTTTCTGCCAACATTCTCGAGAACACATCATGGCGTGCAGAAGTCAAACCATTGCTGCCCATGCCCCCATTGTATTCAGTTTCATAAGTTGCTTGTCCAGAAGATGCTAAACCTATAATCACATCACCTCCAGCTATTTTTTCATTGGTGATGATGTCCTGGCGGTGTGCACGTGCCGTTACAGAGCTATCTACAATGATAGTGCGCACCAAATCACCTACATCGGCTGTTTCGCCTCCTGTATGGTGAATATGTATGCCAAAAGTAGCCAAATTTTCTATCAGTTCTTGTGTACCCTCTATGATTGCCTGAATTACCTCTCCAGGCACAAGGTTTTTGTTTCGCCCAATGGTAGAAGAAAGGAGCAGATTATCATATACCCCTACACAAAGTAAGTCGTCTAAATTCATCACGAGTGCATCTTGGGCTATGCCTTTCCAGACAGAAAGGTCGCCTGTTTCTTTCCAGTAGAGGTATGCCAATGAAGATTTTGTGCCTGCACCATCGGCGTGCATAAGATTACAGTAGTTTTCATCACCTCCCAATACGTCGGGAATGATTTTACAAAAAGCACGTGGAAAGATGCCTTTATCAAGATTTTTAATGGCTTTGTGTACTTCACTCTTGGAAGCCGAAACACCTCTTTGGTTGTAGCGCATGGATTTTAAAGTTAAAGCCCCCCAGCCCCTGAAGGGGGAGTTTTTATGCTAATTAGTGAAAATCCCACAATTATCTTCCTTAGGGAGCTTCAATTTATTTTCTCCTTTAGATATGAGGAGCTTTCCACATTTCTAGAATGTAAAAAGTTTTGTCCCTTTGGAGGTTAAGAGGCTTTTCTATTTATTTTCTCCGCAAAATAGCCATAAATTACTTATTTTTGCAAGGTTGATTATCAGTAATGCGCACAAATCAATAAAAAAGGCAAAAATATGTAAATAGTTTTTGATTAAAAAAATGCTTTGCTTAAATTTGCACTCCGAAATTCGGAAGTGTATATGTATAGGTTTAAAAATGAAAAGATAAATTAATGCCAACCATACAGCAATTAATTAGAAAAGGAAGAAAAAAACTGGTGTCCAAATCAAAATCACCTGCTTTAGACAGTTGTCCACAGAGAAGAGGCGTTTGTACGAGGGTATATACTACTACCCCCAAAAAGCCTAACTCAGCCATGCGTAAAGTAGCACGTGTACGCCTTACCAATCAAAAAGAGGTGAACGCCTACATTCCAGGCGAGGGGCATAACCTGCAAGAACACTCAATTGTGTTGATTCGTGGAGGAAGAGTAAAAGACTTACCAGGCGTACGCTACCACATCATTCGTGGGGCGCTAGATACTGCTGGTGTAAAAGGGCGTTTACAAGCACGCTCTAAGTATGGTGCAAAGAGACCTAAAGATGCTAAAAAGTAAAAGATAAAAATTAATATAAGTAATGAGAAAACGTAAACCGCCAAAACGTTACCTTTTGCCAGATCCCAAGTTCAATGATGTATTGGTAACTAAGTTTGTCAATAATTTGATGATGGAAGGAAAGAAAAACCTTGCTTACAAGATATTCTATGATGCCCTTGATATCGTGCAAGACAAAACCAAAGAAGATGGATTGGAGACTTGGAAAAAAGCACTTAATAATGTAATGCCCGGAGTAGAAGTAAGAAGCCGCCGCGTGGGGGGTGCTACCTTTCAAGTACCCTCAGAAGTAAGACCTGACCGCAAGGTATCATTAGGTATCAAATGGCTCATTAAGTATGCACGTGGACGCAATGAAAAAACAATGCAAGAACGGCTTGCAGGAGAAATCATTGCCGCCGCAAAAGGTGAAGGTGCTGCAGTGAAGAAAAGAGAGGACACACACCGTATGGCTGATGCAAACAAGGCGTTTTCACACTTCCGCTTTTAATATTAATATACATCATTCAATACTTCCAAAACACTTCGGCGTGTTTTGGATTATTATTTAATAAATTTCAAAACCCCTTTTAATCTTTAAAGCAATGGCTGACTTAAAGAAATTGCGTAATATTGGTATCATGGCACACATCGATGCTGGAAAAACCACTACCACTGAGCGTATCTTGTTCTATACAGGTATGACACACAAAATTGGCGAAGTACATGATGGTGCTGCTACTATGGACTGGATGGAGCAAGAGCAAGAGCGTGGCATCACGATTACTTCAGCAGCTACCACTACTGCCTGGAAATATCCTACGGTACAAGGACAACCAGACGAACGCACCCAAGAGTACAAAATCAACGTGATTGATACTCCGGGGCACGTAGATTTTACAGTAGAAGTAGAACGCTCTTTGCGTGTGCTTGATGGTGCAGTAGCTCTTTTTTGTTCTGTATCTGGGGTAGAACCTCAATCTGAAACTGTTTGGCGACAAGCCGACAAGTATCACGTACCACGCATCTGTTTTGTAAATAAAATGGATCGTGCAGGAGCTGATTTTTATAAGGCAGTCAATGAAATTAAAGATAAGCTAGGCGGAAACCCTGTACCTTTGCAAATTCCCATTGGTGCAGAAGAAACTTTCAAAGGGGTAGTCGACCTAGTCAAGTACAAGGCTGTTATTTGGAATGATGAAGATCTTGGAATGACTTATCAGCTGCTCGATATCCCCGAAGATTTGAAAGAAGATGCTGAAAAATGGCGTACCAACCTAATTGAAAATGTGGCTTTGTATGATGAAGATCTTTTCATGAAGTTTGATGAAGACCCCAATTCTATCACTGAAGAAGAAGTGATGGCTGCCGTTCGTGCTGCTGTAATTGATATGTCAATGCAGCCTGTTTTGTGTGGCTCGGCATTCAAAAACAAAGGCGTACAAGCATTGCTTGATGCAGTTTGCGCTTATTTGCCTTCTCCAATGGATCTACCTCCTATCACTGGAACAAACCCTGATACAGAGCAAGAAGAAACACGTGGTGCTGATAATACACAGCCTTTTGCAGCATTGGCTTTTAAAATTGCAACAGACCCCTACGTAGGACGCTTGTGTTTTATGCGTGTCTATTCTGGTACACTTGACTCAGGCTCGTACATTCTGAACAACCGTACTGGCAAGAAAGAGCGTATTTCTCGCTTGATGCAAATGCACGCTAACAAGCAAAACCAAATAGATAAGGTAGAAGCTGGAGATATTTGTGCAGGTGTGGGCTTCAAAGATATTAAAACAGGTGATACACTCACAAGCGAAAAAAACCCAGTTGTATTAGAGTCTATGTCTTTCCCTGAGCCAGTAATCGGCTATGCGATTGAGCCGAAAAAGCAAGCTGATGTAGATAAACTCAGCAATGCCATCACTAAGCTAGTAGAAGAAGACCCTACGCTCTCAGTATTTACTGATGAAGAAACAGGACAAACAGTGTTGCGTGGTATGGGTGAGCTTCACTTAGAGATTATCATTGACCGTATGCGCCGTGAGTTCAAAGTAGAAATCAACCAAGGTGCGCCACAAGTGGCTTATAAAGAAGCCATCACGGGTAAGATAGAACACAAAGAAGTTTACAAAAAACAAACAGGTGGTAGAGGTAAATTTGCTGATATTACTTTTGAACTAATGCCTGCCGACCCTGAAAAAGTAGGGCTTGAGTTTATCAATGAAATCAAAGGAGGAGCTATTCCAAAAGAATTTATCCCAGCCATTCAAAAAGGCTTTGATGAAGCCATGCGAAACGGACCGCTCGCAGGATACCCTGTTGATGCTTTGAAAGTACGCTTGTTTGACGGTTCTTTCCATGATGTGGATTCAGACTCGCTTTCGTTTGAACTAGCTGCGCGCCTAGGTTTCCGTACTGCTGCCAAAAAAGCAGGGCCAAGAATCCTCGAACCCATCATGGGTGTAGAAGTAGTAACTCCAGATGAGTTTACAGGTCCTGTAACTGGCGACTTGAACCGCCGCCGCGGAATTATGAAAGGTATGGACACAAAAGCTGGCGCACAAGTTATTAAAGCTGATGTACCTTTGTCAGAATTGTTTGGTTATGTAACCGATTTGCGAACACTTACCTCTGGGCGCGCCTCGGCTACGCTTACCTTCTCGCATTATGCAGAGCTACCCAACAACCTTGCAGAAGAAGTAATGGCAAAATCAAAAGGCGCAACTGTAAGGGATTAAATATAAATAAGTATAAAATTGGACACTAGCTAGGTGCTGGTGTTCATTTCTTTCAATAAAATTATGACTCAAAAAATTCGCATTAAACTCAAGTCTTACGACCATAATCTAGTAGATAAATCTGCTGAAAAGATTGTGAAAGCTGTCAAAGCTACCAAGGCTGTAGTAAACGGACCTATTCCGCTTCCTACCAAAAGAGAGATTTTTACTGTCTTACGCTCTCCACACGTAAACAAAAAATCAAGAGAGCAATTTCAGCTAAATACTTACAAGCGTCTAGTAGATATTTACTCTACTAGCCCCAAAACTGTTGATGCATTGATGAAGTTGGAGCTTCCTAGTGGGGTAGATGTAGAAATCAAAGTATAATTGGTGTAAAATAAGTAATTTAGGGTAATCTGCACTTTTTTCAATAATGAAAAAAGTGCTTTTTTTTGACCAAAGAACAGAGTAAAGCAGTCTGTCATAAAGATTACTCAGCAAGTTTTTGTCTAGCTTTGCTTACTATGTTATCTAAATTCCAACCCCATGCCACTACACGCTGAAGATATTGTGCTGCAAGGGAAGATTTTTGGTTCTTTAATAACTCACCCGTATAATAAGTAGCCAATGCTTGATACCATCTAAAATTAAAATTACTCAAATCGGCTACTTTTTTGAAATAAGACAGGGCTGTCTCATACTCTTTCAAAGTATAATAAAAATCACCTGCTAAGTAGTGCATATAAGGCGACTTATCTTTTTGGAGGCTATTTTCTGTAATTTTTTGTACTACTGAGATAGCCAAATAGTTGCCCGCTTTGATAGCTTTGAGCAAAGCATACAAAAGTTGTGGGTCGGCGGTCTGCGCAAGTTCTTGAGCATAGTAATCTAGCAACAAGTTAACAGTTGCCTGGGAAGCCGTTTGATAACTTGCCATATAACTACTCATAAAACTTTCTAGCATGAGCCTACTAATGAGTGTTTCTTTTGCCATTATTTTTTGATGATTACTTAGAGAACTGGAAAGGTGTTTTCTCCACTCCTCAAGTGGTTTATCCCAAACAGGCACTTTCTCATTGCTCTGATTGAATACAAAATGTTTTAAAAATGTCCAAAAAAGAGCAGAACGGGCGGGATTGCCACTCAGCATACGTCCATGGTCTGAAAGACTGGAACTGTTGGCAAGCATAATGAGTGTAAGCTTCTTTGAAGGCACATACATTAGTACCGTAGAGTAGCAATCTTCTTGGCCATAATGCCAAAAAATATCTACACCTTCTACTTTTCTAACAAACCAGCCCAAACCATAAGGGAGGGTGTCGCCCTCTGCTGAAAGTGTATTTGTCCACATCTTTTTTATAGAAGCTGCCGAAATTAGCTTTCCTTCATAAATAGCAGCCGCATACTTAGCCAAATCAACAATGGAAGAAACCATACCTGTACTGGCTTTGAGACCATTGGTGGGCAAATTGCCTTTTAAGATTACCCCATTTTGTCCTATTTTATAAGGAGAAGCTATCTTTTTTGAGAGTTGTTCATAACCTTTTGCCCCTACTCCTGGAATACTCTGCCTCATCTCCAGAGGCATTAAGATTTGCTCATTCATCAGCGTAGCATAGTCTTTTTGAGCTACTTTTTCTATAATGTCTTTTAAAAGGCTATATCTTCCGCTATATTCAAAAAAAGACTGAGGAGCACCCTCAGAGGTATGAGAAAGTAAATGGCTAATCTTTATATTACTAGGCAATGCCGTATTTTTTAGGTATTTTATCACTGGGTCGTTGGTTGTGAGTTTACCTTGTTCCTCTAACTGCAAAACCAAGATAGCCGCCATGGTCTTGCTGATAGAGGCAATTGGCGTGAGATGGTCAGTACGCATAGTATCTCGGGTATTTAGGTCAGTATACCCAAGTGCGGTCTGCCAGACAAGTTGGCCATTTTGCATAATGCCCAATACCATACCTGGCACACGCAGTACCTCTTGGATAGAAGCAGCCTCTCCTTCAAATGCTTTGAAAGCATCTTGCTTATTTTGCGTGCAAGCACAAGTAGGTAGAAGTAATATTCCAAAAAGAAGGTAAGCAACTAACTTTATACAGCGTTTGGGTAGTTTCATATATGAAATTTACTGGTTAGGGCAAAAGTCAACTGTTGCCTGTGTATTATTGATGGTTATTTATTCATTTTTTAAAGAGCGAATCTACAAATTCTTTTTTATTAAAAATCTGCAAATCTTCTACTTTTTCACCTACGCCGATATACCTGACTGGAATCTTGAATTGGTCGCTAATTCCTATCACTACGCCCCCTTTGGCTGTGCCGTCTAATTTGGTGATTGCTAGGGAGGATACCTCGGTTACTCTTGTAAACTCTTGCGCCTGTATGAAAGCGTTTTGCCCTGTGCTCCCGTCGAGCACTAACATCACATCATGGGGTGCATTTTCTACCTGTTTTTTGATGACCCTTCTAATTTTTGCTAGCTCTTCCATAAGTGGTTTTTTGGTTTGTAATCTTCCTGCTGTATCAATGATGACCACATCTGCTTTGGCTTCAATGGCTTGCTTTACGGTGTCAAAAGCCACGGCGGCTGGGTCTGTATTCATGCCGTGCGAAACTACTTCTACCCCTGTACGCTCTCCCCAGATTTGGAGCTGTTGCACGGCAGCAGCTCTGAAAGTATCGCCTGCGCCTAGCATTACTTTTTTGCCTCTTTTCGAGAATTGAGCGGCTAGTTTACCAATGGTAGTTGTTTTACCTACCCCGTTTACACCTACTACCAAGATAACATAGGGTGTATCTAAGGCAGGGATATAAAAATCTTCTAACTCATCTAGGTTGTTTTCTGCAAGTAGATTGACAATTTCATCTCTCAAAATAAAATTTAACTCAGTGGTATTGAGGTATTTATCCTTTTTTACCCTTTCTTCAATGCGTTGGATAACCTTAAGGGTAGTATCTACACCTACATCAGAGCTAATCAGGATTTCCTCGAGCTCATCTAAGACTTCCTCATCTACACGGGTTTTGCCTACGGTGGCTTTGGCTAGTTTGGTGAAAAAATTTTGCTTGGTTTTTTCCAGCCCTTTGTCAAGGTTTTTCTTGTTTTCACCATTGTTTTTAGAGAAGAAATTAAATTTCATAGTTTTTACTTTTTTTTGACTAAGTTACAAAAAAACATAAAAAAAGCCTCCAAGAATTGGAGGCTTTTATCAATAAAGGATATTTTTTCGCAATTACTTTTTGAGTGCTATCTGTACATCATCAAGAGGTACAATTTCTTCACGAAAAGTATATGCGCCAGTTTTGGGGGAGCGTACCGTTTTGATTACCTTAGCGTAACCCTTAGCGGTTTTGTCTTTCAAAGATGCAACTGTTTTCTTAGCCATAATTATTTAATTTCTTTGTGAAGCGTATATTTTTTCAAAATAGGATTGTATTTCTTCAACTCCAAACGTTGAGTTGTATTTTTACGATTTTTGGTAGTAATGTAACGCGAAGTACCGGGCATTCCACTATTTTTATGCTCAGTGCACTCCATAATCACCTGTATTCTATTGCCTTTGCCTTTTTTCGCCATTGTCTTATTTGTTTTTTTATGGAGTGCAAAGTTAGGTAATAGACTTTATTTTTACAAATACTCATGCCATAATTTATAAATAGATTTACCCAATGGCTCTATTTTTTTTAAATTACTTTAAAATTTGATAAAGCAATTGGGCAAAAAGCCTTGCACCCGGTTTCTTTCTGTGCTGTTGATAGGATTTTTTTGGAGGTTGAGTTCTTTGAGGGTAGTCAAGTTAGTGATTTCATTGGTGAAGCCTTTTATCTTATTTTCTTTTAAGTTGAGTAGCTCTAGCGAAGGAAGTTGGCTGAGTGCTGCGGGCACTGAACCTAATTGGTTTCCCTCGAGATTTAAGACCCTCAGATTAGTCAATTTCTGAATATCCTCTGGAATTACCTTGATCATATTAAAACTGAGATTGATAGCCTCAAGCGTAGTTTGGTTGCTGAGTCCTTTGGGAAACGCTCTGAATTGATTGTGCGCTAAATTGAGCAATATTAGGCTTTGCCAGCGGTCAAGATTATCGGGCAACGCTTGCAATTGATTGTGTTCTATGAACAAATACTTCAAAATGGGCAACACACCCAACTCTGTAGGAATATCCATCACAAGATTTTTTTGAAGATAGAGATATTCTAGGCTGCTCAAGCTGCCTACACTAGCAGGGATTTTGCGTAATTGGTTTTCTTCCAAATCAAGTATTTTGAGCCGCAGTAGGCTATCAAGTGATGAGGGCAATTCTGTCAGATTATTTTTTTCTAAATCAAGTACTTCCAGGCCAGACAAAAGCCCTATCTCTTTGGGTAGGTTTACAAGTTGATTACCTTCTAAATCAAGCACTTGCAGCTTTTTGAGTTGCCCAATTGCTGCAGGTAGGCTTGAGAGTTGATTATAGTCTAAATATAGATAGCGCAAATTTTTTAGCTGGGCAATTTCTTTGGGTAACTTAGTGAGCCTTGCGCCCCATAGGTCTATTACCTGCAGGTTGGTAAGTAGCCACAAAGAGTCTGTAAGTACTTCAATAGGATTTAGCCCTAGGTCTAGGTATTGCAAACTGGTCAATTTACTTATTTCTGAAGGTATTTTTTTGAGTCCTTGATTTTTCAGGCTAAGTGCATAGACATTCTGTGGCTCCTCTAAGGCATCTTCTAAGGACAGATATACCTTAGTATTCTCTAATTCTTCAAGGCTTAATAGTTGGTTTTGTGCTATAAGTAGCCCGTCGTAGCCACTATACAGCATGCACAGTAATAAAAACCTTCGTAAAGACATGGTGTGGGTGTATTGATTAAGCGTCTAATAAAAATGTAAAGATAGTATTCAAAAAGTATTATTGAATTATGGATTAGCCAAAACCATGCAATTTACTTGTCTTGTTATAAATTATTTTGAAGGTTTTTTTGAAGCGATTTGGCATATTTTTCTCAAAAGAGTGGCTTTACCATTTGATAGGCAAAGCCAATAACCAGTAAATCTACTAAGGCATGCACACCAAAGTTCTGTACTCAGAATTTTGGAATATGCATTCAGCCTAGACCTCAATCCAAGTTATTTTGTAGAGGCAGGGCATTCCTTCGGCTTGCCCGCATTCACTCTCATTGAGCAGGCTTACTTGAATTTTGATGGCAAACTTAGGTTGATATTTTTTGGCAAGTGCTAAAATACAGCCTCTCATAAATTCAGCAGGATAAGGAAGGTACAACTCAAGCAGTGCCTCTTGGGCATCCTCTTGAAAATACCTGAACTGATTTTGTGTATCTTGAGTTTGTATGTGATACTTAGAAAACAACGCTAAAAGAATTTCTATAGCTCCTCTGAGGTCGTGTGGCTGTACATCTATGGTGAGGTTTGCAGCAAAATCTGCCCCTATTTTATGGCTCATAGTATTGCCAAAGTCTTCATCAATGCTTTGTAGAATTTGAGTGAGTACATCAGATTCATGCCAAGTATCTGCTTGAATTTGAAAGATATTTTGGCTACAAAGTTTGTTACGTAGCATTTTTTGGTATTCGTGCTGTTCGTTGCCAAGTAAGAGTTGGAGGTAAGCTCCTTGCATTTTGTGTGTCATGTTTCTGGATAATAAATCGCACATAGTTTTTTGTTTTTTCAACCATAAGACCTTTTATTAGTAAAAAAGTTACTGGTTATTTTATAAATATTTTTAGATACTGTTTTAAAATAAAGTCAGTAGACTATTATTTTCTATGATTGAACTGAGTACAGTTCAATCATAGTTTATAATATTATCAGTTTGGTAATGAGAGTTTTATAAAAATAGCCTATAAAAAATTTTAGCATACTCAGGGTTATGTTACAGACTAAACTTGTATCCTACATTGAGATTTAGCACATGTTTAAATTGTACTTTTCTATCAAAACTACCATCGTTTTGTCCTATCAGTATATCGTGGTCGTAGATAAGCTGTGTACCAAAACTTGCATTGATAAATTTATTTACTTTAAAGACAAGTAAGGTTTCCCAGTTTATATCAGTATTGCCTAGCGTGTTATAGTTGGTAAAAAGATTGAGCGCAGATTTGAAGGTTACATTTTCTAGCACATTGAGCTCTAGTTTCATGTTGATATTGTTGCCCAGTTCAAAGCGTACCTTTTCGCCTGGTGTTACGCCAAATGCCCCTGCGTTAGCAAGTGAGTCTTCTAATACCAAAGTAACTTTGCCCGTGAGCGGTGCAAGCGTAGCCGAAAAGACTTTATTGGTGTATTGTACTCCTAAGCCTCCATTGAGGTAACCTGGTGCCAAAAATCTGGAGATGAGTACATCTTCTACTTCTTTACCGTCTGCATTGATGGCGTAAGTGTAGCCAGGTGCAAATTGTGAGCGTAGCTCTAGCCCTCCTGCAAAACTCCATCTTTTAGAAAACTTGTAACCGTATTTTGTACCTAAGATAAGTTGGTCATCTGTTTTTTTGAAAATACTATTATCGCCGCCTACTCTTGCCACACCTAGCGCAGCATTGAGATAGTTTTCCCAAAGGCTTTTTTCAGTTTCACGTATTGCCTTGCCATCAATCAAACTGCCAATAGAAATGGAGTTATCTCCCCCCCCTGCCCAGTTGCTCAGGCCTACATTAGAAAAGCTCAAACTTGCTGCCCCCGAAGCCCTCCATAGTGGCGGCAAAGAATCGGTAGGGGCAGTCTCTTGCGCTACAAGACAAGCAGAGGATAAAAAGGTGAAAATAATCAGGTAAAAATAAACTTTTGACATACTCATTTAAAAAATTTTGGTGTAATAAATTTTATCAAATACTACCAAAAGACCCTCAAAAAAAAGAAAGTCACAAATACTCAACCATAGAATTGAGTTTTTGTAACTTCAAACGTTTGCAACTATCTGCTACTTTTTTCTCACTCCAAAGTCCCTAAGCAGAGTTGCGGCTTGCATTGATATTGCCGAAAAGTGCCCGAATGACCATTTTTTCAAAGATGGCTTTGTGCTCATCTTCTGCCTGAATCATTTGCAGGGCATACTGTTGAATGGTGAGTAAAGGCAAGATTATGTTCTCACGCATGCTGATAGAAGACCTTGAGAGGGCTTCGCTTTCCATGAGTTCTTGTTGATTAGTGAGATGTAATACCCATTTTTTAGCCAGTAAGTATTCCTCTCTGAGGTCTTGCCAGAAAGTACCATATTTGGAGTCGTCTTGCATGTAAGCTGTCAGTGGGAAGTAAGATTTTTTCATAGACATAATGCTATTCTGAATCAAACACCTAAAGAATGCTGAGTCTTGATAAAGTTGTTCTAATCTTTTGGGTGTTTGGGCATAGCTTTCAAGGGCAGTGCCTAAGCCATAGTAGCCCGGTACATTTTGCCTTACCAAGCTCCAAGAGCCTACAAAAGGAATGGCGCGTAGGTCTTTGAGTGTGAGTTGGTCGCTCTGATTGCGTTTGGTAGGGCGGCTGCCTATATTGGTGTCGCCATAGTACCTGAGCGTAGTCATTTCCTCTAAGTAAGGCACAAAAAGCGGGTGTTCTTTTAGCTCGATGTATTTTTGGTAGCTTTTATCAGCTAGCTCATTCATCAAGGCTTTATCTGTAGCTGAAAACTCACTGTTGGGTTGGAGGTGTTTTGCTCCCGCCATGAGTAGCTGCTGCACATTGTAGGCAGCTTGCTCATAAGTACCAAAAATACTGGTAATGGTCTGTCCTTGTATGGTGAGTTGTATTTTGTCGTTGGCTATTTCATGGCCTTGAGCGGCATAAAACTGGTGTGTTTTTCCACCACCTCTTGCGGGTGGGCCTCCACGTCCGTCAAAAAAAATTACTTGATAGCCTTTTTCTTTTGAGAGTTGGGTAAGTGTAGCTTTGGTTTGGTAAATTTCCCAATTGGCTTTGAGGTATCCGCCATCTTTGGTACCATCAGAGAAACCGAGCATAATGGTCTGGGCTTTTTTTCTGTGCCGTAGGTGTGCCTGATAGGTGCTATTTTCATACAAAGCAGTCATTGTAGCTTTTGCGTCTTTCATTCCTCCCATGGTTTCGAAGAGTGGTACAATATCTATTTCTATTTCTTGGGGCTGGTAGCCACAGTATTTGAAAAGTGCATACACATTCAATACATCAAAAATATTTTCAGAGTTAGAGATGATGTAGCGGTGTAGCCCTCGCTTGCCATTATTTTGCTGAATGGTTTTGATTTGATAGATATTTTTGAGTGTATCTTGGGTGAGTTCATCGGGGTAGTCTTCAGGCTTGAGCTGCAATGATTTTTCGGTGAGATAGGTGATTTTTTCTTCGTATTCAAGTGCGTAGTAGTCTAGGTCAAATTCTTTTTGGAAGATTTGCGCCATTATTTCGTAGTGTTTGCTACTGTCTTGGCGAATATCTAAGGTTGCAAAATGGCTTCCAAACAAATGCACACGGCCTATGAAGTCGTCTATCTCAGCAAGGTACTGGCTTCTGTAGAGCGTAATGACTTTCTGGCGCACTTCATAGAGAATATCAAGGACTTCTTGGTCTGTAAGTGATACCTCATGCTGAAAGATTTGTTTGTAGAGTAGTTCTTTGAGCCTTGTGAGTGGTATAACTACCTCCCTGAAAGTGAGTTTTTGGCGCAATAGCTTTAAGTGATTGTAGTAACATTTCATGACCGTATTGCGGAGCTGTAGGGCTACTTTGAGGGTGATGTCAGCGGTAACAAAGGGGTTGCCATCTCGGTCGCCACCAGGCCAAAAGCCTAGTTCTATCAGTTGGGGGTTAAAATCGGGGGTAGCCTCCATAGCTTTTGCAATATTGTGGTAGAGTGTACCCATAGTGTCGTAGTAAACATAGCGCAAATAATAAATGATACTCTCGGCTTCGTCATACGGAGTAGGTTTATGGCGATTGATAAAGGGTGTAAAAGCCAACTGTTGTAAGAGTGCATCTATACGTGTTATACTATCATCTTTAATAGCATTTCTTAGCCCTCGCATGATGGTTTGTACACTGTTAGAGTAAAACTGTGTGGGATGTGCCGTAAATACCAGCCTTGTACTAAATTGAGAGAGATGTTTTTTGAGGTCTTCAAAAGTATTGCTACTTGATTTTAGCAAAGGGAGTAACTCTTGCTTTTGAAAACTAGGAAAGGCAGCATCTTCTACACAATCAAAGAGTACAACTTGCCGCTCTATGTATTGAATCATTCGGAAAAGCAAATTAAATTTTTCCTCAGGTGTGCTAAGATTGGTATGTTTACTAAAAAACTCTTCAATGATTTGTCTAGGTGCTTGTGCATTGGCAAAGCCTTCTTTGCTGAGTTTGTGCAAAAGTGGGATAAAAATTCCTGTGTAGGAGGTGTCTTCGTTGGGTAAATTCAGGAATAGACTGTTGTAAATAAGGTATTTGTTATGAACAATTTGTCTAAATTTTTCGATATTTTCTCTTGCTTGCATAAGTTTTTGATGAGTTTGGTTTCTATTGGCTAAAATAGGAATTCATTTAGAAAAAAAGTAGTAATACATCTATTTATTTTATAGCTTTGCTTATTAAAAGTAGGGCATTTTATATATTTAGTGCCATTCTATGAATTATCTTGCTTTAAAGAAGCTCATCTGACAAATAACACAAAGAGAAGTACTGGATAAAGAATAAATCCTTAAAAGTCTAGCTAAACATTTTTGGTTGTCTGACAATTTTTGTGGAAATCTGTAGCAGCGGACTTCCAGCCCGCTGGCATTTATGTTCTAAACAGTATTTAGCTCATCTTATCGCACACAATCACAAAAATTGTCAAAGAATCACATTTTTTTCGAGACCTGAATCTGAAGTCTTGTTCATTTAATTCTAAAAATAACGTATTTTTGTAAATTGTTGAACTATGTTGAAGTGTTGGTTTTTTACTGAGTTTGTATGAGTACACATCAAAAGGTAGCAGACTTTCAAGAATGCTTTCTTTTGATGACATAGCAACTGAAAAGCCAATACTTCCCCAATCATAATAATAAAAAAATAGGCATGAAAACCCTAGACTATGTATTGCTGAGCATTGCTACTGTATTTTTTATCATTGGCGTCGACCAGATTATCAGGCTCAAATATGCCATTGTAGATACTTATTGGATTTTTATGGTTACAGCTATGTGCCTTATTTGGCTTAACCTACGCAAAGCACAACAAAAAAACGAAGCAAACCCTCCCTCAAAACCGAATCCAGATGGCACTAACCCTAAAAAAAAGAAGTCTTCTCATTCGTAAAAATACATGGAATACCACGAACTAATTGCCATCATAATTACGCTCATATTGTCTGCTTTTTTTTCAGGAACAGAAATCGCCTTTGTATCCTCTAACCGTCTTTATTTTGAACTCCAAAAAAAACAAGGGGTGCTTTCAGGGCGCATCATTGCAGGCTTCTTTGGAAAGCCCTCTCGCTTCATAGCTACTATGTTGGTGGGCAATACCATTACACTAGTGCTCTATGGAATTTTTATGGCAAATGTGCTTGAGCCATGGGTAGCTTCTTGGCTTCCCGCACAAATCAATAATGAACTGAGTGTACTCGTGATACAGTCGGTGCTTTCTACTTTGGTGGTCTTGATTACGGCAGAGTTCTTACCCAAGACACTTTTTATGCTCAACCCCGACCGCCTGCTAGAAGTATTTGCCATGCCTATTCTGATTACTTACTGGATTTTATTTGCTTTTGTGTACGTAATAGTAGGGCTGTCTAAGTTTGTGATTGTCAAGATATTTAAACTGCCCTACACAGAAAGTACACCCATTTATAGCCTTGTAGATTTGCACAACTACATCACCAACACACAAATTCCGCAAGATACCCCCTCACCCAATCCCGAGATAGACTCTAAAATCTTTGCTAATGCTATTTTATTCAGAACTGTGAAAGTAAGGGATTGTATGATTCCGCGTACAGAGATAGTAGCCGTAGAAGTAGATGACGACATAGAAAAACTCAAAAAGGCTTTTTTAGATAGTGGACACTCTAAAATTATTGTTTATCAGGAGAGTATAGATGAAGTAATAGGCTACTGTCACGCTCTGGAGTTGTTCAAAGCTCCCAAAGATATTCGTTCTATTCTTTCAGACATTATCATCATTCCTGCCTCTACACCTGCCCAAGAGTTACTAGCGAGGTTTATCAGTGAGCGCAAAAGCCTTGCATTGGTAGTAGATGAGTTTGGGGGCACAGAGGGCATTGTAAGTATAGAAGATGTAGTAGAAGAAATCTTTGGCGAAATCCAAGATGAATATGACCAAGAAGACTGGGTAGAACAAAAAATCAATGAGCATACCTACATCCTAAGTGCTAGGCACGAAATAGATGAACTCAACGAACGCTATGGCTGGGGCATACCTGAGGGCGAGTACGATACCCTGGGAGGTTTTATTTTGAGTGTTTATGAAAATATTCCCCAAATCAACGAAGTGATTGAAATTGAGCCATTCACTTTTACAGTACTTTCGGTACATTATTCGCGCATAGACACCGTCAAAATGTACATAAACCCTGTTTACCTGATGCGCTTGCAAGAGAAGAATGGAAATCACTAAATACAGCAAAATTTAAGTCGGCAAGTAGTTTCTCAAAAAAGCAAGTGGCTCAGTGTAGCTGTTCAATCATCACAAAAGCATCGGCATGGTGTGGCTGGGGTTGTATCTCCAAGACCCCTGCCAACACAAGAATAACCAGCGTCCGGGAAGCCTCTTTTCTCGATATTTTTGCCATTGTCGCAAATTCTTCTACTGTGATTTGCGTGTGGCCTTCTAAATACTTCATCAAAAGCCCTTCTTTGATACCATAATTAAATCTGACTGAGCGGTTGCGCTTTCTGCCCTTCAATATTTCACGCATTTCTCTACTGGCTTTTACACTCATGTCTTTTACACGCACATAGGCTATGCCTGGGTTACTGTCTTCCAAATTTTCTAACACCCTATGAATTTTCTCACTTTTAGGGATGGTATAAATTAATACTTCTCGCTCAGATTCCAGCACCACACGCTCTATGTGATAATCTATGGGAGGTGAACAGTATTTTTGGAAGGCTTCATTGAGGGCATATTCTTCTTCGGAGGCAAATTTAAGCCCTTTGATATTTTTTTCATCATCTACACCAATGAGCAGTGTACCTCCTTCGGTGTTGGCAAAAGCAACTGCCTCTCTGACAATACGAACAGGAAACTTTGCTTTCAGCTTAAATTCCAAGTGCTGGTTTTCACCTTGGCGAACCAATTTTTTGAGCGTTAGGTAGTCCATCTTGTTAGGATTATTCCGCTAACCAAGTTAGTAGTTTTTTTAAATTTAAAAAAACATTTCTAATAAATAAACTCTAATACAATGGATAAGTTGTACTGTGGTTTTACCTATTTTACTGATAATGAGGTAATTTTGAGGATAGCTGTTCAAAACATTTTTTGTCGAGAATCCATTTTCTAGTCTGGTAACAAAAAATCTCTGACAGATTATCTCAGACAAAACAATCTATCCTATGAGCAAATATTAATCATTGCGGGTTAATACTTTCATTAAGTAAAGAGTAAAAAATAACTTTTACATTTTTATTGCCTAAGTTATTGATAATGAATGTATTAAAAGCTCAGATTTCACAACTTATAACTCACATCTTACTAAGGGAGCAGACAAGAAATAACATACCCTGAGCCATACTACTGTACAAAAACTTATTGGACAGGATTTCAGGATGAACAAGTGTTAAAAGATAATTCTATGTGTCCTAGCTGCCTATCTTGTTTTTCATTTTGTATGGTAGTATGACCCTAATCAAATTCAACGTTTTGCCAAAAGAGAAGGGAGAGGCTCAAGGCGAACGGTAGTTGCTGACTGAAGTGTGTATGCTTTGAAAACTTTTTCACTCCGTAGCCCATAGGTTGCAACCTATGGGCTACGGAGTGAAGATGACTGTTTTGTCATAATATAATCTTAAAAAATCCATCAAAATAGACCTCAAATCACTCAAAAAGAACATACACACTTAACTATTGGACTACCAAGCGGCCTCTCTCGTGATAAAAATCGGGTATTTATTTATTGAACACTCGCTTATCAAGTAAAATCACTTAGAACCTAAACTTTTCTCTAAAAACTGATTAATCTTTCTCACAATACCAGGCCCCTCATACACAAAGCCCGTATAAAGCTGCACGAGCGAAGCACCCGCTTGCAGCTTTTCTAAGGCATCTTTGGGGCTATGGATACCGCCTACACCTATGATAGGCAATGTGCCACCTGATTGCTGGTGCAGGTAGCGGATTACCTCTGTGGAGCTGTCTTTCAGCGGTTTACCGCTTAGCCCCCCTGCGCCGATGGCGGTAAGCGTGCTAGAGGGAGTTTGGAGTTTATCTCGTCTGAGGGTGGTATTGGTAGCAATGACACCCGCAATTTTGGTAGATTGTACTACTTCTATGATTTCATCTAGCTGTGTGTTGCTGAGGTCGGGAGCTATTTTGAGCAGAATAGGCTTGGGTTTAAGTTTTTGTTGATTGTGGTTTTGCAGACTTTGCAAGAGTTCGGTCAGGGGGGCTTTGTCTTGCAGAGCGCGGAGGTTGGGAGTATTAGGGGAACTCACATTGACCACAAAATAATCTACATATTCAAAAAGAGCGTCAAAGCTTTTAAGATAGTCTTGAGTAGCTTCTTCATTGGGCGTTATTTTGTTCTTACCTATGTTTCCACCAACAAGTATTTTTGATTTTCTTTTTTTTAGATTTTTGATGACTGTTTCTAATCCTTCATTGTTGAAGCCCATTCGGTTGATAAGAGCTTGGTCTGCTTTTAGGCGAAAAAGGCGTGGCTTAGGGTTACCTTCTTGGGGGCGTGGCGTAACCGTGCCGATTTCTATAAATCCAAAGCCAAAACTGCCCAGTTCATCTATGAGTTGTGCGTTTTTATCAAAACCGGCTGCCAAGCCCACAGGGTTAGGAAAATGCAATCCAAAAACCTCTCTGCCAAGATTAGGGGTATTTTTTTGATAAATTTTTCTGAGTAAAGTAGGTACAAGAGGAATTTTGTGCATGAGGCGAATACTGCTAAAAGCAAAATGATGTACTGACTCGGCATTGAAACGAAACAGTACGGGGCGAATGAACGATTTATACACTTTTTGGAGATTTATTTTGAATTTTAGTGCAAATTTAAGGTTTTTTGGTCACACCATAGGATTGTGAAAAAAGTATTCTAGGCAAAATTTTGTGGTTTTCAACATTTGGTTGCTTTTGTATATTACCTCACCCAAACTAGCTCCTCAAGGCAGAGGCAACGGGTTCTACACTAATACGAAAAAACAAGAAGCTCCTTAGAAGCCATTACATTACTCGAGTATTATCCACAGCACTCACCCGAGGTACTGACAAAGCCTTTTAAGGCGTTCTGTGGGTAGCATCATAAACCATTTAGCTATTAGCTCTAGTGGAGTATACACTTATTTATCTTTTTTGAAGTCTAAAAATAGGATTAATTACCTCTGCTTTTGGAATTGGACTAATGACAACGAATAAAACACCTGGCACTTCATAGCTGCTAAAATAATATTTGGTATTAGTTGGCTTTTTACACAATCCTATGGTACTCAAAAAGCCTTATTAGTGCAGTCAATCAACTTTTAATAAAAGCCTGCACCTAAATTCGCAAAAAAGTCCTTCTATGTACTCTATGATTCGATGTAATTTCTTACTTTATGAGCAATTAATCCAAACACTAACAAAAATAGTAAGATTTTGAGGTATATAAGGTTATATTTCAGTAATCTTTTGAAGAAAATCCCTATCAACTCAAAAGTTATTGGGTGAGTTGCTAATACCAAATTATAGAAAATCTGGTTATTTAGATAGTTTTAAGACATATACTAATGACTGCAGATTAAATTAACTTGTCAGAATCATCTGTATTAATTAACTGCTCCAGGCTAATTTAGACTCGCATTTTTGTGCACCATATATAGCTATTCTTGTACGGACTGTTAGAGCAGAAACATTATCCTAAACTGTCTAACCCAATCTGTAAGTAGCTACCCTAGCTGCAATAGTAGCTGGGGTTAGGGCGACATCAATGAAAATAATACTATACATACACTAGCAATAATATACAAAATCAAGACAATTGAAAGTATTTGCCTAGGTATTGAGCCAAAAAAACTTGATTGATACAAAAAATGTATCAATCAAGTTTTTTATTTCTTGGATTTGACGTTTGCTTCTCTTGAGTATTGAATAATATTACCAATTATTCTATCGGGAGGGCTTGATGTATTTTTTGTTAGAGCTTGATAAGCGTCTTTAAGTTCTTTGTACTGCTTGTTAAATTTGGGGTCGGTAGCTATTAGTACTTCAATTACCTTGCTTTCAGCAGGGGAAGTTTCTTGATAGATGTACCTCACTAAGTCATTTTTAGAAAATACTTTGGTCATACGTAAGATTATATTTTTGCATTTGCTTACGCAGATTAATGAGTGCGTATCGCATTCGTCCAAGGGCTGTATTAACACTTACTTGTGTAGCATCAGCTATTTCTTGGAAGCTCATTTCAGCATAGTGTCGCATAATGAGCACTTCACGTTGCTTTTCGGGTAGCTTTTCTACCATTAACCGCAACTTGCGATATGTTTCTTTTTTAATCTGTGCAATTTCAACAGAGTCTTCTGAGAAACTTAACGTATTAAAAACGTGAGAGTTGTCATCCATAATTGTAGTGGGGTATCTACGCTCTTTGCGGAAGTAATCAATTGCTAAGTTGTGTGCAATTCTGCTTATCCAAGGTAAAAACTTACCTTGTTCATTATACTTACCAGACTTGATGGTACGTACTGCTTTGATAAAGGTGTCTTGCAATAAATCTTCGGCAATGCTTATTTCTTTTACAATTAAAAGAATAGTAGTAAACACTTTATCTTTGTGGCGATTGACCAACACTTCAAAAGCTTTTTCATCACCTTGTATGTAGCTTGTGATTAGTTCACTATCATTGGCGCGCTCTTCTCTCACTTTTTTTGTACTTTTGTGGAACGTAGGATTTTGTAACATATTGTTTTGGGTCTTATTTTTACTCTATTATAGCACCTTTATCTGAGAAAAGTTGTATGCTATTTGTAAATTTGGGAATTTACTGTGTCAGTTTAGGGAATTACTTTGCAAGCACACAATGATTTGTGCCTTAAACCCAAAAATTTCTTTGTGAAAGTACCATTTTTATATAACTGCTGAAACTCAAAAAATTGTATAATTCTTGTATAAATAAAAGTAAATCTATCTTGAAATTTTTATTTTGAACGAATACCCCTACTTGTTCCTGCAACAATTCGCATCTAACGCACTGGTACTTATGATTGATAGAGTACTTATGCCGTTAGTATCTGATTAACTATCAGCATATTTGAGATAAGAATCCTAAGGGCTTTTTACATCTCTCAAAGCCGCTAGGCTTGCCATCTTTGTAGAAACAAGACAGTCAAGAAACCAACACCGTAGAATATCAAGCACAAGAACTTGATTGAAAACATCAAAAAATACCAAAAACAACTTATTCTTTACTCATTTCCTAATAGCACGAGCATCATTTTGGCGATAATGTAAAAAACTTAACTAACTATAAATTCGTGTGAAAGGTAACCAGTCTTTTAATTTCTTGATGATTTTTGGGGGAATAGGGTTACTCATAATGTTAAGTTTTTTTAAATTTCCTTTCAATTGCATAATGCTCTCAGGTACACTCACCAATTGATTACGGTAAATATTAATTTCTTGTATATTTTTTAATTCACCTATAGATTCAGGTAATTCTTGAAGTCTATTTCCATTTACACGCAATACCGCCAAACCTTTGAGGTTGCCAATGTCTTGAGGCAGATGTTTGAGTTGGTTGTTCTCGAGGTTTAGTGTTTGTAATTGTGTGATTTCTGTGATTGAGTTGGGGAGTTCTTTTAATTTGTTATTCAATAAACTCAAACTTCTTAGTACTTTGATATTGCCCAGTTCATCAGGAAGATATTTGATTTCATTGTTTTCTAGGTCCAGGTTCTTGAGCGACTGCAATGTGCCTATTTCTGTAGGCAGCATCGAGAGCTGGTTGTTGCCAAGCATGAGGTATTCTAACTTTTGCAAGTGCTTTATGTCAGAAGGAATCACATCTAATTGGTTGGAGTGCATATTGATAATCTCTAAATTATCGAGCTTAAAAAAACGTTTTGGAAAAGACTTGACCTTTGTACGGTTACAATGTAGGTACTTGAGATTACGAAGTTTATCAATATCCTCAGAAAGTGAAACCAAGGGGTTTTGGCTTATGTTAAGTTTCTGCAGGTTAGAAAGTGTCAAAATTTCTTCTGGGAAACTGCTTAGGTGATTGTTAAAAAGGTTTAAATCCTCGATAGTAGTAAGCATTTTAATACTAGCAGGGAGATGCTCTAAGGCTTTTTTAGGGAGTGCCAGTTCACGAAGAATATGAAGAGGATCCAAAAAATTATGCTCCAAACAAAGTAAACTATGCTGTTGCAGCTCAGGATAAAGTACCAGCGGAATCTTTTTCTGGTTTAAGAGTTGAAAGGCAAGCCTGACATAGTTTTTGTCTTGGCTTGCCAGCATATTTTTAATCTTGTGGATTTGCTCGGGAGCAAAAGAGGCTAAATCATTAATCATAGTCTAAAAAAACTATTAAATGGATTATCTTATCTTTATCTAAGATGTAGCGAGAGTACTAACTCACCAAGTCAAGTTTTGCTATCATTTCTTTGATGTGCTGTTTTGCACCGAAAAGGCTCTCATAAGCAGTAACAATTTTGTGGTTTTTATCTAGTAAGTAAGTGATGCGTTTGGTAACACCTAGCAGAGGAATCAAAGCACTGTAAGCCCGTGCAACACTGCCGTCTGTGTCAGCCAACAGCTCAAAAGGAAGTTTATATGCTTTCTTGAAACGCAAATGCGTAGAAACCGCATCACGGCTAACACCCAAGACATCTATGCTAAGGTCTTTGAATTGAGCAATATTATCTCTAAAATCACACGCCTCTGCTGTACAGCCTGGTGTAAAATCTTTGGGATAAAAATACAATATGCAAGGCTTGTTTGCCATGTCTTTTGAGAGTGTAAAATTTTCCCCTGAGGTGGAAGCGAGTGTAAAGTCGGGTGCTTGGGTGCCTATTTGTAAAGCCATTTTATTTTTTTTGAATGTGATAGACAAAGTTAAAAATAAATAAGCGTTTTGGTGCAAAACTTGTTTTCCGAGTGCTGTTTTTTGCACAAAAAAGTCCTAATGCACTTAGGAAGTGTAAATTATGAGTTGCGAAATATGATTTTTTAACTATCAATAAGGGAGTAAACAGGAAATATTATACCTAAATCAGGTTCAGGCTTGTTGTTAATCAGGGACGGGGCCACTCAAAGCGACCCCGTCCCTAGTACAGACTGGGTAGGCTATTTATTAAACATTCCTTAGCAAGTCATCTTACGAGTTGAAATAACCGAAGTTATTATTTACAATTTCCTTGCTTGCACATTAGGACTTTTGCCCAGACCTGAGGGTAAGCCATACAACTATTTCTCAAAAGGAGCTGTATTTGCTGTATCTTTGAATAGATGGTTGGTAAAATCTTCATAAATATTTGCCTGTAAACGGATTGAACGAGAAGGGTTTGCAGGGTCATTGCTATACATCACAAATTCTTCATCAAGTTCTTGTACGCGTTTTGCCTCTAATGCAATTTCAAGTATGCTTGTTTGGTTAGGTCCTATCACAGTACTTGAGATACCAAATGAAATACAATCACACAGACGCTGAAAGTCAGTGATTACAAGGTTGGTTTGTCCTGCGTTATAAATATTGAATCGTTGGCGGATAATCTGCCCAGTTTGTACTTTACCAAAGTCAAAAACTTCTTTATCTATCCTGATGCCAGGGGGCGTTTTCTGATTATAAACTTGTCCTTGTATCTGGGCATATTTCTGTCCTTGATTTTCCTTGATAGAGGTATTGGCAGGTTCCGCAAAGCCTTTGATGTAAAGGACCGTTACATTGCGCTGGGCATTGCTGGTTACGGTTACACTTTTGCTAAACCCTCCTGGGCGGTCTTTGCTATTGTAAGAGGCTTTTACACTTCCTTTCTCTCCCGGCTTGATGAGCCCTTTGGTCCAGAAAGGTGTAGTGCAACCACAAGAGGCTTTTACAGTAGCAATCTCTATGGGTTGGTCGCCTGTGTTGGTAAATACAAATTCATACGTAGCAGTTTCTCCTTCTTTGATAGAGCCAAAGTCGTGGGTTTCCTTTTCAAAATTCATAATGCCTTGGGCTTGTAGATAGCCAAAAGACGTTAAAAAAGAGCATAACACACTAAAAATAAGTTGCTTTATTTTCATTTTGAATATTATTTAAAAAATTAATAGGTTAAACATAAAATTAACGCTTTTTTTTAAAAAGTAGGCGTGCTTTGCAAGAAATTAACATAAAAGTCAAGATGATTATTTTTCGTCTTTATCCTCTGTGCTTATATGCATACCCAAAGAATCTTTTACTACATTCTGAAGCAGTTTGTTGCTTTTCTCGAGGCGTGCGTTTTTATCTTCTAAATCTTCAATGATTTGCTGATAGGCTTCTTCTTTGTAGCTGATGATTTTGTAAGAAAAATAAACCAACCAAAGCACACTCATCACCAAGAAAACCAATGTTCCATCAAGATGAGTAAGCCAAATCAATAGCAAGGAAGTAATGACTACCCCTAATATTCTAAAACTAAACCCCTGAAAATCAGTGCCATCAAGTTGGACAGTGATTTTACGATTTTCTGGCGATACCTCTTCTTCGTGCTCTTGACTCATTTTTACTTCAGAGTGTTTTTTGAGATTGCAAGTATAGCTAAGTTTCGCTTAAATTACTTGTTTAATACACAGCATCACAAAATTTGTGCGTAAACTGATGTTATCTTTTTTGAACTTAAAATTAACAAAAATTTATTTTATTACCAAAAATACAAAAAGTATTTCTAATAGAAACACAAGTTACCATATATAAATTCTAATAATTTGATAATCAATACTGTATCTGTGTTAGTGACGACCCAATAAGCCCTCGCTAACTTCAAAGTACTTGAGATGGAAGTCTATTTTTTCACATAAGTCTAGTAATTTTGTAGTAACAAAATATAACCAAGGTTCTGATTGAAAAATACCTCACTGTACAAAAGTTGTAGAGGCTGTTTGAGTCAAGAATTATCACCCAAATACATTATTTTTAATGACTGCTGGTATGAGATGTTTCAAAAAATATTTTTTCTTAAAATTGACTATTTTCTTGATTTTTTCTAGCTTGCAAATATCAACTGCACAGTCTATCTTGCTTCAAGGAATCGTAGTTGATGCCAAAACCAACGAAAAACTACCCTTCGTGCATATTACGGTCAATAAAGGTGAATTAGGTACAATTACAGACATAGATGGTAGATTCAAACTATTAATAGATATTCCAGTAGAGCAGATTGTGTTTAGCTATATAGGTTATGAACCCTTTACCTATCAAATAAAAGAACCAGAAGACCTTAAGCCATTGCGTAATCCACTTAAGATTAAACTTTTCGAGCAGAACCGTAGCCTTGCTGAGATTACCATATCAGCAGGAGAAAATCCTGCCCATCGAGTTATCAAACAAGCTGTCAAAAATCGCCGACAAAACGACCCCAACCGCATCAAAGCATATAAATACCGTGCTTATCATAAATTTTATCTTACTATTGATGAAAATGTATCCGCTCCAGACTCTATCATTACGCAATCAGTAGATAGCACCGAACTCAACCTATTAGCACACCTAGAGAAACATCATCTATTTTTATCAGAGTCTATCTTAGAGTATCAACACAAAAACCCTTGGAATGATAAGAAAACTGTACTTGCCCAACGCGTAGCTGGCTTTCAAAATCCAGATATACTGGCACTTGGAAGTTCTTTAGAGCCATTTGATTTTTATAAGGATTATATATCAGTGCTCAATAAAGCCTACCTGAATCCTATCAGTGTAGGAAGCACAGAAAAATATTTTTTTAGTATAGAAGACACTATATTGGTACGCCCTGATACAGTCTTTGTAATTTCATTCACCCCCTACCCCAACAAAAACTTCCTAGGGCTGCAAGGTTATCTTGCTATCCACACCAAAGGCTATGCGCTACAGAGTATGCAAATCAGTACAATAGAATCTGATGAGTTGATTAGCTTAAAAGTCGAGCAGAAGTATGATTGGGTAAAAGAAGGCTACTGGTTTCCTACCCAGACCCATGCAGAGATGCGCTTCAATCAGCTTACACTCTCTAAGAAGCCAGCAATGGGTGTTTTCAAGAGCTATGTAAGAAACTTGGAAATAGACCCTATTGAAAAATTACGCAATTTTGGGAACATAGATTTTGAAATATTGGACAATGCACATAAAAAAACAGAAGATTTTTGGCAAACTAACCGACTAGAACCCATTGATTTTAAAGAAGTAAGCACCTATCAATACTTAGATAGTATAGGAAAGAAAAACAATTTTGATGCTTTGCTAGGCATCAGTAAAGCAATCAGTACAAACCGCATAGCAATCAAATGGCTAGATTTAGACCTTGCCCAGCTCCTCAGGATAAACCGCTATGAAGGTGTACGCATGGGTATTGGTGTTTATACCAATCCAAAATTCAACCAAAATCTGACCCTCGGAGCGTATGCTGCTTATGGTTTTAGGGATAAAGCCTTCAAATGGGGGGGGGCAGCTTCTTATTTATTTTGGCAAAAATGGAATCTCACTGGAGGAATGCGGTACCAAGATGATGTGCAAGAACCAGGTATGAACCAGTTTTGGGAAGAGAAGTCATTGCTTTCATCAAACTCTTTGAGGTACTTCATCACCGAACGTATGGACAGGCACCAGCGAGGTACAGTGTTTCTGCAAGGCACTCCCTTCAGATTTACACAAATACAAACAGGATTGAGCAGAACAAACCTTACACCAGGCTACGAGTATGCTTACTTTGATGAAGCAAGTGATAAGCTGCGAACCCGTTTTAGCACTGCAGAGTTGTATTTTAAATTTAGATTTGTGCTTGGCGAAAGCTATGCGCGCATTGGGCAGCGTAGAGTGCTTGTAGAGGCTAAAACGCCTGCACTCTACTTCAATTTTACGAGGGGAATTGAACTGCTGGGAGGGGAGTTTGAGTACCAAAAATATGAAGCAAAAGCAATTCATACATTTCGGTTGCGTAACTTGGGTGAAACGCGCCTCACCTTGATAGGAGGTTGGCTCAATGGCAATGTTCCCTATCCTATTTTGTTCAATGGGCAAGGGGTAGGGCGAAATGTACCCGTGTTAAGCCCTGATATTTTTCAGACCATGGATTTGTATGAGTTTGCCAACCATCGATTTTTAAACCTTTTTTGGACGCATAACTTTGGGCAATTGCTCTACAAATCACCTATCAATTTTTTTCAACCTGAGCTGGTCATTGCCCAAAGCATGGGTATAGGTATGCTTAGTCAGCCCGAAGCCCACCAGCAGATAGCAGTACAAGATTACAGCAAAGGCTATTTTGAGAGTGGTGTGATGATAAATAACATCTTGCGATTTCGCTATATGGATTTAGTTTATTTTGGCCTGGGCGGAGGGGTATATTTTAGATATGGTGCTTATCGTAACCCCGCTTTTTTTGATAATACCTTCTTTAGGCTGAGTACGCAGTTTAGCTTTTGATGAATATATTGGAAGAATGATCAACATTTGAAGATAGCAACGCCGAACTAGACACAAAACCAACAAAAGTCATGCATCTTTGTGAGATAGTACGTATTTTTGCATTAAATTAAAACGATTAAATTATGTATTACACATTGCTTTTTATACACTCTTGGCTACGTTGGGTAGTCCTCATTTTGGCAATCATCGTGATTGTACGTTCGTTTAGTGGTTGGTTAGGTAAAAAATCATTCACCAAGGCGGATAATAAAAATGCCATCTTTTTTGTATCTTCTATGCACTTGCAGTTATTGCTAGGTTTAATACTTTACTTTGTATATAGCGAAGTAGGCTACAAAGCCTTCCAGAGTGGAATGAGTGCAGTAATGAGTAATAAGTCATTACGCTATTGGGCAGTAGAGCATATTAGTACTATGATTATAGCCGTAGTATTGGTGCAGATAGGGCGTACACGCTCTAAAAAAGCAAAAGAAGCAGTTAAAAAACATAAAAACTTAGCTATCTTTTCACTCATAGGCATTTTACTCGTATTGATTAGAATACCATGGGATCAAGCTGAGCGAATGTTTAGAGGACTGTAATCTCAATTCGAAAGGCATTATTTTTATAAGGCAATCTAAAATACCCCAAAGCCTATGATTTTACGCTTTGGGGTTTGAAAACCTCACAAATCAAATCAGAAAAAAACTTATCAATATGAGTATGTTTCGTACCACTGAAATCACCTCTCAGGAAATTATCTCCGATAATCCGCTACACCAACGGTTACTTATGCCTTATTATGAAGTAAGTAAACAACTCTCAGGAGAGGTGCTAGAGCTAGGCTGTGGCTTCGGCAGAGGAATAGAAATCTTGAAAAACCACTGTCAAAGCTATACAGGTATTGATAAAAATGCCAGATTGATTGACTGGCTCAAAGGCGAATTTCCAGCACAAGATTTTTTGGCAATGCACATTCCTCCTTTTGCACAACTTCCTAACGAACGCTACGACTTTGTGGTGAACTTTCAAGTCATTGAGCATATTCAAGATGATGACAAGTTTGTTGCAGAGATTCACAGAGTACTCAAAAAAGGAGGAAAAGTAGCTTTGACTACCCCCAACCGCAAACGCTCACTGACTCGTAACCCTTGGCATGTACGAGAGTATTTCTCGGGGGAACTTATCGGGCTTCTGAGAAAATACTTTGATACAGTAGAAGCAAAAGGCATTACAGGCAATGAAAAGGTAGAAAATTACCTTGCTGCCAATAAAGCCTCTGTTGAAAAAATAACCAAATGGGACGTACTTAACTTGCAATACAGGCTTCCTAGATGGGCGTTACAAATCCCGTATGATGTACTCAATAGGCTCAACCGAAACAAGCTACAAGCACAAGATGAAGGTCTCGTAACAGAAATAAACCATACAGATTACTCGATTACTGATGACCTTGACAATTGCCTTGATTTTTATTTTATTGCTACTAAATAAGTAGCTCCCTTGCAAATATTTTGTATCTATTTGGCAATAAAATTACATTTATTTTGAATTATTCTAAATAAAACGTAGTTTTACGAAAAGCTATTTTTCTTAAAAATATGATGCAAATACCTCAAAACCTAACTGAAATATTTAAAACCGAAAAAGGGGCAGTCTATCAATCAGATACAGCGCGTTGCTTTTGGCTAGAGTTCAAAGGACAACGCAATGCCTACAAAATCAACCAGTTGAAGCACCTCATGCGAAGAGTCAAACACATCAATCTGGCAGAAATGGCCTCCAATCCACACAATGCCTTTGATTTGGAGATTATTTATTCTCCTACCCAAGGGCACTGCTGGGTGCTTACACTTTGTGAGATTATCCAACTCAGAAACCTACTAGAAGGCACTTGGGCCATGCTAGAACTCAATAGCATCATACAAGAGCGGATTTATGCAACCTTTGCGTGAGCAACGCTTTTTTAGACTAATTCTATATTCTATCAAAAGTAAACATTTCATAGCTTTATTTTGTCATAGTAGAAAACTAGAATTTTAACTTTAATCAAAATATATTTATGAAAGATTTAGTGAGAATGAGAACCTCTCTGCGTACAGAGATAGAAATTATCTTGAATGAGCAGGTAAAGATTGAGGGCAATGCCTCTGCAAAGTACCTTGCTATGGCTTCTTGGTGTGGTGAGCATGGCTTTGAGCGCAGCGAGTCTTTTTTTATGACCCAATCAAACGAAGAGCGCAAGCACATGCTCAAGATTTTCAAATACCTTAGTGATGTAGGCGGAAAGCCCATTTCACCTGAAATTAGCAACATCAACCACGAGTTTGCTTCTCTGAGAGAGGTATTTGAAACTGCGCTGGAGCAAGAAATCGGCGTAACACAGGCAGTCCATCGCATTGTAGAGGCTTGCCGAAAGTACCACGATTACACCACAGAAAACTTTATGCAGTGGTTTTTAAAAGAGCAAGTAGAGGAAGAATACGTAGCACGCCGCATTGTAGAGCTGTTTGATGTGATTGGCGAAGATACTCCTAACGGCTTGTACCTCATCGACAAAGCTGTTGCAAAAGTAAGCTTTGAGGAAGAGGAAGGTGAAGAGTAATCTCTTTACCTGTTTTGTGAATGAGTAAAATTTGTCAGTAACCAAGTGGTTTGTATCTTATAAACCACTTTTTTTGTGGCTAAGAAGCATTGTTATTGGTATTTTGTATTTTGGCATAATGCTCTAGCTGCTCTAAGAGTGCTTTGTTTTTGAGTTCTAAGCTTTCAAACTTCTTCATCATAGCTTCTTCATTTTTGGTAAGAAGTTCAGCTTGTGATTGGGCTATGTTGAGTAAATTTTGTGTATATTGCACAGTATTTTGATTGAATAGCCACGCAGCTAAATTGTTACATGCTTGCTCGATAAGCTCTCTGTGGTATGCTTCAATTTTGTTGAAAGAGATAATTTCCATTACTCCTTCTAACTCTCCTTGAAAGAGCAAAGGAATAAATAGTGCCTTATTGGGTGTGCTTTCTCCCAATCCAGATTCAATCTTAAATTGACCTGCGGGGATTTCCTTGAGATAAATTATTTTTTGGTCGAGTGCACACTGCCCCACAAGTCCTTCACCGAGTATAAATTGAGCCTGCTTGATTTTATCAAGACTACAAGCATAGGCTGTCTTGATAGTCAGTATCACTTCTTCAGTTTCTTCCTGTTGTTGAATTGTATAGAGCGCACCTTGTTGAGCTTCTACTGTTCTTATTAGCTCAGAAAGATAGTTTTGTAAGATTTCTTTTTCATCTAATGAGCTTTTCAGTATTTGATTGAGTGTATGAAGTACACTTGATTGCCAAGCCCTCACTTTGGCTTCTTGCTGTTGGACTTCTATGGCTTCTAGCTGCTCCTCGAGCTGGGCTTGCTGCTGGGCAAGTGCTTCATTTTGAGCGGAAAGACTTGCTACTAATTTTTCATTTTCTTTTTCAGAAAGCAGTGTCCGATAATTCAGAATGAAAAGTAAACTGGCAGAGAGTAACAAGGCAGATACAATCAAAAAAAGTACAAAGAAACCTTGCTCAAATAATGTAGCAGGGTAATCTGTATCAAAAGTATCAATAAAAAATTGCTGATTGAGCAAGATGGCAAAATTTATAATGACCATAGCCACAAGAAAAAGGTACTCTCTTACATCTATTAGCAGCCAAGGAAGCAAGGTAAGTGCAAACATAAATACCATCAAAGGGTAAAGAGGCGGATTGCCTCCCGTAACCGCATAGCCATGAATGACAGAAACCAACAGAGGTGTGGTAACTGAAAGTAAAAAGCGTGAGAAGTAATGTAAATACAAGTAATTGAAAAAGAAAATAGATACAATTACTATTATGGTGGTGATAATGGCAGGCAAAACGGGCGGAAAATACAAGGTATAAAACACTAAATAACTGATGGCTATTGGTAAGCCTACTATACAAACAGAATTGGCTATCTGGATTCTGTTTTGCAAATATTTGGGCTGCTTTCCTAAAACACCCAGAGAAACGATTTTTTGTAACATATCTTTTTTCTGCCTTTTACCGAGTCAAAAGTACAAATTTTAATCCATATTAGATCATACTGGGAGCGTATCATAGAAATAACTTACCAATAGTTTAGCACAATATTCTCTTGCTAGTAAGGAACAAACTCCTAAAAAAACGCACTCCACTCCTTTTAGGGTATAAAACTATAGATTGTTTCATTCTATCCTTTGCAAGGACTCATTAATAGTACAGTCAGTTAATTTTTAATAATGGACGACATCTTATCTTATAAAAACTTCTCTATGTGTTCTGTAATACCATGTGGTGTTCAATTTTATAAAATATCAATTTTTTAGACTACTATGACCATCTACAACTTACTCTACACACCTCATATAGCACCACATTTGCACATCTTTTTCATTAAGTGTGCCTTTATTGATGAGTCCTGTGCTAAGGTCAGTATAGATATTTTTTTTGCCTTGTGCAAGGTCATAGATTCTGATGATATAAGCTACTCTCTGTGATATTATAGCGTTTTCTTCTTCTTCTTCTCCAAGCACTAAAATCTTTTTTGATTTTTGGATAAGCTGTTGGAGTTGCTGCTCGGGCACATCTTTTGAACTGCTTGTATGCGTTTTGATTTCTATGGGCAGGGGTGCTTCGTGCCTTCTTAAAAACATGTGGTATCCTTCCTCACCCTCGAGAAGTTTTTTGATGCCTATACCTCTTAAATGCACAAAATAATGTGTTGAGTTTACTTCAAACGGTTGCATCTCAAAATCAAGTAATTCATAAAGTTTTATGATATGTTCAATTTGCTCTTTTCCTTGATTTGTAACTTTTGATTGGAGTTCAACCCAGACTTGTTCTATTCCATTTTGTTGATGGGCTTGGTAGAAGTAATTACACCATTTTATTTCTTTGTAGAGCTCAAGATAGAGATGCTGTGATTCTTTTGTAATGCGTTCTCCTGCTTGGTAAACTTCTTCTAAATACTCACTAATTTGTAATTTACTGTAGATGTCTCTGAGCAGAGTTTTTTCCACCTTGCTACTCTTATGACTGATTATTTTTGCATTGGCAGTGCTGACTGTGTAGAGTGTACCAGAGAAGTCGAGATTGGCATTAAGTTCATACTCATAGATGATATTTCTTATTTTTTCTTCTAATAGATTGATGCGTTCTTTTAGGCTTTCAAGTGCGGCATTCACGCCTATTTCCTCAGTATTTTTAATAAAGGGGCTTTCACGTAATGATGTTTTAAGAAGTAATACCTCTTGGAGCATAGCATCAAAGTCCTCTACAGAAGGGACATCTGAAAGCATAGGTAAGGACAATGTGTATTTTGCCTCTATGTGTTCAAGCACTACGAGGTGTGGTTTGATTTGCTGCTTGTGTAGATACAAATTAAAAACAACAGGTTTATCGGGCAGCACCTGCGAGAGTTGCTCTGCTACCAGTACAGTAAGTTCTTTTTCTATTTGCCTTTTGAGCGCGCGACCTCCCATTTCAGGGTCAAAACCGCTGCGTGCCACTCGTTGTAACACATTTTCAGAAACATTTAAGATAGTATGCCTTCTTACAAAGCCGTGCCTCTTTAGGAGGTCTTTGATTTGCAACCACGCAATTTTGGCAATATGGTCGGCTTGTAGCTTATTAAAAATAATAATTTTGTCAATTCTATTGATAAACTCAGGCTTAAAAAAATCTCTGATGGCTTTTTGGTAAGTATCTAGTTGAGTCTGCTCGCTTCTCAGGATATTGATTTCCCTTCCCACACGCTCTGCCCCAAGGTTAGAGGTCATGATAATCACGGTGTTGCAGAGCGTAATGGTACGTCCAAGTGCATCTGTGAGCCTGCCTTCATCTAGCACCTGCAAGAGGAGATTATGCACATCGGGGTGCGCCTTTTCTATTTCATCAAAAAGCAACACACAATAAGGGTTGTAGCGCATTTTAGCACTCAGTAGCCCCTCAGGATTATAAAAATCGCCAACCAATCTGCTAACTGCTTGGCTGTCAATAAATTCGTTCATATCAAAGCGCACAAGGCTTTCTTCGTGGGTGAAGAGGTACTCGGCAAGTACTTTGGCAGCTTGTGTTTTGCCCACACCCGTAGGCCCTATAAAAAGAAAAGAGCCAAAGGGTCTGTTGGGGTCGTTGAGTTGCGCTTTGATAAGGCTGAGGGTATCGCTGAGACACTGCACGGCGTGGTCTTGCCCTACCAGTTTTTGTGTAATGTAATTGTAGAAATCTTGTGTGGTGAGTTGTTCTCTGCTATTAGTGATACTGCTGTTAAGGTGTGTTTTATTGTTAAACTCTGCGTTGATTTCGTGCCTTCCTACTGTTCTTCCTGTATATCTAGCAGCTAGCTGCTCCAGGTGTTCTGCCACCAAGCCTAGTAGTACTTCGTTCTTGCCAAAGCGTTGGTGGAGTTCTATCAGGTCAAAAAGGGCATATTCGTGTATAGAGAATCTTTTTTCTTGCTCCAAGCGCAAGCGTATTCTCCCTATAATTCGGAGGGTAGTAATGGGGTTAGGTACTTCTATTCTGATTACCTTAAACAAGTCTGTAAAGCCTCGGTCCATTTCGCAGGCAATGTCCCATTCGGCGGGGGTTGCTTCTAAGATGAGCTGTAATTGTCGCTTTTGGAGATAGGGTTTGAGTACATCACTCAGGGTCATGTTGTTTTGGGCTGATTTACCGATTCTGAAAAGCGAAACTACATTGCTCAGGTAGAGTTTATCCTGTCTTGGGAAATCTTCCAGAGGCTGCATCAGATAGCTTATGATTGACTCCATACGCCTTTGCCACATACCTATTATACTCATACCCGAGATAACCCGCGAGGGGTCTATCTCCCATATATCATCTAATCTATGAAAACTCTGTGCAGCATTTTGCTCTATGTATCGGTGCACTACCTCATGAATAAGCGTAGTTTTTCCTGCGCCTTTGGGTGCTAAAATGACAATCGGAGCATTCTCTCGATTGTAAATCAGTCTAAATAACTGCGCCACAAGGTCGTCTTGGTAATATGCCCTTGAGAGTTCTGAGGGGTGCAAGTCATTGAGGCTATAGCCTACGCGGTTTGCTTCTATACGCCCATCAAAATTGCTATCTTGTCTGAAGAACTCTTTGAAGAAGTCGTCATCTTGTCCATTAAGGCTAATTTTTTCATGAGATACAAAAAGTGATAAGTCAAAAGTAGCATAAAATTCATTTTTTGTACTTGCATAGTCCTCAAGTCTAATCTCCTCGGCTAGTTCTTTGCGCTTTTCACGCACAAACTGCTGAATATGAAAAATGACTTCTTCTGCGAGTACTTGCTTGCTGAGGTATTTCTCAGAGCTAATAAAGTAATATTGCTCAAAAGCAGGCAAGCATACCACTGTATAGGCTTTGAACTCAAACCGTGCTACTGATATTTTTCCATTAAAATATCGCTGCCCATAGCTGAAGGATAGTTCAAGCGTATCAAGATTTATTTCAGGATTGAACAAATACCAAAGTAAATGATTGAGATTGCTGCGGTTGGTTTTGTGTTTTGCAAATTGCCTTCTGATTTCTTTTCCTAGGTCTTTGAGTGCCCTCTCATATCTTCCGCCCGAAGCGGTTGCGCCATCAAATAATAGCGGCCTTACTATAAAACTTTTCTCAACATACTGTACCCAAATTGGAAACTCTATCTTCAGTGTTGGCATCGGAAGTGCTTGAAATTATAAGGATTGATTCTTTTCAACAAAAATATGCAAGAAATTAAAGAAAGCAAACCCAGGTAGCTATAATTCAATACTTGCTAAAAATCTATTAACTCTTCTTTCAAAATACATCTTGCTCTTATCAAATTGCTAAATCTCTCTAAATTTGGGAATAAGATTTAGGCTAAAACTTACATTAAAATATTGATAGCTAGCTACTTATATAATCTGGCAGAAATTTAGCCCAAGAACTAAATAAAAAAACCAAAAAACCTTACACACACCAAATTACAGCTAAAAATCCATTAGAAAATGCTAATCAGCAATTATTTAAAAAAATATTGCACCAATTAAATATATCTATCAAATGAAAAAAGATTTATCAACTAAAACATCTTACACACAAATCGTGAAAAATACTTTAAAGGTATTTTTGATGATGTTTCTGTTACTGAGCGAAGGCAGTGGGCTATTTGCCCAAGAAAACGCCATCAGTTTTTTGCGTAGCCAAGTAACTGGGCTTACCGTTACTCGCCCTACTTCGCTACAATTTGGACCAGACGGCAAGCTTTACGTAGCGCAAGTCAATGGACTGATTCGTGCCTACACACTCACACGTACCGCACCTGGGCAGTATGCCGTAACAGCTACCGAAAACATCAATCTGGTACAAAATATCCCTAACCATAATGATGATGGTACACCCAACCCAAGTGTCAAAAACCGACAAGTATTGGGTATTTTAGTGAAAGGAACAGCACAAAACCCAATCATCTACGCCAGTTCAAATGACCCACGCACAGGAGGGGGCAATGGCGACCTCAACCTTGATACCAACTCGGGAACTATCTCTAAACTCTACAAAAATGCCCAAGGACAATGGGAAAAGATAGACCTCATCAGGGGTTTGCCCAAATCAGAACACAACCATGCCACCAATGGCTTGCAATTAGACGAAACTACCAACACGCTTTATATTGCTCAAGGCGGACACGCCAACAAGGGAGCCCCATCACACGAATTGGCTTGGTTGCCTGAGTTTGCTTACTCAGCAGCTATTCTGGAGGTCGACCTAGATGCCATAGAAGCCATGCCTGTGCAAGGTGCTGGCAATGAGCGATTTGTGTACGACTTACCTACCCTCAAGGGTACACCCACGCCTTTTGGAGGGGATAACGGCTTTAATCAAGCCATCTTAGTACAAGGTGGTCCTGTGCAGATTTATGCCGTTGGTTTTCGCAATGCGTATGACCTTGTGCTTTCTGAAAGTGGAAAACTTTATACTTGGGACAACTCCTCTAACGCCAACTGGGGCGTACCGCCCATTATGCGCACTGCCGATAACCTCGCTACCAATATTTCTGAAAGAGATTTTAACAACAACGTGGACAATGTGCAAGACACACATTACAAAATCAACGATAACCTTACTTACTACGACCCTTTCCACTACATCTCTCATAAAGGCTACTATGCTGGCAACCCCAACCCTACACGTGCCAACCCTGCCATCAATACTTTTGATGGGCTTTCGCCTATTCCCGAAAACTTTGACTTTGGATTTGGCTTTGATTATGGATTCAATACCGCTTCAGGTTTAGAAAATAACTTCTTTCACTCAGGGCGTAATGGCACTCCCAAGCAAAATCAAAGTCTTTTTGGCGTAATGGGTTCTACCAATGGGCTAGTAGAATATACTGCCTCTAACTTTGGCAATGCCATGAAAGGCAATATCTTAGGCACATCTTTCAATGGTATTCTATACAGAGTAGCCCTCAATGCTGCTGGTACAGACCTCAACCACGACCTGCCACACAATGGCTCGGGCATCAATGGTGTGATACACCTTGCCGATGGCTTCGGTACTTGGAACATCTTAGATGTAACTGCCCAAAATGATACAGACCTCTTTCCGGGTACTATCTGGATTGCTGAATACACCCAAAATAAAATCACCGTACTAGAACCCAACGATTTCAATGAGTGTGTATTGAGAGACCCCGCTGACTTCCCTAATGAAGACTTTGACAATGATGGGTTTACTAACCAAGACGAGATAGACAATGGCACTGACCCCTGCTCGCCTGCGAGTATCCCCAATGACTGGGACGGCGATTTGCTTTCAGACCTTAACGACCCCGATGATGACAATGATGGCATTTTAGATGAACTTGATGCTTTTGCCCTCGACAATCAGAACGGTTCAAATACTTTTATTCCCGTGCTGTATGAGTGGGAAGCTACCAACAGCGAATTGGCAGGTTATATCCTCAATTCGGGCTTTTCGGGCTTGATGATTAATAACCAAGACAACTACGAAAATTTATTTGACATAGACAATATGACTGTAATCGGTACGGGGGGACTTTTTACGGTGAGCAACACTACTTCAGGTACAGCACTTGCCGCACAGAATAACCAAGATTACGGCTTTCAGTTTGGGGTCAATGTAGGGGCTTATCCAGGCAATTATACTTTTTATACTGTCGCAGCAAAGCCTTTTGAAAACCTACCGCTTGCACAAATGAGCAATCAGAATATGGGCTTGCACCTAGGCAGAGGCGACCAATTCAATTACCTTAAAATCTTGACTGATGCCAACAATGGCGCAGGAGGAATCCGTATAGTGTATGAATTGAATGATGAAGTGCAAATCAATACGCTTTATCCTGCTGATATTTTGGGCAAACAAAATATTCACTTGTATTTAATGGTGGACAAAGCAACCAACCAAATACAACCTGCTTATGCCATAGACGAAGGGGCGAAGGTTTTGGTGGGTTCGCCCATTGCAGTACCCGCCACTTGGCTCAGTGGCGTAGTAGCTACTGGGGTAGTTTCAACCGCAGCTACAGGCACACCCATTGGCGCAACGTGGGAGTTTTTCAAAGTTATTCCTACACCTTCTACTTCGGCGGCAAGTCTGGTGATTAATTCAGGTAATCAAATCAACTCTTCTACTACAGCTGACAATAGCTTCCGCATTGCCAACTCCTCTGCTGAGGGGCAAAAAATCACTCAAGTAGTGATAGACCTCAGCACCAGCGTTTTTCCTGATATGGTTTTTGACCCTGCCAATGCCATTCAAGACAAAGCTACTGCACAGCCTTTTACCATTCAGAGTGGCGAAAGCGAAACAGGTTTTATCAATCATCAATTTGCTAATCCACTTTTAGGAGATGTAAACAATGGTTATACACAGCTTATCCTTACTTTTAATAATTTTGAAGTGGGCGACACTTTTGAGTTTTCACTGGATACAGACCCTGCTTCTATCAAAGGTACTAGCCCTGATAACGAAACAGGACGAGTATCGGGTTTAGAACTGCTAGGCACAACGGCTTCTGTAATATTTGATGATGGCTCAGGACATATAGGACAGCTATTCAAAGAAAATAGCGAGTTAGGAAGCAGCCATAATTTATTCAATCAAAACAATCAAATTCCGGTAGGAATTAGTGCCTTAGACCTAAACAGCGAACAGACTGACACCAGTATTCCTAACCATATCATCAGAATCACGGGGGCAAATGGTGCAAATGTAAAGCTATTGGTACTTGAAAGCGGTTTGTTTACAGAGAACGTTCCTGGAGGTGGGTTCAACTTGCAGCCTTACCAAGCCAATCAACTCTTGCAAATCATCAGTGAGCAGAGTGCAACCTTGGATAACAATGGCTTGGCAGACCTCAACATCACTTTGGAGAGAACAGACGCAGGCAATACTGATACAGGAATCCACTACCTTGTGGCAGTAGCTGTAAATCCTGATGGAAGTACCAGCCAACTTTCTAATATCTTAAAAATCAGACTACTTTCAGGCCCTCCTATTGCCAGCTACCGCATCAATACAGGCGGAGCAGCTTTTACTAGTACAGAAGGGGCAGCATTTACGGCAGATGCAGGCTTTACAACTCCCTCTACACCTTTTACAGCAGCAGGCACGCTTGAGATAGAAAATACAGACAATGATGCACTTCACAGAAGCGAGCGTTATGGCAATAATTTTAGCTATAACTTGAATGTAAGCAATGGCAATTACCAAGTGATTTTGCACTTTGCTGAAATTTACTTTGGAGTAGGTGGGCGTGCTGGAGGCGCAGGCAGCCGAGTTTTTCACGTCAATTTAGAAGGTGAAAGAGTATTGAGCGATTTTGATATTTTTGCGCAGGCAGGCGGTGCAGCCAAAGCCATTCAGCGTTCATTTTATGTGAATGTAGCAGATGGACAATTGAACATCAATTTCCAAAGAATAACCGACAATGCCAAAATTAGTGCCATTGAGGTAATCCCCGTGGGCAGCAATACACCACCCATACTGGTCAATCCTTTGGTAGATTATACCTTGCCTTATGACCCTGATTTGGCAAATCCTTTTCAGATTACAGTGCCACAAAATGCTTTCTCTGATTTGCAAGATGCCACCTTGAGTTATACTGCTACACTCATCAATGGCTTGCCTTTACCAAGTTGGATTAGCTTTGATCCTGCTACGGCTACTTTCTCCGGTTTTGCTTCGCAATACCAAGTCGACCCGAACTTTATTGACATCAAAGTAACCGCCACTGATGCACAAGGATTGAGTGTTTTTGATGTATTCAGAATTACACTCATAGAACCTACTACACTATCTACTTTTAGAATCAATACAGGTAAAAACACAGGTGCTGCTTATGAAAGCGTGGCTGGCAATACCTTCATTAATGATACCTATGTAAGCAATGGTAACATCTTTAACCATGCTGCAAACCTTGAGATTGCCAATACTGATGATGATGTTCTTTATAGAACTGAGCGTTATGGAGCTTCTACCTACAACATTCCCGTTGTGAATGGTACTTATAAAGTAGTGCTGCATTTTTCTGAAAATTACTTTGATGTGGCGGTAGCTGGAGGTGTAGGCAGCAGAAGATTTCATGTGGACATAGAAGGCGTAAGGAGATTGACAAATTTTGATGTATTTGAAAAAGCTGGAGGCAGTGCCAAGGCGATTCAAGAGGAGTTTTATATCAATGTAACAGATGAGTTGCTTACCATCCGTTTCAGAAATGTTACTAATAATGCCCTCATCAATGCCATAGAGATTGTTCCGTTTACGCCTACTTTCAAGCTCACACCACAACCCATTACTCAAGTGTTAGCTGGGGTGCAAGACCGTGTGATGATGCGTGTAGAACTACCCAATTTTAGCCAAAATGCCGCCCAATCTTTTACCTTTGGTACTGAGGGAACTACTCAGGCATCAAACATTGAGCGTGCAAAACTCTACTACACAGGCTTAAATGGCACTTTCAGCCAAGCACAGCTTGTAAGTAGCATAGAAAACCCAACGGGTAGCTTCACTTTTGATAGCTTTAACCTTATGCTCGAGCAGGGGATTAATTATTTTTGGCTAGTATATGATGTAGCCGAAGATGCCGAAAATGGCAATCAATTAGGAGCTACTTTTGCACAGGCAAGAATCACCCAAGCTATCCTTAGCAATGACAATCCGCTTGCTTCTGCAACAGTACGCAATATTAGCCAAGTGAGCCGCAGGGCAGGCAATGCACTCAATTTTGATGGCGTAAATGATTTCTTGACCCTTACAGAAGAAGCCAAGTTTGATTTTACCAATCAAGTAACCGTAGAAACATGGGTAAAAATCACCGCTTTTGACCGTGCCTGGCAGGCCATTGTTACCAAAGGCGACAATAGCTGGCGTTTGCACCGCAACAACGAAACCAACCTGATAAACTTTGCCATCAACAATGGTACAGGTACAAGGCAAGTAAACAGCACTACCGAAATCAATGATGGCAAATGGCACCACATAGCTGGAGTTTACACTGGTACACAGCTTCAAATTTATATTGATGGAGTGCTAGAAGGAACATCTAATGTAAACCAAGTAATAAATAACAACAACAACCAAGTAATGATAGGTGCCAACGCTACCGCTGCCAATCGCTTTTTCAATGGACAAATGGACGAGGTGCGTATCTGGGGAGTAGCCCGCACACAGGCACAAATCAGAGAGAATATGCACCTTACCCTTACAAGCAAAGAAGCAGGCTTGGTAAGCTATCTACAGTTCAATGAAGAAACAGGCACCGCCCATACTGACTTAGTAGGTGAAATAGAAGCTACTTGGAGCGCAGGTATGCAAAACGCTAATCGTATAGAGGCTACATTGCCCATAGCTGGGGGTATCTCAGCCAGGGCTAACGGCACAGCTAATCAAAGTGTAAACTTTGACAATACAAATGTTAGGGTTCAATTTGGAGCTACTGCACCGCTAGGAGAGCTGGTAGTCAGCAAGTTAGAAGGTGTAAATCCTAGCGGAACAGACCCCGCAGCAGGAGCTACCAAACACGAAGATTACTGGGTAATCAATAACTTTGGTAATAAAGACAACCTGAGCGAAATGACTTTGCGATTCTATCTACCCGAAGCGTTTTTAATCAACAACAATGTGGGCAATTACAGTCTTTACAAACGTACCTCCAATGCGGATACAGAGGCTTGGCAGAGCTTTGAGGCAAGTGCCGTTAATACCGAAGAAAATTACTTAGAGTTCTCGGGCATTACAAGTTTCAGCCAAATAGTGATTGCTCAGAACAATACACCGCTTCCCATTCGTTTGCTTTCTTTTGATGCCCAACGCCTCAACGCAGACGTACAGCTTCGCTGGACAACTATTTCCGAAGAAAACAATGCAGGTTTTGAAGTAGAAAAAAGCACAGATGCCCTCAATTTTGAGAAAATCGCTTGGGTAGAGGG
>CAYZQI010000005.1:0-69314 GCA_964480455.1 uncultured Cytophagaceae bacterium
AGCGAATATACAAATCTTTTTTGATGAGGCTCAACCTAGCGAAACCTAAGTTAAAAATAATAAAAAGTTTTATTCTGCAAGCGGCTTGTCTTTAAAATATCCTAAGGGTTTTAGAAACCCTTAGGATGTAAACTTCGATATTTTTATTTTGCACAGACTTAAAAATAATAAAAAGTTTTATCCTGCAAATGTCTTGTCTTTACTATATCCTAAGGGTTTTAGAAATCCTTAGGATGTAAACTTCGATATTTTTATTTTGCACAGACTTAAAAATAGTAAAAAGTATTATATTGCAAACTAAAGTATATCAATAGCCGTCAGTAAACAATAAATCCAACTGTATGGGAAACAAGAGAGCACCTCTCGAGCCTGAAAAAATCTACCACTACTATCATCATGCTATAGGGAATGATAATCTATTTTTTCAGCAGCGAAACTATGGTTACTTTTTAGAAAAATATGCTGAGCATCTGCACAATATTTTTGAGACTTACTGTTATTGCCTGTTACCCAATCACTTTCATTTTTTGGTCAAAGTGCGTACATTTTCAGAGCTAGAACAGCCCCTTATGCATCTGAATAAATCAAAAATGAGGCTTTCGGATAAACTGGCGCACAAAGTAGGTACTTTTCAAAATGCTTATGCCAAAGCTATTTGCAAGCAAGAAAGCAGGAGAGGCTCACTTTTTATCCAGAGCTTTGGAAGAAAAGAAGTAGCCACACCTAATTATCTCAACAATGTGGTGCATTATATTCACAAAAACGCCGTGCACCATAAAATTGTCAAAGACATAGACGACTGGCCACATACTTCTTATCATTCGTATTTGAGCAGCAAAAACAGTAAACTAAGTCGTGAAAAAATAATAGATGACTTCGGAAATCAGGCAGACTTTACGGATTATCACAAGAATATGCCCATTGACGAAAGTCTGGTGCTAGAGATGGAGGATTTTTTCTGAGTTGGATTACATCTTGTTTAGACACCCTAAGGGTTTCCAAAACCCTTAGGGTGTCTAAATAACGTTTAATTTGCCAGACACTTTCTGGCAAATCGAAATATTTTCTAAGTCCCCTTGCTCAAAAAACAATAAAAATCCTTATTTTGCGGACAAGAACCTACATCCTAAGGGTTTCTGAAACCCTTAGGGTGTTTACACAAATGACAAACTAACAATACAACCACTAAACAAAAAATGAAATTTCAAGACCTACTAGAAAATATCACCCAGACGCACGCAGAACTGCAAGCAAAAGCCGTTCAGAGTGTCAATCAATCCCTCACCATTCAGAATTGGTGCATCGGTGCGTACATTGTTGAGTACGAACAAAATGGCAATGACCGAGCAAAATATGGTACTAAACTTTTCAGCACCTTAGCCCAAAACCTTAAAAAAATTAAGGGGTTACGAACTACGGAGCTGAAAAAGTGCAGAAAACTGTATTTGACTTATCCTCTATTCAACTTCGTTATTGGACAAAATATCCTGCTCGAGTCAATTCGACAGACACTGTCTGTCGAATTGCTAAATGCTGAAAATCAGGAAGTTGATTTTGCAAAGTTACTTCTGCAAAGAGTTTCATTCTCTCACCTTGCAGTTTTGATGACCATAGAAAACCCCAAGCAACGCCGCTATTACGAAATGCTTACCCTCAAAACCACGCCTTCAGTGCGAGAGTTGGAAAGGCAAATCAATACGCTTTCTTATGAACGCTTGGGCTTGTCTGCAGATAAAGACCTTAGCTTTGAGAAAATCAGACAAGCCATCGCCGTACAAACTCCGCAAGAAGCCATCAAAGATATGTATGTGTTTGAGTTTTTAGGGCTAGGTCCGCAGCAAAGCTTTGATGAAAAGGACTTAGAAAGTGCTTTGATTGTCCATTTACAAGATTTTATTTTGGAATTGGGCAATGGTTTTTGTTTTGAGGCAAGACAAAAACGTATTTTGATAGGAGAGGAGTATTTTTTCATAGACTTGGTTTTCTACCACCGGTTGCTCAAATGCCACGTATTGATAGAACTCAAAGTGGATAAAATGCAAACGGGACACATCGCCCAATTGCAAACTTACCTCAACTACTACCAAGCCGAAATAAAAGAAGAAAGCGACAATCCGCCGATTGGTATTTTGTTGGTTACGGACAAAAAAGAGGCTCTTGTGCGTTATGCAATGCCCACGCAAGGCAATGACCTTTTTATCTCTAAATACAAAGTACAACTGCCTACCGAAGAAGAATTACAGAATTTTATTTTGAAGGAACTCAAAAAACAATAAAAACGTTATGTTGTGCAAATAAAAAATACATGTATGGGGTATAGCAATTACAAAAAAATAGAACAAGTAACCAAAAAATTTGGGCTTTTGGCACGTAGGACTGATTTATTTGAAAATATCGAGTCAGTGGAGGTAAGCGATTGGTTATTACAAAGTTTGCGTATTGCAGAGGTTTTCCCGCTTCGCAACGAAAAAGCAAAATCGGAGCGGATAGTTTCCCCCATTTTGTTGGAGATTGCTCAACATTTTCAAGAAAATGTTACCTTATTTTCAGGAGAAGAATTATCGGTTGATAGCGAAAAAGACTTAGCGGGAGAATGTGATTTTTTTCTTACGCTTGTGGGTCAGAGTGCGTATTTAGAAAGTCCTATCATTTCGTTAGTGGAAGCAAAAGATGAGGATATGGATTACGGCATAGCACAATGTGCCGCACAACTTTATGGGGCAAAACTATTCAATGAAATGGAAGGAAAAAACTTTCCTATTTTGTATGGCTGTGCTACTGATGGCTTAGAATGGAAGTTTTTGCGTTTTGAGCATAATGTTTTTTATATTGACAAAAAAACTTATACAGACGTAAAACAGGTTGTAGGTGTTTTTCATTTTATTATTCAAAGTTATTTGTAAGTAAACAAATACTTGATTTAGAAAAATATTCGCTCTTGTCTTTGAGGAAACAGACAAGGACTGGGAAAAATTACAAACCCTCAAAAAGCAATAAAAAATGAAACCACAACAAATATTTGACTTAGAAAAACACTTGGGTTTTTCCTTTGGAAAACGAGTTAGAAAGAACAGAGTTTAGAGCAAATATCTGGGATTTTGCAGGGCAAAAAGAAAACTACAATACACATCAGTTCTTTTTGGCAAAAAACTCCTTGAATCTTTTTGTGTGGGAAACTCGCAAAGGTGAGCAAGAATCTAAATTTGAGTATTGGCTCAGTATTGTTTCTTTGCTTTCGGAAAATGCCCCTATTTTGGTAGTACAAAATAAGATAGATGTCTATGAAAGCGAAGTCAATCAGAAAGATTGGAAAGCCAAATTTCCGCATATCATAGATTTTTATAAAACTTCTTGCAAAACGGGGCAGGGCATTGACGAGCTACGCAAAGTCATTCAAATTAAGCTCAAAGAACTGCCCAATACCAAAGCAAAATGGAATCCCGACCGCTTCAAAATCCGTGAGATTTTAGAAAATCACCAAGAAGAATACCTCGAACTCAAAGAATACCTCAAAATCTGCACGGACAATAGCTTGAGCAAAGAAGAGGCTTTTTTTCTAAGCGACCAACTACACGAATTGGGTATTATCTTACATTTTTCCAAAGATACTTCCCTCAAAAATACCGTAGTGCTTAAATCTGAATGGGCAATAGATGCTGCTTATTGCCTGATTGACACCAAAAAAGTCAAGGCAGGGCGTTTTGATAAGCAAAACTTAGACGAGATATGGGACAATGAACGCTTTGAGTTCAAGCATGATTTTTTGTTGGAATTGATGAAAAAATTTGAACTCATCTTTCAGTTCCAAGAAAGCGATACCTATATCGTACCTGATGGTTTGCCCATAGAACTCTCAGAAGAAGTAGAGCGTTTTACACCACAAAATACAGAAAAAAACTTGCGCTTTGAGTATCATTACGACTTTATGCCCAAAGGCATTTTAAGCCGTTTGATTTGTCGCTTGCATCACCACATCAAAAAAGATTGGTTCTGGCGTTATGGAGTAATTTTAGAATATGAGCAACACACAGAAGCTCGCATCATATTAAACGAGGTAGAATCACAAATCAAAATAGAACTTTGGGGTAGAAATCCCGAAGGGCTATTATTACTTATCCGTTCACACATTGATTACATTCACAAGACTTTGAAAAATCCACCTTTGAAGGAAAAAGTACCTTGTGTTTGTGCATTGTGCAAAACCAGTGCAAAGCCTTATTTGCATGATTATCAGACCTTGCTGAAATTCCAAGAAAAAGGCAAGACAACAAGAGAATGTGCCGAAAGTACAGATGACGTAGAAATAGCTGTCTTGTTGCAAGGGATTGTAAAAGTGAGTAGCTTGAGCAAAGAATACTTGATTGATTTAATAGACCGTGGGGATATTTACGAGTTTTACAATGCGCTAGAAAAAACAAGATTTGGTGGATACGAAGTAAACAATCTCAAAAAACGTTTCATTCATGATGGAGGGGATTTCAAATATGCAGAACAGCTAAAAGTTTGGGTAGGTCAGCATTTTAATTGATGTGCTTGCCAAAGGCGCAGGCATAGAAACAGGCTTCAATTTTGAGAGTTTCGGGGTTGAGTAGATAAGAAATACTATTGTGGGCTTTTATGGAAGTCAGAGAACTGTAATTTTCTTTTGATAGTTTTTAGATAAGACTACAGCACAAATGGGAGAGGGGTACTCATAAATACCCCTCCTGCAAATCCTGAAATCTTGTCTATCCACCCTTCTTAGTCAAGTTCCAAAGTTGCTTAAAACTTCAACTCCTCATTTTTATCCCAGATACCCCAGTAAGCACCTACATCACCCTCAGCACCTACCTTCCAAGCCTCATCAAAAGAAGAGAAATAGAAAATCTCAATGTTTTCTTGCTTGTACCATTGCTGCGTATTGATAAAGTACTTCATAAAGTTCTCTTCCGAGGGCGTTGCACCTTGCAGGCTAGTGCCTTGACTGGGCCAGCCCGTTTCGGTGATGATGACCTTCTTGCCATTGCCAGCACGGAGAGCTTGGTGGTACATGTCTTTCATATAAGGCAGCGAATAATCGCAATGACAGCCCTCCCAGAAAGGGTAACAGTTAGAAAGAATCACATCACAAGCCTCCGTAATACGTGGGCGGTGTGCAAACTCATAGTAAGCATCTACATAGCCTACTGGTACATTGCTAGGTAGGGCATTTTTCACATGGTGGATAAACTCAAGTAGCTCATCTTCGGTTAGGTCTTTTCGGTACATCACCTCATTGCCTACGGCCGCAATATCCACATAGCCCTCCTTTGCCAACTCAATCAGTCCAGCAGTTTCGCGCTGATTGATTTCGTCATCTTTGCCCAGCCAAGCCCCTACCAAGGTTTTGAGTCCCATCTCTTTGGCAATTTTAGGGATAAATTCATTGCCTTCTGTGCAAGAGAAAGAACGCACCCATTGCGTGTAAGGCTTGATAATTGCCATGCGCCTTCTTACTTGTTCTTCTGAGATGATGTCGCCTGGCTTTTGCCCGTCTTCATAAAGGCTAAAGCACAAACCATGCACACCCGCCGCGAGTGTTTCATTGTAAAGGTCTAAGAGTGCCTTTTCGCTTAAATTGTCTTGGTGAACCCCCGTAAGGTTCATCACTTTTGCATTTCTAAATGACATAAAGATTAGTAGTTAGTTATTAATCAGCCCCTGACCCCCAGAGGGGGAACTTTTTAGCCCACCTTCCCCTGAGGGGAAGATTGGGGTGAAGTCAAAGACTCTCCCCTCGGGGGTTGGGGGGCTTTGTATTTCAATTGTTCATTTTTATCCCAGATACCCCATCGTTGCCCGATGTCTCCTTCGTGGTGTACTTTCCAAGCCTCATCAAAAGAAGAGAAGTAAAATAACGGTACATTATGTTTTTTACTCCACTTGTTGAGGTCAATGAAATATTGCATGACATTGGCTCTTGAAGGAACTGCCTGATGAACGGGGTTGCCTTGGCTGGGCCAACCTGTCTCTGTTATGATTACTTGCTTTCCTTTGGCAGCTTTCTCTACAAAAGCATACATTCTTTGTAAATAAGTACTGGCTTCCTTGATGTCGTATCCTTCCCAGAAAGGGTAGCAGTTGGCAAGCACTACATCACAGATTTCTACCAGTTCGGGGTATTTATCAAATTGATAATAAGTATCCACACAGCCTATTGGGAGGTCGGGAAGGGCTGTCTTTACATTTTTAATGTAAGCGATTAGCTCTTCTATAGGGAGTTCGCCTCTTAGCAAGACCTCATTACCTACGGCGGCAATATCAACGTGGCCAGCTTGGGCGAGTTCTATTAAGTTATTGATTTCCAGTTCATTGTTAGCCTTGTCGTTGCTAATCCAAGCTCCTGCCAAGGTCTTTAGCCCTTGCTTTTTGGCTACTATGGGAATGAACTCATTGCCCTCGGTACAAGAAAAGGAGCGTACCCACTGAGTGTAGGGCTGAATGACTTGCATACGCTGGCGAATTTGCATTTCGCTTAGTATATCTCCAATGATTTGGTGCTCTAGATAAGGGCTAAAACAGAAGCCATGCACTTGGCTGTTCAATGATTGTATAAAGAGGCTTCGTATTTCTTCTTTACTTTTTTGAGAGAAATCTGTGCTTACGGAACTGTCAAAGGCTAATACGGCACTCTCTAATAAATCCAGTTTAATGCCTTTGTAATAAGATGAGCCTGTTGGTTTGGCTTTTCGCCTTACCAATTCGGCACTTACCTCTCTGGCGCGTGCCTCATCTACATCATAATTCCACATTACTGTAATGGCTATGAGTGTACCTAGGATAGGTACACCAGAATAAAATGCCCTTAGACCTATGAGTGTGGCCTCGCTTTGTGGGCTGATGTCTGCATTAAACCCTACTACATCAAGGATAATACCGCTCAAAGCACCTGCTATGGCAAGCCCAAACTTGACCATCCACCAATAAATTGCCCCAAAAACACCTTCTCGGCGTTTACCACTTTGCAGCTCGTCTAGGTCTATCACATCAGAGGTCATAGACATCATAAGGGTAAACAAACTTCCAATTCCAAAAGAAAAAAAAGGCAAAGCAAAAATAAACATATAAGGCTTGCCTGGTATGAACAAAAACCACAAAAGAATGTAGCCAATGATGGAGATACCCTGTGAGAGCAAAAAGGCATTCTTCTTGCCCATGCTTTTTGACATTTTGGCCACAATTGGGATAACAATAAAGGTAGTTACTACTGCCCCAAGGCTACCAAATAGGGGTGTCCAAATGCCCGCAGCCTCGGCATCTCCACGAAAGAGGTAATGCACCACGATAAAGAAGGAGAAAGCAGCTACTGTATTGAAGGCATTGAAGATGAAGAAAGTAGAAATACATAATTTTCTGAAAGGAGCAGACTGAAAAGCCTCTTTAAAGCCTGCCAAGATTTCTTTCAAACTGCCGCCAATGTTGCTGATGGTCAGTGGAGAGTAGTTCTCATTGAGTGTAGATTCACTTTTGATAAAAAAAGCTGGAATCATAGCACAAAGCATACAAGGAATCCCTACCCAAAATGCCAACTGCCTAGTAGCTGCCTCTGCGGTAGGAAACCAAGCAGGGTCATACATAATCACCCAAAACCAAGGTGCAATTACCCAAGCCCATTGCCCTATCCACTGAGAAACCGCCATAATATTGGTGCGCTCATGGAAATCATCACTCATTTCGTAGCCCATGGCTACATAAGGTACACTAAAAATGGTTAGCCCCAAATAAAACACAAAAGACCAAAGTAAGAAGTAGATAAAATTAAACTGAACACCATCTTCCTTATAGAGCTGCCACATGATGATAAAAGAAATACCCATAATGATTGCTCCTATGAAAACATATTGCCGCCTACGGCCCCACCTCGATTTTGTATTATCTGAAATAAAGCCCATAATGGGATCTGTGATAGAATCAAAAACCCTAGGTAAAAAATAAATAATCCCCAGCATCCAGCCTGGAAAGCCAAGATTTTGGATTAATACCACCATAAATATACCTAGTATGGCAGGGAACATTTGGTTTGCCAACATTCCCATACCAAATGCGATTTTTTGCCCAAAAGGTACTTGGCTGTGCGTAGTGAGGGTAGCAGTTTCTGTCTTCATAATTTGTGAGGTATTTTAAAGTTTATACATAAATTAAGACTTGATAAGTATTGTCTGCACTGCTTGTGCATCAATCTGAATAGTTATTTGTTTTTTTGCTAGTTCTAAATTGATAGTTTGTGCTTTTTCGCTTTGATTAAGCAGCACCACTGCAATAGAGCCATCAGGATTTTGGGCGGCGGTAGCCATCAGATTTTCATCTGAGTTTTCAAAACCTATGCGGACTGCACCAGGGCGGATAAATTTACTGAAATGTGCCATTACATAGTAGAGTGGCGTGAGATACACTTCATCTTTGTCAGGGTCGACAATGACGGGTGCTACGCACCAGTTTTTGAACCAGTTGGGTCCACCCTTTGTGTCTAGCACCATGTTCCAGTCCACCCAGCCATCTACATAGTTGTTGAGGCAGCCAATTATATCACGAGCATAACGATAGGTAGGCACGTATTTGGGGTGCAGGTATTTCTCCTCTTCGGCAGCCCAGTCCCAGCCCCAGTCAGTAGCTTCTTTGCTCCAATACCAAGCATCATCTTGCCATTTGGGAACTTCAGCATCTATACAGGCTTCAGTTTGAATGAGGTGCTTTTCGGGTGCTTTTTTGTGGGCATATTGCAAATCTTTGGGAAAGTAATCATAAGTGCTTTCGTACCAGTGAATGGCTGTACCAGCAAAATACTTTGAGGCTTTTTCATCACGAAACATCTCATCTACCCATTCTTTAAGTCCAGCTCGGTTTTGGTCATAGCCTAGTATTTTTGTGCTGCCATAACCCTCTTTTTCTAGTTTGGGGCCTAAGAAATCTTGCACAAAATTGGTCATTTCTTTGGGTGAGAAGAGCATACTTTCCCAATTATTGCCGTTGCCATGGGGTTCATTGATGACCGTAATAGCCCAGATATCAATCCCTTGTTTTTTATATTCGGTGAGGTATTTGGCATAAAATAAAGCCCAAGCATCATTGTATTTGGACAGTAATTTTCCTCCCACCCAGTTGTTGTTGTCTTTCATCCATGGCGGGGCAGTCCAAGGCGAAGAAATAATTTTGAAGCCCTCTTTGGAGATTTTTTGTGCATCTTTTATCATCGGGATAAGGTCTTCCATATCTTCTTTGATGCTAAAATCTTTCAGCTCTTCATCGGGCGTAGGGGCATAGGTGTAGTTGCTGAGAGAAAAATCGCAAGAGCTGATGTGCGTGCGTGTGAGGGAATAATTTGCCCCTTCTTCGCTAAAATAAGCATTTAAGACTTTCTCTCGATTTTCTTTGCCCAGTTTGTTGAGCAGATAAGCAGAGCTTTCTGTAAAAGAGCCTCCAAAACCTGTAATCTTTTGGAATTTTTCTTCGGGTTTTAATACAATCTTGATGGCACTGTCTGAGGCTGCACTTTCTTTGAGTTTAGTCAGCTTGTTTCCTTTTGCTGAGGTTTCATAGATTTCTACGGTCATGCCTTTGTTTTCTTCAGTTTGATTGTTTTCTTGACTTTTTTGACTTTGGCAATTCATCATCAAAAGATTGAGTGTTAAAAGTAGTGCTATGTTTAGTTTCATTTTCATAATCATTCGTTTTTGTCATTGGTCATTAGTTAATTAGTCATTTGGTCATTGGTCATTTGGTCATTGGTCATTAGTCATTAGTCATTAGTCATTAGGTCATTGGTCATTAAAGTTCCCCCTTCGGGGGTTAGGGGGCCTTCCCTTTGGGGGTTAGGGGGCCTTCCCTTCGGGGGTTAAGGGGTTGCTATGGGGCTGCTAGGGGGATAGATTTTTTATTGGCGGAATTTCCACTTCATCTAATAATTTTTTAAAATCACCTTGATAAGTTTTTTCTATAGCATTTCCGTCTCTTTTCAGGTTTTTAAAAATTCCTTTGTCCACCAAGTCCCAAATTACCCATTTTGCTTTGCCATCTATAGTAAAAAGCCCAAAGTGATTTTCAGAGCCTCCCGGGTTGCCTGCATCTTTCCATACTTCATCAAAGGCTTCAAAATAAAAGCAGGAGATTTTATTTTTATTAGTCCAATCCCTCATTTTTTTATAAAAAATACCTGACTTGTATTCATCAGTAGCTTTCGAGCCTTCATTGCCATAGAGTTCATTAGAAGCACTTGCCCAGCCTGTTTCGCCTATATGAATGGGTTTTTCTATCTTGAGGCTTTGTAGATAGCTTTTGACCGAATCGTATTGTGAGATGGCATATTGTAAAGACCGCTCCATAGCAGCCTCGATTTGCGCTTCTTTTGATTTTTTGCTTTCGGCTTCACTGATTCCCCAAAAAACAGGGTTGTAGTGCGTGTCGTGCATGGGGTAGGTGTGTATTGAGAGATAATCTACGGCTTTGATGAGTTTGTTTAGGTCTTCTATGTGGTATTCTGAGTCGCCTCCGCCCCAAGAAGCAAAGTTATCAGAACTCGTAATCCATAAATCTTTGGGTAGTTCGCCTTTTTTCTTTAATTCTTGCAAATGGGTCACCCATTTTAAAATCACCCAAGGCTGCACGAAGTAGGCAGTCGCCCATTTTACCATCGCCTCATTGCCTACGGCTATGACTTTGATGATTTCTGGATATTTCTGGGCTAATTCTACGGTGTGGGCTATTTCAGTGGCATTTCTTTCACTTTCTGCGTTGTGGTCGGGTTCAAATCCTGTAAAAGCATTTTTACAATCAATCCAAGCCCCTAGCATGACATACATCTCGAAAGTAGGGCTTTCGTGGTTCAATTCTTCAATCGCCTTGACTACATTGATGGCGTGTGGAAGATGCACGTTGTAAGTTCTTATGATTTTAACGCCCATGGTTGAAAGTATCTTGAGGTCTTCCTTCAATTGGGCGATAGTAGGCTGCACTCTTCGGCTTTGGGTGCGGTAGCCGCCATAAGAGATGGCAAGGTACTCGGCATTTCCCAGTATTTGTGCAGCGGTCATGTTTTTTCTTGTTTGATTCATAGTATTGCAAGACTGAAAAGCAATGATAATTAAAAATAAGAGTAGAAGCCTTATGGCTTCCAAAGGGGGAGTCATCTTATACCACGTAAAGTATTGAGCATTTTGTGAGGACTTATTTTGCTTCTCCATGTGTTTTCAAAGTCGTTAAAAATAGCTTTTTAAATTCTTGGTCTGTTTTCTGTAGCTGTAGCCAAAGGGCATGCCCTTTGGCTACAGCTACAGCGTTTAAATCAATTTTTCTTTTTTTACTTTGATTTTTACCAAGCTGATTTTTCCATTTCTCTTAAAAATCTGCTCGGCATCTTCTCTATCCAGGAATGACTGGGCATATTTTCTTGAGGATTGTTCTCCCTCAAATATCTCTATTCCCTCAAAATCAGCTATCTCGTAAATGATAGGCACTTGGCACTTTGTAAAAAACAGTGCATTTTGAGGCACTTTGAGGCTTTGTTTTTCTCCTTTTACATCAAAGTAGTTTACTGTTTTTTCTTCAGATAAAAACTCTTCCCTTCTTAAGATTTGGGGCTCTAGGTGTAGTTTTCCATCTTTTGCAAACACACCCAGTTCTCCTATTCTGCTCAAAATATCTTCTTTTACCTGCCCTGTCATGCCTGGCTGCTGCGCTCCTTTGCCTAGGGGCGTGTGCGAGTAGGGCGTGATAGGGAAGGCACCATAGGCTTCAGGTGATTTATGTGCGCCAATTCCTGCATTGATTTCGTAATAATGGGCAGTTAGTTGTTTGATGGTAGCCTCATCAGCATTTTGGGCAATGGCTTGTAAGCAAGTTTCTTGTGCTGCCAAAAGTAGTTTAGAAACCATGTGCCAATAAATAGACCCCAAGCCCTCATAGCCATAAAATGTACCTGACCTGCCCGTAAATTCTTTGTGGTTAAATACTTCCTCAAATATTTGCAGCACTTTCGCTCTTTCAGTGGCTACTAGGGGTTGGTATTTTTCATCTAATTCATCTAAGGCTATGGCCAAATCTCCAGCATTTTTGAAATTTCCGTTAAAGTGAAAGTTCCCTTTCACATCTTTTTCGGTGATGCGTGTATTGCCTTCTTGCAAGAGTTTTGTAAGCAATGCCGAATCTTCCAATGATTTTTGGGGAATGTTATTTTTCTGCAAGAAGCCTAGTAGATTTTTATTAGGATACAAGATGTAGCTATTCTGGTCAGCCCGATACAAGGCACTGCTTCGCAAAGCATCAAGCACTTGTAGGCCCTCGGTAGGAGAGAGGTAGCCCGCACTCAATACCGCCACTTGTCCCTCTAGCATTTCACTCAGGTACGTAATCTTGATGCCATTTTCCTGATAGCTCATCAAGTTGTAGGCGTGGTATAGGTGGTCTGTTCTTTTGTTGGCTTTGATAGAATGTTCTAAAAACTCAAGCGCATTACTTATCAACTTAGAAACTTCTTTGGTAGCAACGCTTTTCTTCTCTCCGCTGAACCCTTTTTTGTAGATATGGCTTCGGTAGTTGCTGCCTGCATTTCCTAGGGCATCAGTGATTTGCTTTCTTGTGGCATCATCTATTGAGGCAGAAAGTACTGGTTTGTACTGCTCAAAAGTTGTGAGCATTTGCGCAAAGAATGCTTGCATTTCAGCAGAAACTTCTAAGTTTTCTGCATTGCTTTGCTGCAAAATAGGCTGAAAAAATTTCAAGAATCTTCTCAGATAATAGAGCGTAACCATAGAAACTCCGTTGCCCACGAGGGCATTGTTGGCATCATTCCACTCAGGTCTTTGGGTGTTCATCCAGATACCTCCTTCGGGTATGAAGTTAGATAGTTTGCTAAGTAATGTTGCTAGTATCTTCTCAGCAAAGTTTACACGGTGGATTTCATTGGATTGATTGGTAAGTAATGTGCCATCAGCCCCGATAGTTTTGATTCGTTGATGAATTTTCGCCTCGTTGTCGTGGGCAAAAACAATGGTATCCTTAGGGTTTTTTACGATTTCGCTGTAAGGCTTTATTTCATAAGGCACATTGGCATATACAAAATCATTCTTACTTAGAAGCTGCTCAATCGTACCCGCAGCTTGCCGCTCTGCAAATTCTAAGAACTTCAAAAGATAGATAATTTGGTGGTCGCCCCAATAGCCAATATAAGACCAAGGGTTATCAGGCTCTATGGTTTCCCAGTCAAAGCCATCTTTAGTAACTCGGTATGGATTGTAGCCATCAAAAGTAGAGGCATTCAAAAACTTATAGACCATGCCCTCAATGAAGCTAGGGTAGGAGTACACCAGAGCTTCCCAGTTTTGAAATATATCACGCCAATTTCCTTGATAATCTAAGATTTTTGAGCCATCAATTTCACTATGGGTATTGATAGAAAATTGATTCCAAGGGCGGCTTGGGTCGCCGTGTCTTCGGCTAAATTTCAAGGGGAGGTATTCGGTGGCTAGTCTTCTAAAGTCAAGCCCCCCAGCCCCCGAAGGGGGAACAGTATTTTGCAGTTCAAAAACAGAGAAAACTTCCCCTAAACTATTTAAAATACTTTGGCTATCTTCAAAAACCTTCTTGTTGGCTTTTTTTAGATAATTGCTAAAATCTTGTTTCTCGATTTGGTAATTGTTATCAAAAATTCCCCCTCGCATGATGTTGAAGAGTGCATTAGAGAAATGCCTAGCATCTTTTAGCTCATCAGCGGTATATTGTAGTGCATCGGCACTTGCATTGAGTGCGGTAAGGCGTTCTGTTCCTGTATTTGCATCTGCCAAGACTTTATGGGCTAGTTCTTTGTCGTTTTTGATTTGCTCATTCAAAGCAACTACAGCAGATTGTGTCTGATTGACATTGGCCACTGTGAGCCAATTTTTTTCTTGATTTGCTTCAAGGGTACATTCACCTGCTACAAAATAAGCTCCTTTTTCACCTTTAATGTCTTGCTCTTGCGTGATTTCCTCTCCTCTTCTAAATTGCTGAAGTTGTAGTGTAGAGAGTAAGTAAGAGGGTTTTTCTAAGCCTATGCTCCAAGCTACATTGGCTTTGAGGGCTTCACTTGGCTCGGCTTTGTCCACAATGATGGCACTGAGGGCAAATAAGCCCAAGCCTGTTTCTGGCACTAACTCTGAGCGTTTGTAGGCATCAGCCAAGTTACTTGTGCGAGTTTGCAAATCGCTTGGCACGCCATAGGGCATGATGTTTTGCAGGCCGTCCAAAAACGCTATGTGTAGCTTTTCATCAGAATGATTGACTAATTTAGATTTTTTTACAAAGCCATAGAGATTGCTTGAGTTCCATTCATATTGAAAGCTCAACTGAATATCGTGGTTGATTTCCTCAAAAATGACTTTGTTGCCAAAGCGGTTTTGGTATAAATTTCTGCTAATTGAAAAATGCCCTTCACTACGCACTGAGAAGGGTTCCCAGACGATTTTTTTTCCATCTTTTGTCAGGCGAAGAAGGGTTTTGTTGCCCGTAACCTCTGCCATGTCTGTAATTTTGTCATCAGTATAGTAAGGAAATAGGGCGAACTCTGAGTTTTTTCTTCCTGCACTCATGCCGCCATTGCTCGAGACGAATAGCCAGTGATTGGAGTCGCTCACAATGCTCATAAAAAAGGGGCGCATAGACTGCACATTCGGGATTTTGTAAAAAATCTCTTCGTTGATGACAACGCTCTGTAAGGTGTTCATTATTGATTATCTATTGTTAGTTATTAGTTATAAAAACAGCACAAAAAAGTCCCCCAAAGGGAGAGTTTCTGACCCTAACCCAACTCTCCCCTGAGGGAAGTAGAAATCCCCCAAAGGGGGATTTAGGGGGCTGTGGGCTTGTATTGTATTATTGTGCTCTAAAAGATACATTGTCTATGAAAATAGTACCTGATGCCCCTTCGACATCACCTGTAACTAATTCTATCAAGAGAGATACTCCCCCCGCAACATTGGCCGCCGTAGTAAAGGTGTAAGTCCTTGTTGTCCAAGTACTAGGCACATTGGGGTCTCCTCCAACAAGCGTGTGCTGTACTGCTCCACCATCAGAGCCTTCGGCAGATTCAGAAAATGCGAATGCGTTTAATACTGCACTCGCAACAAGAGGGTCTCCTGCATCAGAGCGTATATCAAATTTTACTACATAAGTTGTATTGGGCTGAATTACTCCTACACCAAAGCGCGTCTGCTTGATGGCAGGGTTGCTTGCCCGCGCAGTTTTGATGCGTGCTGAGTTCGTTCCGCCACCATTGCTTTCATTGGTAACAATGGTTGTAGATGTGCCTGTTTGGTTGGCAAATAATTCCCAGCAGCCTGCATCTGCCTCAAAATCACCATCTACTATAAACTCACCTGCTGGAGGGGTTGGGCAGTTGTTACCACCACCTCCACCACCAAGGGTATGGAAGTAAACATTATCTAAATAAATAGTAGTTGAGCCATCACCGCCATCAAATTTGAACTGAATAACCTCAGCTAGATTTACGGGTGCAAATGAAGACAAGGGAATGTCAATGCTGCTCCAGCCAGAGGTAGGTACAGTCAGTGCAACGGGTGTTTCAACACCTCCACTACTAATTAAGAATACGTTGAGGGCTGTGGCATTGGTAGAGTAATAATCTAAATGTAGAGATTGATAAGTAGATACATTGACACTATTGCCTTCACCAGCGATGTCTATGCCTTGATAATTGAAATTAGGATAAGACAGCGTATTGTTTCCTGTAATGGCTATTTGTCCAGCAGTACCAAACCCAGATTGTCCCCAGTTAGGGTTGAAGTTGGTATTTGCTACATCTTCGTAACTATCGCTAAAAATAGAAAGCACCTCTTCGGCAGGATCTGTAGGTGTTGGGGCTGCTACTGTAGGTGCGCCTGCTGGTGGCGGTGGCGGTGGCACTTCTGATTCACCATAGAAATAGACATTGTCTATGTATAGATTTGCCAATGTGCCAGAAAGTACCATTTGGGCTAGGTTCGCTCGAGAGCTAAGTCCTGTAAAACTACTAAGAGGAATATCTAGGCTTATCCAGTTTCCAGAAGATAGTGAGGAATTACTAATCGTAATTTCGTGGCTAGAGTCATCACCTCCATTAAACACGCCATTTGCCCCAAAATCAATCAAAAGAACTTTAAATACACTTCCTACACTGATAGGGTCTGGAGTCCAGATGTCCATGTGGAGGGTATCCATATCCATTGCATTGATAGGAGTGCTTGAGAACTCGACCCTTGCAAAATTAAGATTGCGGTACTGTATCACATCATCGCCTGCTACTTGGATAAAAGATACTTCTGTGGTAGAAGATGCCCTTGGGCTACTCCAAGTGTCCACAGGCCCATTGGTGTAGGCATTGCTGTAAAGCGATTTTACACTATTTGCACTTCTATCAGGCGGGGCGGGTGCAACGGCAGTAGGTATAGGAATGTTGATAGTTACTTCCTCTTCATCGCAACCCATTATGAGCATTGCGCTGAGAAAGAGCAACCCTATTTTGGATATTAAACCATTAAACTTTGTCATAATACAATATTTTTTTGTTTTGAAATTTATTCAAGTAATTGCTGTGAAACCTAACAGTCCGACAGCCCCCAAAGGGGAAGTTTGACCCCAGCTCTCCCCTCGGGGGGAGGAAGTTTGAAAAGTCCCCCAAAGGGGGATTTAGGGGGTTGTGGGCTATGAGTTTGTTTATATCTGCTTATACACCCTTACATAATCTATAAACATAGATTGCGGAAAGGGTGTACCCGAGGTAGGGAAACCTACAAAAGTACCGCCTACGGCTACATTGAGCAGTAGGTAAAAAGGTTTGTCAAAGACCCACTCTCCTGTTACATCAGAAGGGGTAACTCTTTTGTATAAGAAGCCATCAACAAAAAAATCAATGTAGTTTTCGCCCCACTCGATGGCATAGATGTAAAAATCTGTATCAAAACGCCCATCTTGCAATCCATACGGTTTTGTGATGGCATCACCCGCAGAGTAGCCTGGCCCGTGTACGCTGCCATAAGTGATGAAAGATTGCTGTCCTTTTTGCTCCATGATGTCTATCTCGCCTGCTTGAGGCCAGGGGTTTGTATCAATATCAGCACCTAACATCCAGAAAGCAGGCCAGATGCCGGGTCCTGTGGGCGTTTTGATGCGTGCTTCAATTCTACCATATTGCTGCTCAACCTTTCCTTTGGTGGTGATTCTTCCCGAGGTATAGCTTGGTCCTGCGTTTCTGATGGCAGTGATGCGCAAGTTTCCATTTCCGTCCATGGCAACGTTGTTGGGGTTGTTGGTATAGACCTGAAACTCACCATTGCCCCAGCCATTATCACCCGTGCCTAGGTCAAATACCCAGTTATCAGGACTGGGTGCTGTACCCGCCGCTCCTTCAAATTCATCGCTCCAGACAAGTTCATAGTTTCTTTCGGGTAGGGTTTGTACTGCGTCTATCTCGCAGCCTGTGAGCAGCAGTAGCCAGCCAAGTGCTACAAAAACTGCAATTTTACTTTCTGTTTTCATGATATTCGTCTTAATTTTTTTGATTTAAAATATTTTTTCTGACAGCGTGAGTAGCTTTTAAATGCTTTTTACTCACTTTTGCTTAATTGAGCGGTAGCATTTTCCTAAGAAAGTGCTACCGTTATTTTTCTAAATTGATGTTCAAGGGGTGTAAGTATTTGCTTACTGTGCTCTCAGCGACACATTGTCTATGAAGACTGTACCTGTGGTTGTTTCACCGCCACCGATAAGCTCTATCAAGAGAGATAAGCCTCCTTCAACATTGCCTGCGGTAGTAAAGGTATAAGTTCTGGTTGTCCAAGCGCTAGGTACATTTGCATCTCCTTGCACTAGGGCATGCTGTACTGCCCCCGTACCTGAGCCTTCTGCAGCTTCAGAAAATGTAAAAGCATTTAATACAGAGCCATTCGCTACTGGGTCAGCAGCATCTGAGCGGATGTCAAAGGTTACTACATACGTAGTATTGGGCTGTATCACGCCTACTCCAAAGCGTGTTTGCTTGATGCCAGGGTTGCCTCCTTGGGCAGTTTTGATGCGTGCTGAGTTGGTGCCACCTCCATTGCTTTCATTGGTTACAATGGTTGTAGATGTGCCTGCTTGGTTGGCAAAAAGCTCCCAGCAACCTGCATTTGCCTCAAAATTACCGTCCACGATAAAGTCGCCTGCGGGAGGTGCGGGACAGACGCCACCTCTGACAAAGTAAATATTATCTAGGAAAATATCCTGATTTCCATCGCCACCATCAAATTTGAATTGACCTATATTGTTCAAATCCAATACACCAATAACATTAGTAAAATCAGATAAAGGAATGATTGCGGTATTCCAACCTGAGGTAGGTACTGTCAAATCGAATGAGGCTTCTGCTGCTCCAGGCCCAGGATTACTGATAAGAAAAACTCTTAGTGTTGTAGCATTTGCAGAGTAATAGTTTAGATGTAAAGCATCATAAGTAGATACATCTTGCAAGCTACCTGCAAAGTCTAACCCCTGATAACTAAAGTTGGCATAATGTAGTGCCGTATTTCCTGCAATAGAAGGTTGTGTTACTGACCAGTTTTCCTGTGGTTGCTGTCCCCAATAAGGAGCAAGGTCTATCGGATTAGGAACAGTGGGGTAAGAATCACTAAATATTGAAAGCACATCTGCCGCATCTGCAGTAGGTGTTGGTGCAGCCACTACTGGTACTACAGGTGGTGCTGGGGAATCCCAGAAATAAATATTGTCTAAGAAAATATCATCAGTCTGGCTACCACCATCAAATTTGAATTCCTTTACTGCACTAAAATTGATGCCATTAAATTCAGATAGAGGAATATCTACACTATTCCAACCTGAAGTAGGTACATTCAGCGCAAATGGTCTTTCCTGTCCATCAGTACTAATGAGATATACATTCAGTGCATTTGCATTTACTGAATAATAATCAATGTGAAGAAAGTCAGCGTTAGCAATATCTATGCTGTTGCCTTCGCCACCTATAAGCAGCCCTTGATAAAAGAAGTTGATGTAGTGTAAAGTATTGTTTCCTTCAATTTGAGTTTGCTCTACTGCCCAGCCTGGCTGAGGTTGTCCCCAGTTAGGGTCTAGGACCGTGCCTGCTACATTTTCATAAGAATCACTAAATATTGAAAACGACACATCTTCGGCAGGCGTAGTAGGTACTGGAGCAGCGGTAGGTGGTGTTACAGGAGTTCTGTAAAAATACACATTGTCCATATAAATATTGGGCAATGTGCCAGAAAGCACCATTTGCCCTAAATTAGCACGAGAAGTAAGCCCTGTAAAGCTAGAGAGCGGAATATCTAAGCTGACCCATTCTCCAGTGCTTAATTGGTTGCTAGGTATCGTGATTTCATGGTTTGAGTCATCATCTCCTCCGAATGCGCCATTTGCGCCAAGGTCTGCCAAAAGTATTTTAAATTCGTTGGGAGCATTGGTAGGGTCTGGAGTCCAGATGTCCATGTGTAAAACGCCCATGCTTGAAGCATCTACGGTAGGAGTAAAAAACTCAATGCCTACAAAGTTAAGGTTTTTGTAGCGTATTACATCATCACCTTCTACTTGAACAAAAAACTCATCTACTGTCGAGAATAAGTAGCGTGCGTTCCAAGTGCCTATGGGTACATTGGTGTAAGCATTGCTATACAATGAAATGACATCTTCGGCATCGCGAGCTGGTGGAATTGGTGCGACTTCTTCGGGGCCTACGGGTTCTCCTATTGAGGTAATTTCTAATGAACCTTCTGATTCTTCGCCGTTTAAAGTAGCAGTGATGGTTGTGGTGCCTGCATCTATGATTGAAACAGCCCCTTTATCATCTACTCCCGCAGTACCAGGCTCGGAAGAGCTAAATACAAAATAAGAGGGCGAAATATTGACTACTTGATTGATACCATTGGGTAAAATTGCTTTTGCTTGCAAACCACCAATATTAAGTATCTGTCCTGTTTCGGCATCACTGATGACTTGGTTTTGCCCTTCCAGAATAATACCTGTTGGGCTGCCGAGGTCAGATAGATTTTCGTATTTTACTTCATCAATCCAAAAGGTATAACCCCTGCCTTCTTCTGGGTCTGGGCCAGCGGCAAAGTAAAGTAAACCTTTTTCACCTACGAGCTTTGAAGCATCGGGTATAGGGAGGATTACTTTTTGCCAATTGGTATTGACAAGTAGGTTAGGCAGGGTAACTACATATTTATTTTCTCCTAGGTCATTTCCAAAACCTAGCTCACCAATAGAAACAGGCTGACTTGCTTTAATGTAAAAGGTGAGTGCATTGTAGCCTGAGAGGTCTCGTCCGCTGGTGCTAAAAAACACACCTCCAGCGAAAGCTCCGTCAGGGCTATCTGCATCAGGCACTGCAAAGCGCATAGATTGTCTTGAGTTATTAAAAGTTACTTGATTATCTACTTGAAAGGCGGTTACATCTGAACCTCCAAAGGCGGCATATTGTAAATCACCCGTGAAATCATCTATAAAGACCTCGCCTGTAGTAGGGAAGGTGAGGGGTTGCAGTTCGTCTATGTCTCTTTTTTCGCAGCCCAGCATTAGAGATAATCCAATGAGGAGCAGCGTGAATGTGTAAATTGATTGTGTTTTTTTCATTTTAATAATATTTCTTTTTACTTATTGGATATTTAATCACTGATATTTTGGTGTGTTTAATTGTTCAGATTTATTTGAATGTAAGTACGTATCTCCCATTCATTGCCATTAGGGAATCCGATGGCATCGGGGTCAGGTACAAACTCACCTGAGGCATCAATGCTTTCTATGGGTGAATATCTATTGGAGAATCTATCGAGGGTTCGGTAGGTAGCCATAATTCCGATTCTGGTGCCAGGGAGCAGAAACCAATCAGGCTTACTGATTTCGTAAGAGAGGTCGCCAATGAGCTGCACGGGGAAGGTAAGGTTAAAGTCGCGGTGGTAGTCAAAAGGCCCCCAATCATCAAACCTAGCAATGGTAGTGAGCTTAAATTTGTTAAAAATGGTGCGTACATCAAGTCCGTAGCGGTTGATGGTTCTTTCACTATCACCATTTGCTTGCCCATTGCCAGCATATAAATTAGTAATGAAGCCAAAGTTAGGCTGCAACTTAGATACAATTCTGGCATTGACCTCCCAAAGGTCTTGCGCAGGCGCAGAGCCAGGAAAGGCAAAAAGATTTCTATTGGCTAAAACACCGATGGCTGCATCTTGTATGGTGGGCAAGTGGCGATAAACAAAACCCAGACTGGCGGCAAAAGGTGCATCTTCCGAACGGTCATTGTCCCATTGGTACATCCAAGTAGCAGGAGTAGGGTCATAAGTAAGCAATAGCTCACCGCCTATGGTTTCTCTGTTTCCTCTCACGGCAAAGGGGTCATCTAAGATATTTCGTGGGCGTGCAGGTGCTAGCATACCCGATGGCACAGGTCCTTCTATGGGTTTTTGGAATAGGAAGTTAGGTGCAATCTGTAAGTTGCCCACATTTACAGCAAAACCTGTCAAGATATTGTACATATTACCTGCACCCACATCTTTGAGTCTCCAGCCTGTGATGGTCTGGGTCTGGTCAAATCCTCCATTGGCTACTAGCCCCATATACGAAGCCAATCCGTACCATTGGAAAGCTCCACTGGCATAGGTAAGTTTGATTTTCCCACCGAAGTTGTCGCTGCTCTTAATTTGGCTTTGGAAGGCTTCGCCATCTCTCATTACTTGGAAAGTACGCCCGTTGAGTGGTTGTCCTCCCCAAAGCCCACCAATATTAAAGGTAAACTTCTCGAATTTTCGTGAGATACTCAAAGAGGCTCTTCTTGTTTTTGGTGTAGGTACAGCAAAAGAACTTTCTAACCCAGTTCTCTGAACTAGGTCTTCGTGAAATATGGCTGCTACATCAAATTTACCTATTTGTCGTCTATATTTTATTAAGATGGCTGGGTTGGCTCCCCACCAGAGTTCAGGTCCGAAAGCCAGTGTAAGTCCCTTCAAAACTCTTTTTCCTTCCACTTCAAATCCAAAAGGTGCTTGCCCGTTGTAGATGTCTATGTTGGGTCCGTAGTTTGCCTCAGGATATAGCCCAAAGAAGTCACCTTCATAGCCCCAGTGATAATGCCCAGTACGGTAGAAACCAGTAAGTTTAAAGTCTTTTGCGTCCCAAGTATAACTGGCTCTGTAGAGCTGGATTCTATTATTGTTGATTTCTTCGGGGCCGTTAGGTGTATTTACCGTGATAGGCCTTCCTCTGTTTTCATAAAATACTTCGTCGATGGGGTTTACGGCTACATTTCCTAATACATTGAACTGCACATTTGCCTTCATGTTGGGTGCAGGCCTTGCGGTTACGCCTACATTGAAAGACTGCATGTGGTCAAAACCTGTACTTGAGGGAAAGGTATTGCTTGTAGGGTCGGCAGAAGCAGGTGTACTTATGAGGCTACCACCTGTATTGAAAGTATAGAAGTTGGCTTGTAGGTCGCTCAGATACAATTTTCCTTTGTCTTTTGATTCTAGCGCGGCTTTGTCGCCTCTAGCTTTGAGCATAGCCTCAGCTATAGATACATTGTCAAGCAATGAAAGTGCTGCTTGGCTATTGGTGGTGTAGGGGTTGAAGGTATGGGCATCTTTCAAGACATAATAGGCGGCGCGTGGGTAGAGTTCATAAGTGCCTCGCTCGTCTGTAAGCCCTTTGGCACAAATGCCAAACCACTCTTCGTTCATGTTATTTTGTCCTTCTACAAAGTCATTTCGGTAGCCGCCATTTGCCCAGGAGGCTGTGGCATCATGCTCATCTAGCCCTACGGTCTGCCCAGTTTTCCACCAACCATCACTGAATTGAAAGGTAAAACCTCCGAGTGAGTTGCCACTTTTGCCCAAACCTGCGGCATTGGCATAGATTTCTTTCCAGTTACTGAGCAATATTTCAGCTTGGTACTCTTGATCTTCTTTGTTAGCTTGTGTATTGTAGGCATCTGCCCCAAATTCGGTAAGAACTATAGGTTTGTCATATTCTTTTCTGACTCTCTCGAACATGTCTGTAAAAGAAGCTCCACGATAAACATTGATGCCTAGTATATCTACCTCTTTACACTCTTTGGCGATTATTTCTAAGAAAAGAAGGTCGCCATTACAAATAGCAATGGGGTGTTTTTGGCTCACTGCTTTCATGGCTTTTGAGGCCTCGTTGAAGAGTTTGTACATAAACTCAGCATCTCTGGTGGACTGTCGGTCTTGGATAGGAATGTCCTCAGTTTCGGCTCCTCTCCAAAAGAGCCCGTAGTTGTTTTCATTTCCTAATAAAAACAGTAACAGACCTGGGGTGTTTTGGTACTCTTGTACCATTTGTGTAACTTCTTTTAGGAGGAGTTCTTTTACGAGGGGGTTAGAATAATCTGTATTGGGCACCCAAGCTCCATTGAGCGTAAGCCCGTACCTACCAAAAGAATGATTAAGCATGGTATAAATTCCATATTTGTCGTAGATATACTCTATCCAGCGAGCAGGTACGCCTGTGTACATACGCACAGCATTTACACCCATGTTCTTCAATAACGACATCTCAGCGTCTAGGGCAGCTCTCACGAGGTCATCGGGTTGTTTCCATAGACTATAATTAAAGTTAGTACCTACCGGAAAGTAATCCCAGTTCATTCCATTGATAAAGAATGGATTTCCATTGGCTTCAAGCATGTAGCCATCAGCCGTTTTCTTGACAGCAACGCTTGATTGTTGGGCTGGTGCACATAAAAGGCTCAGGTAAAGCGCAATAAAGAGTGTAATTAGTTTTTTCATGATGAAAAGTTTATGTTTGAATGAGTACTGTTTAATAAGTTGAATCAATTTATAAGTCTAGAAATACTTCAAGTGCTTGATTTCGCTTATCCTATGGCAAAGCAATTTGGCGTTCACGTATAATTAGTTTTTGAATTATAATTTTTTTATGTAAAATATGACTTGTTTTTAAAAAAATCATAATCTTTGTTAGATACTTACAAGCAAAGATGCCTAAGTGTGTAAGAAATTCCAAAAAAAACACTACATCAATACTACTACACAGCGAAAAAAAATGTACTTTTGCGCCTGTATGCACACATCATCACTACATCAAGTAAGGTTTTTTAGCTCAAAAGCTGTTTTTTGGCTACCAATGCTCGTGTTATATTTGGGCTTACTTATGCAAACCTTTGCAGGATTTTCGCAGGGTTTGATAAGCCAAACCGAGGTAGTCAGCTTTACCAGAAACAAGTATGAAGCAGGCACTCAAAATTGGGACATCATCAAAGATGTCAATAATCGCTTATACATAGCCAACAATGAGGGCTTGCTGGTGTACAATGGCACTAACTGGCAGCTGTATCCTGTACCAAATAAGACCATACTACGGTCTATTGGCTTTGGTAGTGGCGAGAAACTGTATGCAGGTGCTCAAGATGAGCTAGGCTATTTTGCACCAGATGAAGTAGGTAGGCTTCAATTTACGTCTTTGAAACACTTACTACCAGCACAATACCAAAGATTTACAGATGTATGGCAGCTTGAGGTGAGGGGAGAAGAGGTTTTTTTTAGAACCAATGATAAGATTTTTAAGCTCAAAGACAATCAAATGACTGTGTATCCTGCCAATTCTTCGTGGCTTTCGTTGCATAAGCACCAAGGGCAGCTATTAGCACTTGATAGGCAGCAAGGCTTACTCATCTACCAAAATAAAGTCTGGAAGCCCTTTATTCCCAAAGAAGCCCTGCCACCTAATTTTTTCATAACTGATTTGATAGATTACCAAAATGGTAGTAGTTTGCTCAGCACAGTAAGCAACGGACTCTATGTACTAAAGCAAAATAAATTAACACCTTTTCGCTTGAAATCTAATGAAATCAATGCCAATCAGCATTTTACAGCCCTTGCTATTCTGGAGGAAGGTGAATTTTTGGCAGGTACTTATTTCAATGGCATCTACCGCCTATCGGCAGAGGGTCAAGTACTGGAGAATATTTCTACAAAAAATGGCATGCACAACAACACGGTTCGGTGTCTGCTGGCAGGTACTCACAATGAGGTCTGGGCTGGATTAGATAACGGACTGGCTTTTTTTACTTACGACAACGCGATTAAACTTATCAACCCTTCAATATTTAACAATGGGACGGGCTATGATGTAAAGATACTCAATGATGCGTTGTATTTTGCTCTTTCTACAGGTTTGCTGTGGTTGCCCACTCAGTCGGCTACTGACCTGAGCAGCATTGCAGAAGAGCCTCAAACCATTATTGAAGGACTGACCTGGAACTTATCAGTGATTGATAAGCAGTTGCTGGCAGGAAGAGATGATGGGTTATTTGTTGTTACAAATCAACAAGCCAAGCCCATTACCCAATTTACAGGCTACTGGACTTGCCGCCTGATAGCTCCAAGCCCTTCACCCAAAATGATGGCGGGAAATTACTTAGGTATTCATTTTTTTGAAATAGATGAGGGGCGTTTTGTAGATACAGACTCTAGCCGTAATTTTAAAGAGTCGAGCCGCTACACAGAAACAGATGGCAGTAGTATTTGGGTATCTCACCCCTACCGTGGGGTGTATAGATTCACTATGCAAGATAAGTCTATTAAGCTTTTCACAAAAAAAGAAGGCTTGCCAACCGACCTAGACAACCATGTATTCAAGATAAAAGATGAAATTGTTTTTGCTACTCCAAAGGGGATTTATGTCTATGACTTTTCTAAAGATGCCATTATCAAATCAAAAATTTATACAGAAATATTCAAGGAAAAGCCCATTCGCTATTTAAAAGAAGATGCGAAGGGAAATATCTGGTTTGTGCAAGAAAAGATGCTAGGTGTGGTAGATTTTAGCTCACCCAAGCCTGTGGTGCATTATATACCCGAGCTCAAAAATAAAATTGTGAGTGGTTTTGAAAATATCTTTCCCTACGACAGTCGTAATGTTTTGGTGGGAGGGGAGCCAGGATTTTACCATCTCAACTATGAAAAATACCTAGAAAACATCAAGCCTTTTTCAGTGTATCTCTCAAAGATAAAAACCTCTGGTGCGGCGGGCGTTGTACTTTTTGGAGGTTATGGCTCAGATGATAAAGTAAAGACGCTTATTCCTTACCATCTCAATTCATTGCTTTTTGGCTATACGGCCTCGGTGTATGGGCAGCTTCTAGGGGTGGAATATAGCTACTATCTCGAAGGCTTTGATACAGCGTGGAGTGAGTGGAGCAGCCACACAGAAAAAGAATATACCAACCTCCCCGCAGGAAGCTATACCTTTAAAGTGAAAGCAAGAAAAAGCCCCTCGCACGAGTCATCTGTCTATGCGTTTACTTTCTCGGTTACTCCTCCTTGGTACCAAACTTACTGGGCATACTTACTGTATTTTTTGCTAGTGATAGGCTTTTTATTTACACTGCTGAAATACCAATCAAGAAGACATAAGAAAAAGCAGGAAGTAAAGCGACTTGCTGATTTGAAAAAATTTGAAGAAGAACAAAAACAACAGGCTTATCAGCATCAACTCCAACTGGCAGAGTCAGAAAAGGAAACCATCCGCTTGCGCAACGAAAAACTAGACGCTGAAATAAAGCACAAAAACGCTGAATTAGCCAGTGCTACCATGAACCTCGTCCAGAAAAGAGAGCTGATTTTGAAGCTAAAAAAAGAACTCCAACAACTCCAAAAAAACACAAAAATAGCTGCCAATGCCACTTTACTCAAACAGTTGCTCAGGGCACTCTCAGAGGAAGAAAAACTAGATGAAGAATGGAACAATTTTTTTATGCACTTTAACAGTGTGCACGGAGATTTCTTGAATATCTTAAAAAAGAAATTTCCCGACCTGAATCCACATAACCTGCGCCTCTGCGCTTATCTACGTATGAATCTCAGTAGCAAAGAAATAGCACCCCTCATGGGTATCTCTATCCGTGGGGTAGAAATCAATCGTTATCGCCTCCGAAAGAAACTCAATCTACCTACCGAAGCCAACCTGATAGAGTATTTGCTAAACATAGGCAATGAACAAGGTAGTGTTTAACAGAGACTTGGTTAGAGTGCAATAAACGAGTTTTTTTCAACATACACATTTTAAGCAAGGACTGTCCAAATAAATAACCCAATAATCAGAGCGAAAATATGATCATTTCTTCCAAGATGTCTCCCAAAACATAAATTGAATATAACAGCTTACTTTTTAAAAATATTTGTGTATTTTTACCCACCCGAAACAAACAAAACTATGGCAAAACCCAAAATCACCGATTTCAAACAGTTTAGCCAAGAGCTAAATAAAGCAGCTACTGAGGAAGATGTGAAAAATATCTATGCACAGCTTTTCGGCTTGAAGTACAACACCAAAGATAAACACGACCTCTATACACCTCAAGTCTTGTTTGAGTTCAAATATGATGTAAAGTTTACTACTCTAAAAGTACTCGCCAAAGTATTGGCTCAAACACTGTATTATGTGCATAGGCTCAAATATGGCTTTACAGATAAACCCATCTCTCCTTACCTCTGTCTAGCAGATAAAAACGAGGCAATTTTATTCAAAACCATAGATTGGAAGCAATTTTATACAGATGAAAAAGAACAGTATGATTGGGATTTAGCTCCTAGCAACCCTGATGCAAAACTTGTAGAAAGCCTCAGCCAGACAAAATTACTGAGAGATACAAAAGTCTTTGACATTACCAATAAACCCGATTTTGAAGTATTTTTTGAGCAGATGCAGCAAATTTTCACAGGGCAAATGCTACTTGAGGGCTTGGATAAGAAGTTTATCACTGAGGATAATTTTGAAGATGTTTTTATCTATTGGAATCAAATTTTTGGCGAATCTGTCCGTAATGGCTTCAAGACAAGCCGCTACTTTGTGAGCGATATTCAAAAAGACAACACCATTTTTATCAAAGAACAAAGTAAAGCCTTTTTTAGAATAGGAAGCACAGGCGACATCAAAGAAAAGAAAATTTTTGCTAAAGATTATGAGTATTTTTGGAATATTTATGAACGTGTGAGCAACTCCGATACCATGCGAAGCATACTCGCCAAAATAGACCGACTTACTGATGATACCATGCGTAGGTTTCATGGTGAATTTTTTACGCCTCTCCGCTTTGCACACAAAGCCCTCGAATACATAGAAAAAACGCTTGGTAAAGAATGGTGGAAATCTGGCAAATATCGCCTCTGGGATATGGCTGTAGGCACAGGCAACCTTGAGTATCATTTGCCTACTGATGCTCTGCCTTACTGCTACCTCAGCACACTCTACAAAGAAGACATAGAACACTGTCAAAAGCTCTTTCCACAAGCTACACTCTTTCAGTATGACTACCTCAATGATGATGTAGGCAATGTATTTGCTAATGGAAACCTCCCTTTTAACCTTACTTGGAAACTCCCCGAACAACTCAGAAAAGATTTGCAAAATCCTGATATTCAATGGATTATACTCATCAATCCACCCTTTGCTACAAGCCAAACCGCTGGCACACAAGGCAAAAAAGCCAAAACAAGTGTAAGCGATACGCAAATAAGAAAAGTAATGCATCAACAAGATTTGGGCGAAGTAAGTCGAGAATTATCTATGCAGTTTTTATTCCGAATCAAACAAGAGTTTAAGGGTAAAAAGGCACATTTTGGGCTTTTTTATAAAGTCAAATACATTAACTCTAACAACGACCAAAAATTTAGAGATAAAATATTCAAGTTTGCTTTTAAAAGAGGTTTTATGTTTTCTTCGGCTAATTTTTCAGGAACTTCTCAAAACTCACCTTTTCCTGTAGGTTTTCTGCTCTGGAACTTGGCAAAAGAACAAAGCATAGAAAAGCAAAAAATCATTTTAGATGTTTTTGATGCAGAAGTACAGAAAATAGCACAAAAACAAATCAAAACTGATGACCGAGAAAAGCACCTTAGCAAATGGATAAACCGACCTGCTGCTACGGTTATTTTTCCTCCTTTTGGTGGTTCTATCAATGTCAAAGCTGATAATAAAGATGTGAGGGATAGAATCGCCAAAGCTTTCTTGGCTTCGCTCATGTGCAAAGGAAATGATTTACAAAATCAAAACTATACTGCCTTACTTTCAGGTCCTTATGCGAGTGCGGGCGCACTTTCGGTAGTACCAGCCAATTTTGAGCAGGCTATGGTGGTGCATGCCGTAAGAAGGCTGCCCAAAGCTACTTGGGAAAACGACCGAGACCAATTTATGCAAGCCACAAAACCCATTCCCAAAGAATTTATCTTAGATTGTGCCGTTTGGAATCTCTACAGCAATAGCAACCAAACCGTAGCCATGCGTGATGTGCTGTATCAAAAGCAAAGCTACCAAATAGACAATCATTTTTTCCCTTTTCTAAAAAAAGACATTCAGACTTGGCAAATGAGCGATATAGACATCAAAACAAGCCTTTTGGCTGCTTCCGATGATAGATTTGTGGCACTTTGGCTACAAAAGCAAGCCTTTTCAGACGAAGCCAAAGCAGTGCTAGAGGCGGGCAAAGCTCTCTGGAAATTTTATTTTGAGCATCTTAGCCAACTCAATTCTCCCAAGTTCAAAATCAGCACTTGGGACGCAGGCTGGTGGCAAATCCGCAATGCCCTCGCAGACCAAAACTTAGGCAGTGAACTACTAGAAAACCTCAAAATAAAACATAAACTCCTGAAAGACAAACTCTTACCACAAGTGTATGGGCTGGGGTTTTTGGGGTGAGAATAAAACAACACGCAATTATATTATAAAACGAATACTATGGAGATAACAATAACTATGTTAATAATTACATCTAACTGAGGCTCAATAAACAAAGTATTTTCACATAGGTATTTACTTTTCTTTATGTTTCGTTTTACAAATAGTTTACTTTTGTTTATTTTTGTTTACTCAGGAGTTAAGTTATTCAAAATCATTAAATTTTTATTCACCTCATGGCAACAAGGGTTGAAAATATAAATGCTAAAATAATTGAGTGGGCTATTATCAGGGCTGGTAATAATCTACAAGAGTTTTATGCTCAAAACCCTGATGTGCTAGAGTGGGTTAATGGAATTAAAAAGCCTACCATTAAGCAATTAGAAAACTTTACCCATAAAGTTCATGTTCCTTTTGGCTATATGTTTATGAATCAGCCACCTAATGAATCTGTACCTATACCTTTTTTTAGAACTGGAACAGGCTTGATAAACCAAGTTTCTTTAAATGTGTATCATACTATACAAATCATACAAGACAGGCAAGATTGGCTAACTAGCTATTTAGACGAAAGCGGATATCCTGATTTAGATTTTGTTGGTAAATATAATGTCAATTCCAATTATAAAGAGATTGCAAATAATATCAGAACGACATTAAAGCTTTCTATAAATTGGGCTAGTAATCATGACACTTGGGAACAGGCTCTAGATTACTTGACTTTACAGATTGAGGAAGCTGGCATAATCGTCAATTTTAATGGGGTAGTTGGGAACAATACCAAAAGAAAAATACCAGTAGATGAATGTAGAGGATTTGTGCTAGTTGATAAGAAAGCTCCTTTTCTTTTCATAAATTCTGCTGATGCCAAGGCTGCCCAAATGTTTACTTTAATTCACGAACTAGCTCATATTTGGCTAGGTGAAACTGCTGGCTTTGATAATAATCAGATGCTACCTGCCAATAATCCAATAGAAATACTATGTGACAAAGTGGCGGCTGAGTTTTTAGTTCCAGAAGTGTTTTTTAAAGAAAAATGGGATAAGAAACCAGATATAAAATATTTAAGCAAAGTTTTTAAAGTTAGCCCTATTGTCATTGCTAGAAGAGCATTAGACTTAGGTCTAATTTCTAAACCTGATTTCTTTAAGTTCTACAATAATTACATTGCTGAGCTTAATCACAAAAAAGAAAATCAAAGCTCTGGAGGAGACTTTTATGCAACTACTAAAAAAAGAATCAGCTTAAGATTTGCTAGTTATGTAAATAACGCAGTCAAACAAAATCATCTTCTGTACAGAGATGCCTATAATTTGACAAACTTAAAAGGAAACACTTATGACAGGTTTATTAATGAATATCTTTATCAGCTATGAGCAAATTCATTGTAGATTCAAACTTCTTTATCCAAGCTCACCGTGCAACTTACCCTCTTGATGTTGCCAAAAGTTTTTGGGTAAAAATTAAAATTCTATCTGATAGAAATGTTATTGTTAGCATAGATAAGGTCAAAAATGAAATTTATGATAATTCATCGCACGAAGACGAACTTAAATCTTGGTCTGAATCAAATCTACCCTCTAATTTTTTTATGAATACCCAGTCTGTACTTAATAAATATATTGAAATCTCAAATTGGGCTACTTTAAATCAACACGGATATCAACAAAATGCTATTGATGAATTCCTTCAAGCAGGTCTAGCAGACCCTTGGTTGGTGGCTTTTGCAATGACTAATAACTGGACTATCATTACTCAAGAAAAGAGTGAACCAAATATAAAAAGGAAAATCAAAATCCCAGAGGTATGCAATCAATTCAACATTAAATACATCAACACAATAGACTTGTTTAGAGAATTGAGGGAAACTTTTTAAGCAAATTAAGATAAAATTTTGTTGATTGTCTGACAATTTTTGTGAAAACCTGTAGAGCGAACTTCCAGTTCGATGACTTTTATGTGCTGAATAGCATCAAAGTTTGTGATTGTCTGACAATCGTTGTGATTCATCTATTAAGACTGCTTTGAGGCTACAATCTTGGGCTGTTTTCAGCTCTAGGGACTTATCCCTCTGTTCCACAAAAGTTGTCAGAGAACCATTTTGTTTACGGTTAATCATCACGAAGATAAGCTAAAAATTAAAAAAATGACTTATACTTCACACACCCAGATATTTCTACTCGTTCACTATAGTTTTTATGTCAAAATCATCAATAGAATGGACAGAACTCACTTGGAATCCTACTACGGGTTGCGACAAGATTTCGGCAGGCTGTAAGTTTTGTTATGCCGAAGTGATGGCAAAACGCTTGCGAGCAATGGGTGTGTTAAGTTATACTCATTATGAATGGATAGAGGGCTATGTACTAAAGTGATTTTATTGATAGTTTAGAAAAACGTGGATACTGTTTTTACTGCAAGACTGCTTGGAAGTAGGTTAAAATCTATCAAACCATTTTTTGCCTTTTTCTCAGCTCTTCAAACTTTTCATTGGGTTGTATGCCTGTATCTCCAGAAGAGAGTTCAGGGTGGATACCCTTTACAAAATAAGTATGCACGTTGCCCATGTTCTTTGCTTCAATGGGTTCAGGTCTTTTTTGGCACACAAAAAAGTCTTTCACCAATTTGTAAGTTTCTTCGCTGATATGCACTTTTCCTACCTCGCCTGTACTTTCAAGCCGAGAGGCTAGGTTCACACTGTCTCCCCATACATCATAGGCAAATTTCATTTTGCCAATCACACCTGCCACCAAATCTCCAGAATGTATGCCCATACGTAGCTGCCAAGAATCCAACACTCCTGCATTTTCATTGAGCTGTTTGAGGGCAGCTTGCATGTGCAGACCTGCCAACACAAGGTCTATGGCGTGTGTTGGTGTTTTGGTGGGTACGCCTGCAACAGCCATATAGCAATCGCCAATGGTCTTTATTCGCTCTACATCATACTTTATTGCAATATCATCTAAGCAATCAAAGCAATTTTCTAGCATTTTTACGAGTGTTTGAGGTTCGTCTTTTAGTCGGCGCGCAGTGATTGAGAATCCTTTGATGTCAGCAAAAAGAATAGAAGCACTTTTGAAATAGCGTGAAGTAGCATGGTCTTCTTCTCTCAGTTCTTCTACTACTTCTTGGGGAAATATTTTTAAGAGCAATTCTTCATTTTTTCTTTTGGCTTGGGTGAGTTCAAGGGCAGATTTTATGCGTGAAAGCAATTCCACCGAACCATCAATGGGTTTTTTGATGTAATCTATCACACCTGCATCAAAGGCGATTTTTAACTCCTCGTCTTTTGTGTTGGCAGTCTGCATGATGATAGGGATATGCCTGAGGTCATCACGGCTTTTTAATATTCTTGTGAGTTCAAGTCCTGTCATCACGGGCATGTTCCAATCAGTCAGTATCAAATTAGGCTGTTGTTTTTCTATGATTCTAAGGGCAATCTGCCCATTTTTGGCTTGTAAGATATGATAATCTTCTGTAGCATACCTAAGGTAATCTACTACTACTCTAAGTGTGTCGGGTTCGTCTTCTGCCACGAGTATGGTTGCTTTCATAATTTTACTTAAAAGATGAATTGTCTTTATAAAAATCAACAATAGATTGAAAAATAGCTACAATTTTTTCTAATTGTGGCAAATAGTAAGTTTGTGTATCAATGGTAAAACAGTTACTTTCTAGCTTCAAAAAACGCCAAAGTTCACCCGTAGTAATGCAACCAAAAATGGTATCTGTGCCTTTGTTGCGGTTTTTGTTTTCTAACTGTGCTGCCAGCATCTGCGCTGCAATCTGTCCCCAGTGTTTGGTGATATCACCTTGTTTTGCTTCTACAAGTGTGAAGATGGGCGCAACCAGTTCTGTGGCGTGCTTATCATTCACAAATGCAAAATCGAACTCTCCTTTAAGTCCTCGCTCGGCATCTACCTCAATGGACTCTCCAGAGAATACCCTGAATGAAAATTCATTCCTAAACTCAAGGTCAATCAATATGGGTGAGATGAGACATTCAGAGCGTTCTTTTTCATTGCGTAAAACTTTACCGCTTGCCATGTCGATAGATTGCCTCAGCCAATCACTCAGCGGTAGGGGTGCTACAGCTTCAAATAAATTACGCTCTTGGCTTTGCAGCCCGAAATTATCTTTTACTTGTTGAAAACTGAAATCACGAAAAGTTTGTGGTGTGGTTTTTTGCTTCATCGCTTTCAGGTTTAGTTGGGATTCGCAGGGTGTTGAAATATTTTTTATGTTTACACAATCCAAGAGGTGCAGCAGGGCTAGGAATGCTTCTACTTTTTGGCTATCAACGGCAAGTAATATCTCTGTTTGCATAAGTTCAAATTTTCAGCTTAGTATCTATTTAATAACTCTTTGAAAGCTATTTCATCATATTCTTCATTGACTTTTATAAGTGCTTTTTTCCAAGCGGCTAGGTAGGGCTTGTCAAAAGTATCTATTGCCGAGAGTGCATCTTCCATATCAGGAGTTGCCAATTCAAGATTTTCAATGAGTTGTTTGTGTTTTTCTAGTGCTTGCTGTTCTGAATGAGTGAGCTGTAAGGTATCTTCAAGAGTACTTGTATCCAAATTCAACTCTTGTATGTCTTCATAAATATTATCTTGATAGAGTGGCAAATCAAAACTAAATATAGTTCCTTTACCTACAGTAGATATTATTTCTATTTTACTGCCGTGTGCTTCTATGATGGTTTTGCAAAAAGTAAGTCCTATGCCTACTGATTGAGCCTCTCCAATACTGCGTGCATTGGGATTAGTGAAAGGTTTGAAAATTTCTTCAAACTTATCTTCAGGAATTCCCTCTCCATTGTCTTCAATACCTAAACAGATGAATGTATTTTCATTGTGAGAAGGCTGAGCAAAAAACCGTATTTTACCGCCTTCTTCTTTGGGAAATGTGTATTTTATAGCGTTGCTAAGTAGATTCTCAAAAACACGCTGGATATATTTATTTTCAAAAACTGCCTTCAGATTAGAAGGCACTTCATTTATAATTTCAGGTAAATTTTCTCTTGCTTCTATAATGACCTCAATGGCTTTTTCTATTGTTTGATAGGGCATATTGGGCAGTGGTTTGAGTGTAAGTTTGTCTGCACGATAGACATCCATAATGTCGTTGATAAGTGAAAACATATTTTGAGCGTTGTTGTAAATGAGGTAAAGCCTCTTGTCTTTGTCTATTTCGGGATAATCTGCACGGCTATAATTAAGTATAGGATTGAGGGCATTACGTAAATCATGATTGACGGCTGAAATCATAAGGTCTTTTGTAATTTGTAGTGCTTCTAAGTTTTCTTTTTGATTGGAAAGTACCTCTGTTTGCTGCTTTAATTCCTCTGTGATTGAGGTCAGTTCCTGATTGGCTTCTTTGTATAGATATGTTTTTTCTTCTACTTGTTTTTCTAGTTCTTTTTTTTGATTCTCGAGAATGGTTTGTTTTTCAATTGAGAGTGCTTGAATTTGCAAGAGTTGTTTTTCTAGGGATTGCTTATTTTGACTATTTTTTTGAGCCAAGAATAAAAGCATGGCAAATGGCATACATAGCGTAGATAACCATTCATTGAACAAATGTACTGGACTTCCAATTTCTATAAGAGGAACGATTTGCACTGCCACAACGCCAATCATAAAAGTAAGCCCCAGCAGCATAGCCCCACCTCCCAAAAACCACCTCCCTGAGATTCTCCGTTTAAAAGCAACATTGATGATTCTCAAACTTTCAATGACTACAAAAACAATACAGACAATTAAAATGATGGACTCATAAAGTACTGTATCATGGTTAAAAAAAGTCCAACAGTTGGCTACAAAAAAGCCTAAGCCAATCAAATAAAGCCATTTTGTAAGGCTAATCAATTCAGGCTGAAATATGCTATAAAGAAATACCAAATAAGAACATAAATACCAGAATACAGCCAAGCTACTTAACAGCTCGAGGAAAATGAAAAACTCTATACCAATAGAACTTGTAGCTTTATAAAGATAACATAGATTATAGATTGCCAAAAGCCCAGTAAACAATCCATACCAGAGGTTAGCTTGTTCTTTGACAAAGAAAAAGTAAAGTAAAAGATGCAGTAAAGACAAAACAGCATAGATACCAAAAATAAAAACTTTGGCTTCGCTACTCTGAATACTCCAATATGTGAAATAATCGTATTCATTATCTTGTCCACGAAAAAACTTCAATTGCATACCTAGCCCAACTTTCTTGAATTTTTTTCCATACATCTTGAAGGCTTGTGTAAAAGTGTGGTTTGTGTATTTAATGGCAAGTATGTGAACATCTTTGTCATCAAAAGGTAAATCTACTGCTTCATTAGTAGTTCTGTAAATTTTTTCAGTTTCCTTGTTGTACCCTACTTGCCCGAGTTGTTTTATCAAAACACCGTCAAGGTATATTTCACTTGCACCTTGCTGCCACACCGTCAAGGAATGTGTCAGGTTTTTTAAGGACTCATCTACTTCAAAAGTAAGTCTGAGCCACAAAGTACCTTCCCATTCTTGCATGAAAATTTTATCATCTAAGCTCCAAGTTGTTTGTTGGGTGAGTTTCCAGCTATTATCGTCTATGGATACATTTTTCCAATTAGGATTATCCCCAAATTTTACCTTCCACGTCAATTCACTGAGGGCTAATACATCTGTATAAGGCTGAATTTGTATCAGCTTTTGCGCAAAACTGCCAAGAGGCATTAAAATCAACCACACCAAACTAGCAATCTTCATTGGCAAACTGTATTTTAAGATATAACAGATGAATGTAAAAATACATATTTTTCTGATACTTTGCTAACTGTATTTTTTTTCGATATAACTCAAATTATCCGACTAAAGTAAAAAAACAAATACAGATTATATTTATATTTGCTAATATAATTGACACCAATATGAAGCAATTTGTGTATGTTTTTCTTTTGCTCACGGCGATAAGCTGTAAAAATCCCAAGCCTAATAAATCGCTCAAAACCACCTTTGCAGGCTTTGAAATTAACTATGAACTCACTGAAATAGATGTAAATGCACCCAAAGCCATTCATTATGCTAGTGGAAACAATCTTAAAATTCCAGAAAATGCCTTTGTTGATGCTTATGGCAATACTTTAGAAGGAATAGTAGATATTCGCTACAGAGAGTATCCCACTGCTTCAGATGTTATCGTTGCCAATATCAATCTTGTACTTAATCAAAAAAATAATCAATTTCTTGAACCTGCACTCTTATTTGACTTTAATCCAAGGCAAAACGGGCAAGATGTATTTATCAATCAGAAAAAACCCATCGAGATGAAAATTCCATCTTCCCTAGAGATGGACAATTATCAACTGTATTTCAAAAAAGATAGAACCTCAAGCTATGGTTGGCAAATAGTTGGTAAAGATAAATCTGAACAAAAAAAAACAAAAGATGCTAAAACCATCACATTGCTTGAAAATGGTGTGTATGCCCTTGCAAAAGTTTATCAAATGAAAAATCCTGTAAACATAGAAGCTAACTTTCTCTATCAGGGTAAAGCAATTCCTAAAAATTCTAAAATCTTCCATATTACAGGTAAAGAAAACAATGCAATAATTGAATATACTACTGTTGAGGATGTATTATTCAAGTTCAACCCCAAAGATGATAATACCTTAATCGTTGTTTTTCCTGACGATAGAGTTGCTACATTCTCACAAGAAGAGTTTGCTCGCCTTGACATCACGAAACTTGAAAAGAATAAAAAATTTACCTTTCAGTTGAAACCAGAGATACAAAAACCCACATCAAACAGGAACTTTCAACAAACTGTACAGCGGAATATGAGAAGGGAACAGACAAATTCACCCATTGTCATTATTAGACAGGAAAATAAGGAAATACAACAGAAAGAAAAAATTTACACAGGTGAGTGTGTCTTGATGATAAGTTCAGCCACAAAATTTCCGCTTTATCAGAACTGTGTAAATGAACTCGAGACAGTAGGGGTAGGCATTTGCGGTACTCCCTACCGCCCAACCTTCGAAGTAAACAATGGTAGGGCAGTAAAAGGTGAATATTTTAATCAAGTAAACATCATCCCTAGTACAGTAGGTACTTGCGAGCTAACAGTGTATAACCAAGGACAAGTAGTTGGCTCCCAAGAATTTAGGGTAAATGCCGTACCCAAACCAAGTATCGTACTGACAAGTGCCAATGGCAATGAGGTAAATACTGATAATCCCATTCCGAATGTCAATACACTTGTAGTAGTACCCAAGCCCGATGAAAATTTCTTAAACACTCTTCCAAAGGAAGCTAATTATAGAGTCGTAGCAGGTGAAATCTCACAGTTTAGAAATGGTAGAACAATCGCCACAAAATTACTTGGTGGAGGTACAATTTCAATGGCTCAGTTTGATGGCAAACCTGGTGATGGGTTTCAAGCAAAAGTTACACAAGTGCAGCGCATAGGTGTTACACAAATCCCTGAAACAGTAACCCCTGTCAATACTCGACTTGCTTTTTTTCTGAGGTAATTTTTACCTCAATCTTTTAAATAACTCGGCAGCCACGTAACGATTTCGGGGTAGAGTACCACGAGCAGTAGCATCAAGGCTTGTATCAGAATGAAGGGAATTGCCCCACGATAGAGGGCTTGTGTTTTGACACCCTCAGGAGCTACGCCTTTGAGGTAAAACAAAGCAAAACCAAAGGGGGGAGTTAGAAAAGAGGTTTGTAAATTGATGGCCATTAAGATGCCTACCCAAATAAGGTCTAACTGCATAGCGACCATGGTAGGCAACACTACGGGTACAATAATGAAGATAATCTCAATAAAATCAATAAAAAAGCCAGCAATGAACATAATCAGCATTACCAATGCTAGAAAAGCATAGGGGCTGAGGTTTGCCCCTTCTATGAGTTGTATGATGTAGTCATCGCCGCCTGTGCTTCTAAATATCAACGAAAATGCCGTAGCTCCTATCAGAATAGTAAAAACCATGGTGGAGATGTGCGTGGTTGTGGTACTTACTTCTTTGAGGACTTTCCAAGTGAGTTGCCCTTGAAAGGCAGTGAGCAAGCTTGCCCCGATAGCTCCTACTGCCGAGGCTTCCGTAGGAGAGGCTATCCCGAAAAAGATAGAACCCAGTACGGCCAAAATCAGGCCCAAGGGAAGTACAAAGGCTTGGAGGATTTTCAAAGCCACGTTGCCTTGCCTGAAAGCGGCAAGGTCTTCTCTAGACATAGCAGGGGCTGACTTGGGAAACAAGAAACTAAAAATCAAGATGTACAGAAAATACAGAAAAACCAAACCAAAGCCCGGTAAAAAGGCAGCACTAAACAAGTCGCCTACGGGTACACTCAGCACACTGCCTAGTAGCACTAGCACCACACTAGGCGGAATAATCTGCCCCAATGTACCCGAAGCAGCAATCGTACCTGTGGCAAGTTCTACACTGTAGCCTCGCTTTAGCATTGTAGGCAGACTAATCAAACCCATGGTGATAACTGTAGCCCCCACTACGCCCGTAGAGGCAGCCAACAGACCCCCTACTACAACTACTGAAATAGCCAACCCACCCCGCAATCTGCCAAAAAGCAATGCCATGGTCTCAAGCAACCGCTCTGCAATGCCCGACCGCTGAAGCATAATGCCCATAAAAACAAAAAGCGGAACAGCGATTAGCACAAAATTGGTCATTATCCCAAAAATCCGAAGGGAAAGCAAGTAAAAAAAGTCTATCCCAAAAATGGCGACTCCAAAAATCACTGAAATCCCTCCTAAGGTGAACGCTACTGGAAAACCTGCCAATATCAATACAAAAACCAACATGAAAAGCACCAAAGGAAGTGCCTCAAAGCCTGCTACCATAGTTAATTTTGTGAAGAATGAATTGGATTTGCTTGTTCAAAAACGTGTGTACGCTGCCCTAAAAGCACAAGCCAAGCCGAAAAAATCAAAGAAAAAGTCTGGAGCAGCAAAAAAATAAAGCCTACAGCTATCATACTTTTGATAAGGTACAAGGCGGGCAAACCACCCGGATTGGGCGAGCCTTCTCTAAACTGAAAAGAATAAGCTCCAAACTTAAAACCTGCATAGATACAAACCACACAAAAAGGTAACAACATAAAAATACTGCCTAGCAAATTTACCCATGCTTTGGTACGCTCCGAAAATTGGTTATAAAATACATCTACGCGCACGTGCTGGTCGTGGCGCAAAGAATAACCCATACAAAGCAAAAATACGAGGGCAAACAAGTGCCACTCTAGCTCGCCCAAGGCTACAAAACCTGTGTTGAAGACATAGCGAAGCACTACATCTACACCTATCAAGAGGATAAGCAATACATTGAGCCAAGCTACTTTGCTGCCTAGCCAGTCATTCAAATTATTGATGATTTGTATGTATTTGTTGAGTAGTTTTGTTATCATAGACGCTGAGTATTTTTTGGTTCAGCAATTTAGACAAATATAGTATCTAATCGAAGGGTTACAAAAAAAGGCTACTCATTTTTTTGTTCTCTGACAATTTTTGTGATGGTGCTTCATAAAAAAACTTTGAGGTTGTTCAGCGTAGAAGTGTTAGCGAACTGGAAGTTCGCTCTACAGATTTCGGCAAATATAATGTCTAGAGGTTGTTCAGCGTAGAAGTGTTAGCGAACTGGAAGTTCGCTCTACAGATTTGGACAAATATAGCATCTAATCGAGGGCTTACAAAATAAGGCTTCCCGTTTTTTTGGAAAGCCTACCTGTATAAACTCTCTACAATGAATTGTAGCTAATAAATCAAGAAAAAATGACACTCAGCTCAATAATTAATCGGTAATTTTCACTGAGGCTAAGTAATTGATTATCAATATTTTGCAAACAGGAATACCCAAAGTTATTTTTTATACTTTCTTAAGCAGCCAAACAGTTTGCATCATTCAAGGTGAAAGACTTGTCATAATACAAGATTATTCTTGTTCTGATATAAAGTCTATCACTTTCTCCACCATGCTCGAAGATCCAATGTAGAGGGGGCAACGCTCGTGCATACTGCTCGGAACAATGTCTAAAATACGCTGTTTGCCATCAGTAGCCTTGCCGCCTGCTTGTTCTACAATGAGTGCAAGGGCATTACATTCATAGAGTAATCTTAGTTTGCCTTTGGGTGCACTATGGGTAGCTGGATAGAAATAAATGCCTCCTTTGAACAGATTTCTGTGAAAATCTGCTACCAATGAGCCTGTGTAGCGGGCAGAGTAGCGTTGGGTTTGGCAATAATCTAGGTAGGCTTTGACAGAAGGCGCAAATTCTTTGCAATTGCCTTCATTGACAGAATATATCTTGCCGTGTGTGGGGGTTTTCATATCGGGGTGTGAAAGAAAAAACTCTCCCAAAGAAGATTCATACGTAAAACCGTGAACGCCATGACCCGTGGTATAGACCAGCATAGTAGAAGACCCATACAAGAGATAGCCTGCTGCTACTTGCTGACTGCCTGGCTGCATTACATCTGCCTCGTTTACGGGTGTGCCGCGTGGCGAAAGTCTGCGATAGACGGAGAAAATCGTTCCAATAGATACATTCACATCAATATTGGAAGAGCCATCGAGGGGGTCTATGGCTACTACATACCTGCCGTTGGGCTTGCCTGTGTCTATGATGCCTTCTTCTTCTTCTGAGATGACTCCACACACCTCACCACCATTGCGCAAAGCCCTGATAAATCTAATGTTGGCAATGACATCTAATTTTTGTTGCTCTTCGCCTTGTATATTCTGACTGCCATAAGCACCTGTTACGTTTATCAGCCCTGCACGATTGATTTCGCGGTTTACTATCTTTCCTGCAAGGGCTATGTCGCGCAAAAGTTGTGAAAGCTCCCCCGTAGCATAGGGGAACTGCTCTTGTTTTTTACTGATAAATCGGTCTAGGGTAGTGCCCACAGGTAAGGCAAGACTATCATCCATCATGATAATTCGTTTTTATTATTTTAAATTGACTATAAACTGCAATATTAATAAATTTTTGCAAACGATTTCGGTCTGCATTCGAGAAAGCATATATTTGCGAAATTGCTTACAAAACCTTTGTTTTGTAAATCTACTGGCATCTAAATATCACCTACGAAATCAAAGAAGAATGAATGTTTATAAATTTGGAGGAGCTTCCATTAAAGATGCTCCTTCGGTGCAGAACCTCTTGAAAGTACTACACAAAACCACACAAGCGCAAGGCTTGTGCTTGGTCGTATCGGCAATGGGCAAAACTACCAATTCCCTTGAGCGGCTCTTACACCAATATTGGAGTAACGAAAATAGCGAACTTTCGCTGCAACAAATTTACGAATTTCATTTAAAAATCATCAAAGGATTGTTCTTTGATTCAAAAGAAAAAATTTACCAAGCGTGGGAGGCAGACTTTCAGGTATTGAAAAACTTGGTAAGTAAGCCTTTGCGCAGCCAAGAAGATAAATATTTTGACCCTTTGTATGATGCCTTTGTATCTATGGGAGAGGTATTCGCCGCTCGCATTGTAGCCCATTACCTTCAGTACAAACTGTGGCAATGCACTTGGGTAGATGCCCGAGAGGTCATCAAAACGGATAGTCAATGGCGCGAAGGAAATGTAAATTGGGAAGCTACACAAGCACAAGTGAGTACGAAAATAGCACCACTTTTGGCAAAAGGCACTGTACTTGTGCAGGGTTTTACGGGCAGCACGGTAGAAGGAAAACCTACCACACTTGGGCGTGAAGGCTCTGATTTTACGGGAGCTATTCTCGCCTATTGCTTAAATGCCCAGCAACTTACCATCTGGAAAGATGTGCCAGGCGTACTCAATGCCGACCCCAAGCGTATGCCCAATGCGCAACTCTACGCACAGCTTTCATATAGCGAAGCTGCCGAAATGAGTCAATATGGGGCAAGTGTCATTCACCCTAAAACCATTGCGCCACTTGCTCAAAAAAAAATTCCTTTGTACGTGAGGTCTTTTATGTATCCTTCGCAAAATGGTACTTGCATAGACAGTACAGAGGCACGGAAGTTTTTGCCTTCGGTGATATTCAAAACCCGACAAATGCTGGTAAAAGTAGAAGTAAAAGCATTACAATTTTTGACTGAGCAGGAACTGGCAGTCATTTTTAAAATGGTGGAACGATTGGGGTTGAGAATCAATCTATTACAAAAATCAGTGAGGGCTATACAGATTTGCTTTGATGCACGCCCGCTTAAAGTAAAAGCTCTACAGCGCATAGCAGGCGAACGTTTTGAAATCAGTGTACTACACTCTTTAGAAATGCTTACCATCAAAAATGCAGAAGAAACAACCATTCAGCAGGCTACTCAAGGCAGGGAAATCATCTTGACCCTACAGTCCGACAAGTTCTATCAGGCGGTAATGAAAAATGGCTGAGAGTAAAAAACTTGCAGCCTTCAGTTTGTATTTATGAGAAAAGGCTCTTCAGACACAACTCGTACGAAAAAGTCTATTCTCCAACCTATGTAAGATAAGTTGAAGACACTTGGAGTGATTTCCCAGAATAATCATACTTGTTCTAGTTCAACTCTCTTTGCTTAAACTTTGTAGCAAAATAAATACGATTGCCTAACAATTTCTGTGAAAATCTGTAGCAGCAAACCTTCAGTCCACTTACACTCATGCTCTGCACAGTATTCAGTCTATCTTACCTATGAAACACTATCACAAAAATTGTCGAGGAATCATTTTTCTAACTAAACGAACGGATAGCTTTTTTCTGCCATACTTTCATCACAAAAGCTACCAAAAACTCTATGCCTACTACTGTAGCCATACCGCCAGCAATAGAGGCATTGAGCCAAATAGCTAAATAATATCCCAAAATAGCTGCTAGTATGCCCAATATTGCCGAATAAACCAGCATCAAAGGCAAGTCTTGAGTAAGTAAATAGGCAGTACTCGGAGGCCCAACCAAAAAAGCGACTACCAAAATAGCACCTACTGATTCAAAAGAGAGTACCGTAGTGAGCGATACCAAGCTCATCAAGGCATAATGCCAAAAAAGGATAGAAATGCCCAAAGAAGCAGCAAACTTCTCATCAAAAGTAGTAATGACCAAGCCCTTGTAGCCCCAAATTATCAAAAATATAATCACAATAAATAACGTACCCAACTGCCAAACCGCCACAGGTCCCATCTCCAAACCTTGCCACGCCCATGTATCCAAAGGAACATAAGCAATCTCACCATACAGCACACACTCTTGGTCTAAATCCACTTGTCCCGCAAACAAAGAAATCAAAATCACACCCACGGCAAAAAGCCAAGTAAAAGATAACCCAATGGCTGCATCTACTTGCATGTTGCCTTGCTTGTGTAAGGTTTCTATCAAAATCGTAATCAGTACTCCAAAAAGGGCTGCCCCCAGAAGCATCAGCGTTGAATCGCGGCTTTGCGCTATCAGATAAGCCAACACAATGCCCAGCAATACTGCGTGCGAAATGGCATCTCCCACCATGGCCATCTTGCGCAATACCAAGAAGCACCCCACTAATGCACTACAGCTTGCTACCAAAGCTCCCGTAAGTATTATCCAAAATGTATCCATAGTAATTGCAAAGTATTAATTTATGTGATGACTAGGTACGGGTCTGTTTCAAGTAACCACGTCTTTAAAATTAGTAATCTAATGATTTACAAGCAATCTCCTATTGCGTGATGTGTGATTTTAACACAATTTTAATTATTTTTGCCAAAGCTAGAATAAATAAATCATTTCTGTACAGTAGTAACAAACTTTACAACTTGCTAAACATTCAAATACAAAAAGAAATTATGATATTTTGATAAGCTAGAGGAACTTGTAACGTTAGTTTTCCTGAAGATGTTAATTCATTCATAATGCTTGTAACTCAAATCAGAACTCACAAAAATACATACTTTATTGGCAATTTTATACAAACCTTAAATATGCAACAAATCAATTTTTTATTAAAAACAAGTTTTGTCCTCTTGTTGGTAGTGCTGTGTTGGATGAACTATGCCCAAGCGCAGGGAGAAGACTGCGGCACAGCTACGGTACAGCCTATCGGCTTAGCCGCACTTATTAATTTTACCAATGCCAACAACTCTGGCACACCCGATCCACTTTGTGCCACTGTGGCAGGCGATAATTGGCTCAGTTTTACGGTTAGCCGCCGTCAGTTGCTCAGAATAGAACATGTATTAGGTACATTAGGACAAGATGTAGCGTTAACTGTTTACAGCGGTACTTGTGCTGCATTGACTGAGGTAGCTTGCGCCAATGATGTCGATGCGGTGGGAAGTATTCTTGGTTCTGTAGAAGGTTTGAGCTTTACTGCTGAAGCAGGCATTACCTATTTCTTGCGTTTCATCAATCAGACAGGCACCACAGCAGTAGATGGTGTATTGAGTATTTCCGACCAATTCAAAGAAGGTTCAAGCAGTCTAGCTGTGGGCGTTTGTGGGCTAGATTTTGATATTCCTGCGGGTGTCAATCCTCTTTTGAGTGTCAATCCTACTTGTTTTATCCCTACACCTTCCACCACAGAGCGTTGGGCAAGGTTTGTAGCTACCCATACTACCCAAATCAGGGTGAGATATACCAATACTACCGAGAATGCCAACCTAGTTGCCTACAACCCCAATGGCGAACCCATTGCAGGTGTTTGTGGGGCTGCCGTAGGTATTGGTACAGAAGATATACAGTTTCCTGTGGTGGCAGGGCAAGAATATTATGTAAGGGTCATCAATCCTAACAATGCCGATGTTGTAGAAGGCACATTGTGTATAGAAAACATAGCCTCTGAAGTGCGTACCAATGCATTCTCTGTGCCTTCATTGGGTTGTGTAGATAATTTTTATGTATTCGGTACGGGAGTTACTGACGGAGCGAGCTGTCTCAATCCTAATGCAGACCAAGATGGCTGGGCAAGCTTTACCGCCTCGGTTACAGGTGATTATACTGTTTCTTTCTCTAATAATAGTGAAGATGCAGGAGTTGCCATTTACGACAATGCAGGTACACCCATTGGAGGGGCTTGTGCCAATGCTATCGTTGGTTTAGGGCTAGAAAAAGTAACTTTTGCCGCTACCCAAGGCACTACTTACTTCATCAGAGTTAGTAATATGCTCAATACCAACTTAATGGGAGGTAGTTTGTGTGTGTATCCTACGGACTCTGAGGCAGATGAACTTTGTGCAGATGCTTTGCTGATAGACCTTTCTAATACTGATGAAGCCTGTGGGATTCCGTTCACCCTTCCTGCTGGTGCATCTAGTGCTGAGCTTTATCCTTCAAGCTGTGCAGTTCCTGCTTCTGCTTTGCGAGATGGTTGGGCTACTTTTGTGGCACCTGCCAATCAAATCATTACCATTCAATACAATAACTTGAGTCAATTAGATGCCACAGTAGTAGTGTATAGAGGAACTTGTGGTACACTTACCCTAGAACAATGTGCTAATTCTAATACTGGCTTTGGTACAGAAACGACTACCATCAATGCCATTGGCGGAACAACCTACTTTATAAGGGTGATTAATACTACTACTGAGCAGCAAGACATGCCTGGAGAGTTATGTGTATTTACAGGAAATGCTCCAGCAACTGACCTTTGCAGCAATGCACAGCCCATTAGCATAGGTACTTGTGACTATGATTTTGGGATTCCTTCCAATGCTATCAACAACGAAAATATCGCGTTGCCTACGGGCTGCTCTTTTCCTATTTTCAGAGATGGCTGGGTATCTTTTCCTGTAGTGAATGGACAGACCTTCTCAGTACGCTACCAAAGTGAAGACAGTGAGGCAGCATTAGCTGTATATAGTGGAAATTGCAATGCCCTTACTCCCTTAGCTTGCTCTACCACACCTTTTGCTAACGGAGAGGTGCGCCTAACGTACCAACCTGATTTTACAGGTACAATTTATCTGCGAGTCATCAAAACAGATGAAGCAGGGCCTATGACAGGTACACTTTGTGTAAGTGATATGATAGCTCGTGATGAATGTGCAGACGCTTATACCTCTCCCGTCAAACTGCAAATAGGCGATTGTAATATCGAGTTTAATGTGCCGCTTACTTTCAGCCCCAGCTCTAATGATGTGGATTGCAGCATTGGAGGAAACCCTGCGGGTTGGGTGGCTTATGAAGCAGACTTTACGGGCAGTATTAGAGTAGATTATACCAGTATTGGTGATGTAGCATTTCAAATGGCAATCTACAATGCCCCTACTTGTGATGTAACTACCAACAGTGCCTTGGCTTGTCTAACGGGCAACAACTCACCTGGCTATGGCAGTTTGCAAATCGATGTAGCTGCGGGGCAAACTTATCTTGTCAAAGTAGTTAATTCTAGTTCTGGTCCAGCTACTGACTTGAACGGAAATATCTGCCTTTATCGCTCAGACCTCAATGGAGGTAACAACTTCCTCGAAGCACCTACTTTTACGGTAGGACTCAACTGTGGAGAGCAAATCAACCTTGCCCCAAGCTTTAACCCCACAGGTAGTGTGCCAGGGCTGAGTACAGTGGTAAGTTGTGATGTACTTGGAAATGTGCAAAGTGATGCTTGGGTAAGTTTTGTTGCGCCTGCCTCAGATGTATTGGTGGAGTTTGATAATCGTAGCAACAGTCTTAACAATAGAAATGATGTAGCCTTGTTGGTCTATGAGTCTTTACCTATTACCGTAAACAATGCTGCATCTGGGCAAGGCTTAGTAGAAGATTTAATTGGCGGTATCACTGCTGATGTACAAATCAATCAAAGCTATGAAAATATAGATATTAATAATACAGGTGTAGATGGTCCAGGAGTCGTTCCTTCAACTTTGGGAATAGCCCCAGCAGACGGCGATGCTTGGGCACGTATTAATGTGGGAGCAGACGCAAACCTTACCTTTACCATAGAAAACGCTACTGAATCTGTTGCTATGGTGTTGTACCAAGGGCTTCCACCAGCAGGTGGAGGTATAGTGATGCAACCTCTTGAAACTCCCGAGTTTTTTAGTGTGAACAATGCAAGTTATGCAAACTTACCCGCAGGCACTTACTTCTTACACCTGGTCAATAACAGTACCAACCCTATCACGGGTGCTACGCTCAATGTCTATGGTGATGGCTTGCTGACCGAAGTGGCTTGCACCAATACCGTAGAAGAAGGCATAGAACGCATTACCCTAGATGCAGCCGACCTTAACGCTGGGGAAACTTACTATGTGCGCATTGCCAATCTCACCGACCAAACAGTAGTTACCTCTGGAAGGCTTTGCTTGCGCGACAATGTAGTGCCACAAGGCGACCTTTGTGATAATCCTTTTGAGCCTTTGGTAGGTTTCTTCTGTGATAGAGATTTTAACTTGGACAATACCTTCTCCAACAATCAGCCCATTCCAGACCCTGTTTGTCTAGATGGTTCAGGTTTTAACTATTACAAAGATGGCTGGCTGAGGTTTACAGCTACCACTACCCGCACTACGGTACAGTATCAGATAGAATCTGCTTCGGCAGGTGTGAGTACTTCTATGATTGCCATTTATAGGGGTACTTGTATCGCTCCTTTCTTGATTGGCTGTACCAATCCTGGAGACCCCGAAGAAGCAGGTAGAGTAAGAACTTTAAAGTTCAATACCATACCTGGGCAAGAGTACTTGGTACGCATCATGAGCGTAGGGATTGGGGCAAGTACAGGGGAAATGAATGGCAAAATCTGCTTGTTCAACACTGCCGAGCGTGATGTCTGTAATGATGATGACCTCGTAACGCTCACCGTCAATGATTGCAATATCCGCTTTGATGTACCCAGAAGTTTTGAATTGACAGGGGCAAATCTAAGAAACTTCCCCGCAGGGCAAGATTTACCCATTCCTGCCATACAAGGACAAGAGATTACCTCTAGCTGCGAACCCGAACATCCTTTTGTAGGTACAGGTAGTTTTACAGATACAGATACAAACCCAGCACTGACGGCAGGACAGGCACGCGATGCTTGGATTAGAATGACAGGGCAGGGCGAATTGGTAACGCTCACTTATCAAAACAATGAAGTAGGTACACTCCCAGTGAATGGAAGCGACCCTGCCATTGTAATCTATACATTCTTGCAAGCTGACGGCCCCGTAAACTGTGGCGTAGGAGAAAACGGTGCTGGCAATGAACTCAATCAGTTTGCTTGTGCCAATAATATTACTGCTATAGGCAAACAAACCGAATCCGTTACCTTCCTTGCCAGGGCAGGGCAACGCTACATCATCAGGGTCATAGACATCAATGGAGGCAATCAAAACGGTATGACGGGAAGTATGTGTATCTCAAGCGGTAGCCAAAGCTATGATGAATGTACAGATGCCCGTTCTTTAGAAGTAGGCGATTGTAGTGTACCGCTCAACGTAATTGATGATAGAAATACGTGTTATGTGCCACCTATCAATGCAGGTGCTTATCCTGACATTACAGGAGGTATTTGTAACTTACCCGCTGGCCTAGGTGCCGATGGCTGTGGAGGCAATGGAGATACTTGGGCAAGGCTTGTTGTAACAGGGGCTGACTTACCAGCTGGTACACTACCTATCACAAGAACAGTAGGGGCAAATGAATTTACAGACCTTACCATTGAGTATGACAACAGAAACTACACCTTTGACATAGCCGCTGATGTTGCGCTGGTGGTATATCGTGTGAATACCGATTGCGAAGACGCTAACAACTATACCATTGCAGGCTGTGCAGATGCGCTAGGTGCAGGCGAGGAGGGGATAGAATTTGTTACCATCAGAGATGTGGCACAAGATGAAGTGTATTATGTAAGGGTGATTAACAAAACCGCAGGACAAAGCCTATTTGGAAAGATATGCCTTTACTATGGTGAAGACATTGCTGATGACGCTTGCCCCACCACACAAACTTATGGGGAGCTAAATGGTGAGTTTAGAAACTTTACCGTACTGAGTAGTTGGACAAACACAAGCCAACCTAGCAATACCATTACCAATCCCCCTTGTGTATTGCCTGGAGGGAGTCGTCCCAGAACGCTCAGCCCTAATCCGATTCGCTCGCAAGGCTGGATTAGTTTTACTGCTCCCGACAATGCAGGGCTTACCCCTAGCGACCCTCGTTATGTAGCGGCAGTTACTATTCAATATGATAATTCAGGACTGGCAAGCGGAGGGCTACAAAATGCAGCCATCGCAGTTTATACTGCCAATAACGCCAACCCAGATGTACTACCTGTAAACTGCCAAGAAGCGCAGGCTGTGGGAGATAACCAAATGTTGATAGTAGATTGCGTAGATACTGTATTTGAAGGGGCGGAGTCAGTTACCATTGGGGTAGAAGCTGGACGTACCTATTATATACGGGTGATGAACATTACTGATAGCCCAAGCATCAGCAATATGCCAGGCAGGATACGTATCTTCCCCTATGCACCTTGCAATGTAGGCGAAGAACTGGTAGTAGATGGCAATTTTGAAGGCTGGTCGCCCATTACGCCTATGCCTATGGGGGATACAGAAGCAAACAATATTACCCAAGCTGATTTTGACAGAAGGCTAGATGACCACATGTACGACCCTCGTGTACTCGATAACCAAGACTATCCTACCAATGAGCTAGATAGTTGGACTAAATTTGCCACAGATTATGGCTTTGTAAGAGATAAAACAGGTGGCGGAGTTTTACCCAATGCCCAAGGAATTGATAACAATGTAGCTACATACCAGCAGTTTACAGCAAATAGAGGTGAGCTTGGCCCAGAGGGACGTTATACTGTAAAACAAAGTCCTTGGTCTGTAAAAGGAGACTGGTTTTCTTTTGGTAACGGCTATTCAGGCTATGGAGGGCGTACAGGGGGAGGCTTACCACAGACTAACTACTGTGTTACAGGAGCAGGAGCTGGGGGAGAGCCTTGTATACAAGTTACACGAAACTTTGGTAATGGACCTGAAACTACCGACGGTGAGTTCAATATAGGCTTGGGTATCCCTAGGCCTTTTCCTTATACCTCAGATGCCAATTTTATGATAGTCAATGGTTCTTTTGACCCTGCCTCAGGCTTACCGCCAGGCAAGGTATGGTGCCAGACCATACAGCGAGATGGCGCAAGAGTCGGTTATTATGTGTTTACCGTATGGGTACAAAATATGATTAGTGCTGGGCGCAACCTTGATGTACCGCAGCTAAGGCTGTCTGTATGCGATATGGAAGACCCCATCACAGGAACTTTTCCACCTGCTACCACAGTAGTTACAGCCATAGACGGTGGTCCTGTTGTACGCAATAGTGTGTTACCCGGAGTGAGTTTCTATGACCCGAACGTAGCAGCTCATACGGTGCATTTCCCTCGCCCTCCCAGAAACCGTGTGAAAGCTCCACGTGTAGATTTTCAATATGGGGCAGCAAGATCTTGTAATACCAGCACTGAGTCAAGAGATGCACGACTGAAAGTATTAGGTTCTTCTTTCTTGATTAATGAAAATCCTGATGCTTGGCAAGTGGTGCGTTGTATCTATCGTGCACCTCTTGGCGTAAATGAAATGAACATTTGTATAGAAAACCTTTCACTGACCAAAAATGGAAATGACTTTGGCATTGATGATATTTCTTTTAGAGAATGTCTAAACCCCAATACCGAGGCATTTGATAGACTGCTACGTGGCGACCCTTGCGAACTAGCGGACACGCCCAATAGCTTGGACATTCCGCTCAATGTAACTATGCTTGATTTCAGCGGACGTTTGGCAGGAGATAGAGTATTTTTGAATTGGATAACCCTACAAGAAGCCAATGCAGGTTACTATGAAGTACAGCGAAGCACCGATGGAGCTAACTTTGCACGCATTGGCGAGGTAATGGTAAAAGGCAACCCTGAAAGCATCAATAGCTATGATTTTATAGACTATCAACTGCCCCAAGGTGTTAATTATCTTTACTACCGTCTGAGAATTGTCAATCAAGATGGTACTTCTAAAATGGGACCTTTTATTATGGTAGATGTTGCAGGCTTAGATACTTTTGATTTACAAATCTTCCCCAACCCTACCGAGCAGGGTGATGCCGTTACGCTTCGCTACAATGTAGGTGAAGGTATGGCAGGACTGGTAGTAGCTGATATGATGGGCAATGTGTTGATACAAGACCTCATCACGACACGCAACGGACTCAATGAAACCTTACTCAATACTCAAAAGCTGCCTGCGGGTATTTATATCGTACAGATTCGCCATAATGGACAGCGTGCCAGCAAGCGATTAGTGGTGTATTAAGGAAAGTGTGAAATGTGAAATGTGAGTTTTTATATACTCATTATCAGAAACTTAGGAAATAAAATACTGAAATTGTTTTTTATCTTTTTCTAATTCATCAATCATATCAAAAAGCAGAAAAGACAAATCCTGAATGGGGTTTGTCTTTTTTTATGGTAGATTTGAACCTAGATGCTAAACTAAAATGTAATATGAATTTTCAGCAAAAAACTTTTCTTATCACAGGGGCTTCTAGGGGTATAGGCAGAGGACTTGCTCTGGCACTTGCCCAGCAAAAAGCCAACTTGGGTTTGGTAGCCCGAAGTGAGCAAGAACTTATTTCGCTCAAAGAAAGTACAGAGGCACTTGGTGCTGATACAGAAATCTTTGTGGGCAGTGTGGCAGAGGAACAGATTGCCACCCAAGCCGTAGCAAAGCTCTTAGAAAAACATCAAAAAATTGATTACCTCATCAACAATGCAGGCTTTGGAGCTTTTGGAGAAGTAACACAGATTTCGTCAGATGCTTGGTCTGCACTCATGGATACCAATGTGAAGGGTACTTTTTTGTTTAGCAAGGCGGTATTGCCCTCTATGCAAAAATACCAGCAGGGTCATATCATCAACATTGCCTCAGACATTGCCAAAAGGGTATTTGCTGGCGGAAGTCTGTATTGTGCTTCTAAATATGCCCAAGATGCCTTTTCAATGGCACTTCGCAAAGAAGTGCGCCCACACAACATCAAAGTATCGGTGATTTACTCTGGCTTGGTAGATACGCACTTTCATGCACACCCGCAAGGCGATGAAAAAGCAAAAGACTGGCTCAAGGTAGAAGATATGGTGAGTGCTATTTTGTATGTTGCCGCTGCCCCAGCCCACGTAGTGATAGATGAACTCATGATTCATCCACTTTCGCAAGAATACTAGGCAAAAAACACTAGATAGCTATTTTCTTCGGTCCTTGTGTATCGCGTGTAAAAAAACTATACAACACTGGCACTACTACCAAAATAAGCAAGGTAGAAGTAGTAAGCCCACCAATGATGCACCAACCCATAGGCGCCCAGAATAGCCCGCCACGCAGCGTGAGTGGAAGTAAACCTCCTATAGTAGTGAGTGAAGTAAGCAAAATAGGAACAAAGCGATGCTCGGCCGCCCTTCTGATGGCTTTTTCTTTGTTCATGCCTTCTTTCATGTAAATATTGGTGAGGTCTATCAAGATAATAGAGTCATTGACCACAATACCCACTAAGCTAATGATACCTAGGAATGCCGTAAAAGAAAAACTATAGCCTGTCAAGAAAAGCCCCAATACTGCCCCGATGAGTGATAGCGGAATAGCCACAAAAATAATTAAGGGCTGAAGATAAGACCGAAACTGAAGCACCAACACAGTAAAAATTCCTAACAATGCCACCATTAAAGAGCGGAATAAATCGCCAAAAGATTCATTGCGTGATTTTAGCTCACCACCCATACTGTAGGTATAGCCTTTGGGGAAATCATATTGCTCAAGTTTTTCTAAAATTTCTTGGGTTTTGTCATCTACATTTACACCTGTGGATACATCAGCATTGACAGCAAAAGTGCGGCGTTTGAGGTCGTGGTTGATTTTTTCGGGGCTATTGCTAAACTCAAGCTGGGCAACCTGCGAAAGGGGTACTAGCCTGCCACTCAGCGAATTGACATAGATGTGATCTAGGTCTGAGGGCTTTAAAAAATCTTCAGAACGCTCCATCTGTACATAAATATCATAGATTTCTTGCTGGCTATCTCTGTATTCAGATACTTTTGTACCTGCTACTGCAATACGCACATTTTGGTCTATGTCGCTTATCTGTACGCCTTGGTTGGCTGCGGCTAAATGGTTGATATTGAGTTTGAGGCTATTCTTGAAATTCCGCAAGGGATTATAGACATTTACGGTTTGAGGAGTACTTAAAATCATGGCTTCTACATCACCTGCTATTTGTTTGAGTATTTGTATATCATCGCCATAGAGCTCTACAGAAATCTGTGCGGCTACGGGTGGTCCTAGCAAAATTTCTTTCAGTTCTATGTCTGCTTGGGGATAGCTATCAAATTTTTCTCTTAATGTTGAAATGATTTCATCACGTCTTTCAAAACCTACCTCTTTGAGAAATACCATTATTTGCCCTGAGGAGGTTTGCTTTTCATTTCTTCTAATTACATTAATCATAGGTGGATTGCCATAGCCTATGTTGCTGAGGTAATAGTCTATTTCTGGAAAACTACTCAATGCTTCTTCAGCGAAATTTACAGCTTTGTCGGTTTCTTCTAATACTGTGCCTTGTGGTGCAGAGATATTGACAGCAAAAATAGGTGCATCATCTCTGGGAAAGAAACTCACCCCTAGTGTACTGCCTAGCCACAGCGCACCACCTAACACCAACAAGGCAATTAATACAACAAGCCACCTTTTCTTGAGGCAAAAATTCAAAAAATGACGGTAGTAATTTTCAATAAAAAACTGAATGGCGCGCTGTACTTTTGACTCACGTTGCTTGCCTGCATCTTTAAGTAGTCGGCTGCTTAAGAAGGGGGTAAAGGTCAATGCCACAAACAGAGAAGCCAAGAGTGTAAAAATTAAAGTCAAGGGCATACTTCGTACATACTCGCCAGGCAAACTCCTAATATTGAGCAAAGGCACAAAAGCCAAGACAGTGGTAGCTGTTGAACTGACTATGGGCCAGCCTACTTGTTCTATCGCCATTTGTGCAGCTTTTGTGCGGCTGTACCCTTCTTTGATGAAATGATAGACATTTTCTACTACTACAATGGCATTGTCCACCAACAGCCCCAGGGCAATGATAAGCCCTGCAATAGACATAAACTGCAAGCCAAAGCCCGCATAATCTGCACAAATTAGACTAATCAAAAAAGACAAGGGAATGGCAGTCATCACCAAAAGCGAAGCCCGTAAATTGAAAAAAAGCAAAATAAAAAAGCCTACTACTAAGATACCTTGCCAGAGATTCTCAAACAAGAGATTGACCTTTGCATTGATACTGATGGATTGGTCGAAGAGTATTTCTAACTCCATATCTGCGGGGATTTCTGCTTGAAATCCAGCAATCATTTCTTTTGCTTGGCGAATGGTGTTGAGCGCATTAACATTTTCTTGAGGAAATACCGATACAAACACCGCACGTTTACCCTTTACCCTTGCTATGTACTCTGTACTAGGGTATTTGAAATAAACCTTTGCAATGTCTTTGAGGTAGAGGGCTTGTTGGTTGATGGATTTGAGAATAGTGTTTTCTATTGCCTCGAGGCTTTGGTAATTGCCCGAAGTCTGTAAATTAAAAGCCTGATTACCAATTCTGATATTGCCAGCTGGTAGGTTGAGGTTGTTGTTTTTGATGAGTTGCGCTACCTGCCCTGGAGAGATTTGGTACTTGGCAAGTTTGGCAAAGTCGAGGGCTATGATGAGCTTTTTTGCTAAATCAGCTTCAATATCTACTCCTTTTACACCTTTGAGCAGCTCGAGTTTTTCTTCTAATTTTTCAGCTACTAGTCGCATACGTTCATAGCCTGCCGTTTCAGAGAGCAAGCCAATTTGTAGAATCTGGATATTGCTTACTGAAAATTCTATGGTGCGGATATTGACCCCTTCGGGCAGGGTACTTTGCACACGGGTAAGTTTTTGGATTACTTCATTATTTTTATTGATTTTGTCTTCGGTGAGGTAAAACTCTACGCGCATGGTAGCAAAACCATCTCTAATATCTGAGGTTAGTTTATTGATTTTATCTATCTCAGAGATTGCCTCCTCGAGTGGGTCTATTACGATGCGTTCTATGTCCTCGGGGGAGGCACCCGGGTAAGTGATGATGAGATTCATACCCGGAATATCTAACTGAGGGCTTTCGTAGCGAGGCATAGAGATAAAAGCAAACACTCCCATAAAAAGCAATACCAAGAAAATCATGATTGTAAATTCAGGATTGCGTAAGGCGATACGTGAAATGAGCATAGTTATTTTCTAGTTGTCATTTGTTAATAGTCAATTTTTAGTGGTTTCTAGTTGTCAGAGACAATCTTTCAATCCTTTGGTTCTTTAATTTATCAATCTTTCAGTTTCTCTATGGCACATATACTTCCTTTATTCCCTCGAGTCCTTCGGCAATGGCAATGGCGTGGTCTAAGATTTTGGCAATTTTTACATTTCGGGTAATGAGTTTTCTATTTTTATCTAAAATATAAACCTGTGCTTCGTACTTATTGGTTTCTATGAGTGCTTCGGGGGGTAGCAATGCAAGCAACTGGCTTGTGCCTGTATAAATGACTGCTTCGCCAATGAAGCCTGGCTTGAGTTTCAGGGTATTGTTTACAAAAGTAATTTCTACTTCATACAAGCCCGTGGCAGGGTTAGGAGCAAGCGAAACCCTCGTAACTCGCCCTTTGAGGGTTTGCTGTGGATAGGCAGAGAAGTAAATTTCACAAGTATCATTAAGTTTTACCTGTACTATTTGCAAGTCGGTAAGCGACACCTCAAAGACATAGTTTTCGCCTGCACCCGAAATCAGAAAAAGAGGCTTTCCAGGCGAGGTAGTTTCTCCAAGTTCTTGCAATTTTTCTAGCACAATGCCCGAATTAGGGGCATAAAGTTGGGTTTCTTTCAGGTTATTTTGTGCTACTTGTAGGTTAGATTGAGCAAGTGCTAGGTGGGTCTGGAGTTGTTCTATGTCTTGCAGCTTTCCTATGTTTTGCGTTTCGTAGAGGGTTTGTAGGCGTTCTAAATCTGCTTTAATGCGCTGATATTGCGTTTGTGCTTGGCTGATTTGTTCTAAGATTTGGCTTTTATCTAGGCTGGCAAGGAGTTGTCCTTGTCGGATTCGGTCGCCTTTTTGGGCATTGAGCTGCGTGATGCTTCCTCCTATTTTAAAAGAGAGATAGACTTCTTTTTGCAAAATTAAACGCCCACTGCTTCGCAGACTTTGTGGAATAGATTGATACTTGATGCTTACTTTCTGATACTTGTCTAGTGGAGAGGGTGCAGGCATGGGTGAGGTATTTGTACTAGGTTGGCAGGCATAGGTCAAAGCAACCAATGCAATTAGCTTAAGTACTTGCTCAAATGAATAATTTTTATTTGGTTTTTGAGGCATTTTAAAGATTCAATAGGATTTTTAAGCTGCAAGTTTACATATAAATCACAAAACAACCTTGCCACTAGAAAGTTTCTGGTAATAAAGTCAATAAATAGCTTGTTTCTGCTCGGGTTTATGGGTTTACTTTTTCATCATCTTTTTACAAGTCATGAAAATTACCTATTTTTGAAGTTAAAATAAAAAAACAGCCCATAAATTCACTAAATAAAAAGATACTTTGAAATTTGACGCATTAGCATTACACACTGACCTACTCAACGGCTTAGAGGCCATTGGCTTTAAGGAAGCAACGCCTATACAAGCACAGGCGATTCCAGTAATTTTAGCCAACCACGACTTAATTGCCTGCGCCCAAACAGGCACGGGCAAAACTGCCGCCTTTTTGCTACCTATCTTGAATAAAATTATTCAGAAAGCACCCGAAGAGCGCAAAGGAGTCAATACACTTATTGTAGTACCTACCCGAGAGCTTGCCATACAGATAGACCAAATGCTGGAGGGCTTGTCTTATTTTACACCTGTTAGCACAATTGCTATGTATGGTGGGAGTGACTCGGCCTCGTTTAGCCAACAAAAAACTGCCTTCATAGAAGGTGTGGATATTTTAGTTGCCACCCCCGGTAAGCTGATTTCACACTTGAATATGGATTATGCCAAACTAGATGCCCTCGAGCATCTGATATTAGATGAAGCTGACAAAATGCTAGATATGGGCTTTTATGAAGATATCTTACGCATCATTGGTAAAGTACCTCAAAAAAGACAAACCTTGCTCTTTTCTGCCACAATGCCCAAAAAAATCCGAAAACTAGCAGAAGAAATTTTACACGAACCACAAGAAATCAATATTGCCATTGCTAAACCCGCCGAAAGCGTAGTACAAGCTACTTACTGGATTTATGAAACACAAAAAATGCCTCTCTTGCATCATATCCTGAGGGTGCACCAGCATTTTAAAACTGTGATTGTATTTAGCCGCCGCAAAGACCAAGTGCGCGGCCTCGCACAAGAGCTCAATAACTTAGGACATGCCGTGAAAGGCATACAATCAGACCTTGACCAAAATGAGCGAGAGGACATCATCAGGGCATTTAAAAACAAGCAATTTAGGGTATTGATAGGCACAGACATCATAGCAAGGGGTATTGATATTCAGGGAGTTGATTTAGTTATTAACTATGAAGTGCCTGATAGTATAGATGACTATGTGCACCGCGTAGGACGTACCGCACGTGCCGATGCTGAGGGTTATGCTTTTACTTTTGTGAACGAGCGAGAACAGCAAGATTTTTATTTGATTGAAGATTTTTTGGGTAAAAGTATCACTCGTTTTGATTTGCCTGAGTACATTGGCGAGGCGCCTGCTATTCAAGAAAAAGGCAAAGGAAAGCAAAGAACAAGAAGCGGGTTTAAACGAAAAAAAAGTAATGGTAAATCAAAATACAGAAAAGCCAAGGGATAACTCAAAGGCTTCTTCTTATGAGAAGCCTTTAAAGTATTTTTTCTACCTGAGAGCGCATTAGAAGTTTACCCTAATCCCTAGCCCTGAGTCAAACCATAGCCAAAGCGAACTAGGTATAATTTCTAAGTAAGGACCTACCTCCACAAACACAGAAATAGGAGTTTGTGGAATGAACCATTCTACGCCCAATGCCCCCGTAACACCCAGATTGAGTGCGCCTTCTTCTCTATCTCGGTCTTTGTAATAATACCTTCTATTGCCAATCTGACCCCCTACACCGTAGTAAACATCTAAACCATTGACACTTGCAATAGGCTTCTGCCACAAATAATTTACCATCAATACTGTGCTTCGGCGGTACTCGCCGCGCCAGTAGTTTCGGTTGTTGTTGTAGCCATAGCCCCCAAAGCCTAGCGTAATATCGAGCGCATTACCTCCAAAATGTTTTTTGACATTGATGCCTGTGGGTTCGCCAAAACGTGCTCCCACAGCCCAGTTTTTAGTTTGGGCTTGTGTATTGAACAAGCCCGCATACAATAGTATAAAAAAGAATAAAAATAGATATTTCATAAAATCAAATAAAGTTTATTGAGTGGATTTCTACCAAAGTAATGATTGAGCCTCTAGCTACGTGTCATTGCCATCAGCAAATCAGATTGTGTAATGATATGTACTTGATTGCCCTCATCACGCACCAGGAGTGCAGGATTTTCTTTGTTGATGAGCGAAGAAAGCACATCAAGAGTATTGTCCATGGCTACAAAGGTAAAAGGAGCAGCCATCACTTCCGAGACGGGGTGCGTCTTGATGTCAGGATTCTCGAGCATTTGTGCCAAAAGTTGTGCATCAGTAAGGCTTCCGATAATGTTGTCGCTGTTTTTTTCTTCTACTACGGGAAGTTGCGAGATACCTGCTTTGGTGATAGTAGCAATGGCTTCGCCTATGCTGGTGTTTTTATCAACAGTGGTGAGCTGTGTACTGCCGTTGCGGTGTTTGATGATGTCGCGTGCAGTAGAGAAATCCCTTGACTCCAGAAAGCCGTGGTTTTTCATCCAGAAATCATTATAAACCTTACCGAGGTAGCGCGTGCCGTGGTCGGGCAGTATAATGACCATAATATCATCTTCTTTGAGGTGTTCGCGGGCATACTCTAATGCGCCAAAAGCAGCTGCGCCACAAGACCATCCGATGAATAGCCCTTCTTCGCGTGCGAGGCGGCGCGTCATCACAGCGGCATCTTTATCGGTTACTTTTACAATGGCATCTACGGTATCAAAATCTACATTTTTGGGAAGAATATCCTCTCCAATGCCTTCGGTAAGGTAAGGATAGACTTCATTTTCATCAAAGATACCTGTTTCTTTGTATTTTTTGAATACTGAACCGTAAGTATCAATTCCTACAGTGATGATGTCAGGATTCTGCTCTTTGAGGTAGTGGGAAGTGCCTGAGATAGTACCTCCTGTACCCATGCCTGCGGCATAGTGGGTGATTTTTCCCTCGGTATCTCTCCAAATCTCTGGGCCAGTGGTATCGTAATGTGCCGCAGTGTTCGATAGGTTATCATACTGATTAGGATAAAATGAATTGGGTATATCTTTATTGAGCTTTCGGGCCACTGAATAGTAGGAGCGGGGGTCGTCTGGGGTTACATTGGTAGGGCATACTACCACCTCTGCACCTACTGCACGCAATATGTCTATTTTTTCTTGCGATTGCTTATCTGCCATAGTAAAAATACACTTATAGCCTTTTGCTACAGCAGCCAATGCCAAGCCCATACCTGTATTGCCCGAGGTGCCTTCTATGATGGTACCGCCTGGCTTGATGATGCCTGCTTTTTCGGCATCTTCAATCATACGGACTGCAATACGGTCTTTGACAGAGTTGCCGGGGTTAAAGTATTCAACTTTGACCAATACAGTGCCTTTGATGCCTTGGTTTACCCTATTGAGTTTGATAAGGGGAGTATTGCCTATGGTTTCAGTGATGGTATTGTAGTATTTCATAATTGCTTTTTTTTTGAGTGCAATCTAGTAAAAATTCTCCTTATTCAAGAAACAAAGGTGTACTTTTTGCTAATTTACAGAGTAGATAATCTATAAAAGTATTGTACTATTTAACTGAAAAATGCAAAATAGCCTCATAAGTATTCCTATTCCTTATCGTCAAGAGTATATTTCACTAAAAAAACGCTTTGCTATTTTTAGAAAGGAACTTTTCTTTCCCATATTGGTAATTTTTGGTGTTTGCGCTGGGGGCAGTCTGATGATGATGATGATAATGAGTACTAATGATGAGCAACAACTTATTTCTACAGCTTTTGTAATGCTGGTGGTGGCTCTATTGGTAAGTATAATGTATGGAGCTACACTCTCGGCAGATTTATTTGATGGCAAAGGGATTGTATGCTTACTTGATTTTGAAGATTTAGTGAAAATAAACAATAAGTATGTCATTACTTTTAAAGTACACCAAGTATTTACCCTCAAAATAGCTCCTGAGTTTTTTGAAGGTTTTAAGCGAGGAGATATTTTTGAGTTGTATTTCCTTCCTATTAGCCAGACCATACTTTCTGTAAAAAAAATACCCCCTTCTCAGCGAATAAGTTTTACTATGTCGAGTATTAAAGCACCCAGCCAATGGCGTTATTTGCTCAGTGTGCTGTTCAAAACAGAATTTTTGGCATTGGTTGGTTATCTGATTTTTAGCACTGTATTTTTGCTTTGGGTTTGGCTCGTTAGCCTGGAAGATACGCTGTATGAACCACTGCTGAACTACTGGCAGGCAGCAGGTTGGCTTCATTTAGGAGTTCTCTTGGGTCTGGCGGCGTTGTTGGCTTGTACGCTTAGTTTTATCACTTACGCCCAAGCCAATAGAAGTAGCTGGCGCACTGCCTTTACTTGCGTGGGCATTTTGGCAGTGATTGCACTTATTTTTTACTATCTTTTGTATGGTAATATAAGCTAGTTTACACCCTGAGGACTTTTTGTAAACCTCCGGGGTGTTCATATTTGATGGCATTACCCCAAGCTGAAAGTCATTACAGGGATATGTGCACAGCCTACTACGCCTTCGCTCACACTACCTGCCAAGAGTCGTGAGAAGCCTCTTCTTTTGTGTGAAATCATCACAATCAAATCTGCCTCAATGCTATCTCCAAAGTTGTTAATGCCGTCATCTTCTACATAATCGCAATAGATATGGAATTGGTAGTGTTCTATTCCGTGTTCCTTGGCAAAGGCAGCCGCTCTGGCGTTGAGGTCGTGAGTACAAGTAAAATTAGCAGGTGTATTGACGTAGAGCAAATGTAGCTCTGCTCCAAATATTTTTTGAAAATCTTTGATTTGGTTGAGTGCATTGTGTTCATTTTTACCCAAGTCGCAAGCTAATACTATTTTGTTGATGCCTTCGCCTTTGGGTAACTCCCTAATAGTAATGACGGGGCAATCTGCTAGGCGAACTACTTTTTCAGCATTAGAACCCACAAAAAGTGCATCATAGCCGCTTTCGCCTTGTGTACCCATTACGATAAGCCCTGCATCTTCTTTCTCTGCCAAATCGATGATATTTTGGCTAATGTTGCCCGAGGTGATGAGGTAAGAGATGTTTTGGTAGTCAAGTCTTTTGATAAGTTCATCGAGGTTTTTTCGTGAGCCTTTCACAGCATTGAGCAAATAATCATTGTCTTGGTATCCGCTGAGATTGATATGCTCGCTGGTAGCCTCGAGTTTAGTTTTATCAGGTGTGAGCATAATATGAAGTAGCTTTACTGCACTGTTGGTTTTTTTGGCAATTTCAACGGCATAAAGCAGGGCTTTATCAGCAAAAGAAGAAAAATCGGTAGGTACAATGATAGTATTCATAATTTTGATAATTAATTTTATGTTCAGGAAAATGTGAAAAATAAATCTCAGTATTTTTAGTGCTAAAGTACTGATAATCAATCTATCAGTTTGGCTAATAATTGATAACTAACCATTAATCATTAATTAGTTTGTGCAAATTAAAAGATATTTCCATAAAAAAAAATGATTTTGCTCAGATTTAATCTCGTGGTATGAAAGTAAACAGCTCACAAAGGTTTTTTGAAGAATTAATGGCTTGCTTTTATGTTATTCCAAATTATATCCTTACATTTGTCATTAATAATAAAATCAAAAACTTAAGGGTCATAAATAAAGCAATATGAAGTTTTTTCAGACTATTGGGGAGCGTATTCAGGCACAAGCAGGTATTCAGAAAGTATATGGCGAACCCATAGAAGCCCAGGGGAAGACCATCATACCCGTTGCAAAAGTTACTTTTGGCTATGGCGTTGGTGTTGGTAACCTTGCTACTGATGAAAATAACCAAGTCAATCCTGAGGCTATGCGCAGCGGTGGGGCTGGCGGAGGTGGTGGGGCTGTCATAACGCCAGTAGGTGTGATGGAGATAACCAACGCCAATACAAGGTTCATTCCTGTAGATGACTGGAAAGCAAGAGGAGGGCTATTTATGGCGGGTTTTACGGCTGCTTTATTGCTTCTTCGTGTTTTGAAAAAAAAGACAAAATAAACTGAAATAAACTTTTGTGTTGCAGCATTGTATCAATAAAAATATTTTAATGTATCAAAAAATCAACTTTAGCATTTAATCTTATCAATCTAAACCAACAGACAAGCATTTGATAGAAAAAGTAATCCAACTAGAAGATGTATCCTTAGTAGATTTCCTTGGCATAGGAAATGATAACATCAATGAAGTAGCCGCTGCTTTTCCTGAAAGCAAGATTGTATCTAGGGGCAATGAACTCAGAATACAAGGCTCTACTCCTGAAATCATTAAAATCAATGAAATTATCAACTCTCTACTACTACATTACCATAAATTTGGTAAAATAACAAAAGACGAAGTAAATGCCTATCTTCATCAAGGAATCCCTGCTAAAAAAACCGAAGAACCCGAAATTGCCAACAATGAAGTACTTGTACACGGTACAAAAGGTATAGGCATCAAGGCAAAAACTGCTAACCAACTCGAGCTTGTGCGGGCAAGCCAACGAAATGACCTAGTATTTGCTATTGGTCCCGCAGGAACGGGCAAAACCTATATCTCAGTAGCACTTGCAGTAAGGGCATTGAAAAATAAAGTAGTGAAGAAAATTATCATCACACGTCCCGCCGTAGAAGCAGGCGAAAACTTAGGCTTTCTGCCTGGCGACCTCAAAGAAAAGGTAGATCCTTATCTAAGACCCATCTATGATGCCTTAGATGACATGATTCCAGCAGATAAACTCAAGTATTATCAAGAAACACGGGTGATAGAAATTGCACCACTTGCTTACATGAGAGGGCGTACCCTGCAAAACGCATTTATCCTGCTTGATGAAGCCCAAAATACGACTCCTATGCAAATCAAAATGTTTCTGACACGTATGGGTCCCGACTCTAAGGTAATCGTAACAGGCGACCAATCGCAAATAGACTTGCCACATAAACAAAAATCTGGCTTGGTAGAAACATTAAAAATACTAAAGGGAATACCAGGAATAGGATTTGTAGAATTGCAAGCACAAGATGTAGTAAGGCACAAACTTGTGAGGCTTATCATTGATGCGTATGATAGGAACGAGAAACAACAGAGCAAAGAGATGCAAGCCCACAAAACGCAGTCATCTTCTATGCAGAACTCAAAAGATAAGCCCAAGCCCGCCGACAATTAATTTAAGTGGCTACTCACTATTTATAGAACATATATGATACTAATTGGACAGATAGAATACAGGTTCTCAACAGCCTTATTTATGAAGATTTTCAAAATCTTTGTTTCTGTACTGGCTAGTAGGTAACAACTTGGGTTGATTGAATAAATATCTTTACCTAAAAGGTTCATTCATAAATTTTTTTAAATGAATCTTTTTTGCTTAAAAGCTTTATAGATTTCTAAAAACCACTTAAATTTAACAAAATCAAAAGATAACAATCTTATCAAAATAGATTTAAGTGCTGATAGTCAGAGATTTATACTTTAAATAGTATCTTGCCTACATTGAATACAATATGATATGATACATCAACTGTTCAAATCTTGCGTCCTACTAATGTTTGCTGGGCTTTGCCTTAGTGCTTGCCAAAGCAGCGTAAACCCTGATGAGTCAGGTAGATTTATAAAACTTTTTGGTGGAGCTTTTGATGATAAGGGCTTTGCAGTTAAAAAAAATAGTACAGGTGATTTTTTTTTGGTGGGTACTAACCGCATTGCGGGAGATAGGGATAAAATTTTTGTGGCCAAAACCGATAAAAATGGCAACCGAATCTGGGAAAAAACCTTTGATAACCAACAGATTATTAACTCAAGCCAAAACCCTGATTCTCTCTTGCAAAGTGGCAGAGATATAGAACTTCTTGACAACGGCAACTTATTGGTGCTAGGAAGTGTGAGAAGTAATAGAGTAGAGTTTGCCGACTTCTCGCGCATTATATTGCTTGAGCTCAACCCCGAAGGAGAGTTGATAGAAGGCAAACTTTTTACAACCGTATTTGCACGCAATAGCGAAGCCCTTGATTTGCAGCTACTTGAAGATGGTGGGGCGATGATTCTGGCAAACACACGCATAGAAGCAACCGCACTTACCTCAGATATGTACCTCTTGCGTCTTGATGCTAACAAAGAAATTGTGTTTGAGCGTACTTATGGGTTACTAAGTCGCAACGACCAAATAGGCAACATCACTGAGGCAGCCAATGAAGATTTTGTCTGGACAGGTATCTCAAACAGAAAAAAAGACCCCAATGATGCTGACAACTTTTTCTCTGATATGCGCCTCACCAAAGCCAATCAAGATGGGAACTTACTCTGGGATTTTGCCATAGGTGAAAACGATAACTTTATACAAAGTGGTGCAGCAGTAATTGCCCTGCCCAATGATGAGGGATTTGTGGCGGTGGGCACAAGCAGTGCCCAAGGTACAGAAGATATTTTGTTGGTAAAAACCAATGTGTCGGGCCAAGTACAATGGGAGCGGCTGATAAACGGCCCTGACGGGCAAGTAGGTGGAGATGGTGCGCAGCGAGGTCTCTCAGTGGCTAATACAGAAGAGGGAGGATTTATCATAACGGGCAGCACCACACAAGGTAATAACCAAGATATTTATCTCGTCAAAACCAATGCAGAGGGAATGGTAGAGTGGAAAAAACAATTTGGAAGTATAGATAAAGCAGATGTAGGTAATGAGGTGCTACAAGCTATTGATGGAGGATACCTCATCATTGCGACTATCTTATTTGAAAACAATACTGTAATGGGCTTGCTCAAGACAGATGCACAAGGAAATATTTTTTAGCTCCCATAGGAGTTTTTTAATTAGGTAGCTATGTCATTGATAATAAGGCACTAAGCATGTAAGAAATTACAAGAAAAATAAAAAAAGAAAAATATTTTTTCAGATTTCTCTACTTTTATAAGAATTGTGCGTATCTTTATGCAGAATTATTATTTATTTTGTTTTCTTTTTTATTATGAACATTTTCGTTTCTAATCTTTCTTTCCGAATGAGCGATTCCGATTTGGAAGAAATTTTTGCCGAATACGGCGAAGTGGAGTCTGCCAAAATTATTAAAGACAAAATCACAAGCAAATCTCGTGGCTTCGGCTTTGTAGAAATGCCTAATGATGACGAGGCAACCCAAGCCATCGATGCACTCGATGAGCAAGAAATAGAAGGGCGTGTATTAAAAGTAAAAAAAGCGCACCCACGCAATTAAGGTTGAATTTTCCATCTTTTTTTGTAAAATAAGGGCAACTTTCTAAAAAGTTGCCCTTTCTTTTATTTGTAATCGTCCCAAAAAGAAGCGTCTTGCTGTATAAACTTTTGCATTGCTGATTCATCACCTACCATCAAATCACCCACATACATCACCTAAAACTCAAAATAGGCTTTTCCTCCTGCTACAGTTCATGTATCTCTACTTGTAGTATTTTTTTAAATCTCAATATACGTGTACTCTCTGAGGGTATTTTTTTAAAATATATTGCATTGCCACTGTACTCTGCAAAGCTATCTCCTACTATTCTGATCAATAAGCTGAGATGACTTTCCTCCAAAATAACCTCTTCTATGCGTAGAGCATAAAATATATGAGATGCCTTATCAATTCCTTGCTTGCCAATAAGTGTATTGAGCATTGCTTCCAGGTTCGTTTGTACGCCAAGCTAAGCCTTTCCATAAAGCAACAAACTGACCACTATGCCAATACACCTACACAATCTGCAGGTATGATTAAAAAAATGCTCAATCAAGCCTATCAATCAGATTTGATACAAGTAATGGAAATGGAAGCTACCTACCAAGACTTGGCAGGCAATACCAAAGACCACCAAGAAGGTGTACTGGCTTTTATCCAAAAAAGACGGCCTAAGTTTACAGGGAAATAATAAAATAAGGCTTCGTCTTTTGAAGGAAAGTAAGCGAACGAAGCCTTGTTTGGTAAGTTTTTGATGTTTGTATGTGTTGATTACTGCTTTAATTCATTTCTGCTTTCTCAAAATCAGTCAGTAGTTTTTCAGTTTTTGCATTGCGGAGGCGGTTTAAAAACTGTTGTGCTTCGTGGCGGTCGCGAATTGTTTTGGCAAGCACAAAGCTTGTAGTAAGTGTGAACATATACCCAATTCCGATATAGCCCTTTATCCAAGCATCAACAGGTAAGAAATAAATGCCTGCCAAAGAACCCAAAGCAGCAATGGCAAAAGAAGCCCAAGCCAAGAAATAAAAAGATGAACTATTTTGTGTTTCCATAAAAATAAAAAAGTTTAAATGAACTAATATTGATAAAATAGATAATTTGTGCTAAGTTTATATTTTATTTTGGTAAATTGCTTTTTGGTAAAATTTATTACATAGACTACAATACGAAGTGAGATTAAAAATGTTATGCGTGCATACTATTTTTTATAAATTATTCTTCATCATTATTTTTTTCTCTGGGTAAGTTATCATCATTGTCGGTATTTTTTTTGAGTCTGCCAGACTTTTTGAGGGCTTCGTGGATAATCCATTCTAACTGTCCGTTGGTGCTGCGAAACTCATCAGCAGCCCATTTCTCGACAGCATCAAGCAATTCTGAACTAATACGGAGTGCAAAAGATTTTTTTTTGGACATAATTTGGGCTGGGTTATTTGCAGTAAAACAATGAAAAGAGTTAGCATCTTTAAATTTGCTAACTCTTTATAAATTACATGGTTTGGAATTAGGTATTGAGTGTACCCGTATTGATGACAGGGCTTGCATCTTTGTCGGAGCAAAGTACTACCATCAGATTGCTCACCATTGCCGCTTTTTTCTCTTCATCAAGGTTAACAATTTGTTTCTTGCTCAATTCTTCAAGTGCCATTTCTACCATACCTACAGCACCTTCTACAATTTTATGTCGGGCAGCTACAATGGCAGTTGCCTGCTGACGACGTAGCATAGCACTGGCTATCTCTGTGGCATAGGCCAAATAACCTATGCGCGCCTCTACTACATGAATGCCTGCCATAGCCAAGCGTTCTGAAATTTCTTCTTCTAAGTTATGATTTACTTCTTCCATACCCGAGCGAAGCGTTATCTCACTAGAATCATCAAGGTTATCATAAGGGTAAGAACCCGCCATTTTACGGACAGCAGCATCACTTTGTACTAATACAAACTTTTCATAATCATCTACTTCAAAAGCAGCTTTGTAAGTATCACGTACTTGCCAAACCAAGATAACACTAATCATAATAGGATTACCGAGTTTGTCATTTACTTTGAGCCTTTCGCTGTCAAAGTTACGAGCACGCAGCGAAATGGCTGTTTTGGTTAGAAAAGGATTTGCCCAGTAAAAACCGTTTTTCTTTACTGTACCTTGGTAGTTGCCAAACAATACCAGTACTTTTGAGCCATTGGGATTGACAATAAAGAAACCTGGAAGTAAAAAAAGAAATACTACGAGTAGCAAAACGCCCAGTACAGGAAGTCTTAATACAAAAGTGGCGATACTGGCTACCAATACCAAAACTGTAATAAAAAGCATAAGATAGCCAGAGTTGGGTACAAGGGTTTTTTCCTGAGTCATAATTTAATGTATTTAAAGTGATATTAATTTGATATTACAAATATACTAAAACAATACGATAGTAGCCAAAAAAAGTTATTGCTTCAACAACAATAATCTTGATAGAATTTTCTATTTTTGTAATATGAGTTTTTTAAAGAAGATGCAAGCCCGTTGGAACTTGGGCAGTATTGGGCAAGTAATACTGGTGTTGCTGGTGTTTGCTTGTACGGGTTTTACAGTGTTGTTTTTAAAAAAGCCTATCTTTTGGTTGATAGGTTTTGAGAAGGTGTCGGGTACTTGGCTGGGTACCGTCTTGTACCTAGTATTAATATTACCACTTTATCAAGTAGTTTTACTATTGTATGGCTTCATATTTGGGCAGTTCGACTTTTTTTGGGAGTTTGAGAAGAAGATGTTTCGCAGAATGATGGCTGTCTTCACCAAAAAATAACTGCTTTTGGGCTTTGATAGAGGGTTATATTACTGTTTAGGAAAGTGTAAAGTATGAGTTGTGAATTGTGAGCTTTTAAAGTATTCATTACCAGCAACTTATAAATCAAAGCAACCTAAGTTATTTTCTACATTTTCCTTAATTTTTACTAAATCTTTGCTCATTGCCATTGAGCAATGAGCAATAGAAGATATTTTAAGCAGATTTTTTTTTGATATTACCTTTGTCTTCTTCCTCTTGACCATTAGTAAAGAAACTTAAATAAATTGTACAAAAAAGTTATAGTTTTGTTTTTCA
>CAYZQI010000006.1:0-68989 GCA_964480455.1 uncultured Cytophagaceae bacterium
AGATGCTAAAACACACGTTTGGGTAACAATTGCTGAAAACCAAGGGCGTTTTGCACCCATCGAAGAAGTGGGCTTGTTTGCAGGTAGAACCGAAGATATTTACGAATTAGCACTTTCGGGCATTGCCGAACTCTGCGAAATTGCTTGGAAAATCAAAAAACAGGGTTGTAATGAGACAAAAGCACGTGAAATTTATTTTGGCTGCAGCATAAGGGCATGCCCTTGTGCTACGGATAACACGGTTTTAGACAAGTACATGGTCGTCAATAGCATTCATATAGACGAAGCCTTTATCAAAATATTCGCTACGGACAGTGAGCGTTGGGACTACGAACGCAGTATGGCAGACTCAGGGGCAAATGCTACTTCGCATCTTTGTGTTAGCTTGGAAGATATGGGTAAGCCTTGGGTAATCATACAAAAAATAGCGTTATTTCCCTCTGATGAGCGGGCTTTGGCAATAGCAGGCATCGGCAAATTATTGGACATCGCTTGGGACATCAAAACACAAGGCTTGGATAGAGCGCAGGCTTTGGACAAGTATTTTGGGTATCGTGTTTCCTATCCATAGCGAAGAGTTTGCAAATCCTACGCTATGGAAAACAAGGTATTAGATTTGAACCACTTCCAAAACACAGACGATGATGTATTTCCAATACGAAGCCCTCAACGATTTTTTTACCCATTATTATCTTTTCTACCTTCAATACAAACAATTTGAAGACGAAATGGCACTCATCAAACACTATCAAGGTGCTTCTCCTGAGCAGGCAGAGGCTTTATTACAAGAAATCAAGGCTATCTTAGCAAATGTAAATGACCTAAATCAAGGCGAAATCACAAGTCAAATTCGCAGCCTCCCAAAAGGCTTCGGCAGGATAAAACCCTTCCGTAATTTTGCAGAGGTTTTGACGTTTTTGGAGTTGGTAAAGATGACCTTAGAAAATTAACCTCTCCAATTTCGGGAGAGAGCTTAAAATGAACAGAGCGAAGCAGGAGCTTCACAATACTAAATTATCACAAATGAAAAACCTCCTCCAAACCTATCTCGAGAGCAACTCAGAAGCACGATTTGCACTCGCAAAAGCGAACTTTCCCACACTCGAAGGCAAAGATTTTGAAGCCTTTGCCGATGTTTTTATTGCTCAAAACTCAGAGGATTTTGAAGGCTTGAATCAAGAGGCACTTGCCCAAATTCTGACCGTATTTGAGCATCACCCACTCAAACTAATTCAATTTGCCGATTATTTGGCACGCAATTTTTGTGTTGGAAGACTCTTAGATGATGGGTTTTGTTCGCTGACTTGGGACGAAAAAATCGAGGCAATGAAATTGTTGCAATACAGCGGTATCGTACCCAGTGGGGATATGCACACCCGTAAGTTTCATTACCATAATCATCAAGACAAAGACCTACTGATAGATAGGTTACGCTTTGTAGAAGAGGAAGAAGGTTCGGGCTTATATTCCGATGCCGTAATTCCTACCTTGATGGCTTGGCTACACCCCGAAGATTACAGAGATATCGGGCATGGTGTCGGGCGAATGTTGCGGTTTTATACCAAAGAGGCGATAGAACAGCACATTGCCCATCTGATTGCCAACCCTGATGCCCTGAAGCGCGATTATCCTAACTCAAGCAAAATCCCGCCCTATACCTTAGAGGAATATCTGTCTCATCTGTACCATAGTTTGAGTTATAGCGGCTTTGGTTTTGACTCAAATCAAGTCGTGCCACTCACAGACTTCCTCAAAACTGCAAGCTTCAATTATTTTAAAGAACTCCAAGCGGGTATGCGGCTTGCGGAATATGAGCAGTATTTTGGCGAGATAGAAGCAAGCGAACGACACTACTACGAACGCAATAATCCCTCCTTCGGGTTTTCGTATTTTACACGTGAGGGCTCAGAGTTGATGTTTGTAGAGGGTATATTGCGCACGATTAGCCTTGATGCCCTAAATGGCAGGCATTATGTATCAGGCAATCACGTCCTCAGCAGTGAAACGAACTTGGACAGCGTTTTAAGCCTTTTGGAAGAGATAGAAATGGATTGGGAATTTATGCCTAAATATACCTTTCGGCAACAAGCCTTGATTCAGACCACATCGGGCGTGCAGTTTTCTTTCAAATACGAAAAAGGTGAGGGACTGCGATTGTCTAAAATTCAAGTGTATGCTACGGAATAGATACAAACAAGCAAACCAATTTTGTGAATTAAGTGTTCTTGGATTATTGCATGTTCTTCATAGCGAAACCTAATATAAACCATTGTTTTATGACCTTACTAGAACAACTCAAAAAAGCCCCTGATATGGCTCTAATCGTACAGAAAGCACAAATCTTCCTCAAAAAAGAAGCAGAAAAAAGGCATGAGTTTTTGGAAATGGTACACGAAGACGTAAAAGCCGAGTTTATCAATGGAGAGATTGTGCTGCACTCGCCCGTAAGAATGGCGCATTTGAGGGTAAGTAGTCGTCTTTCAAAGTATCTTATGAACCACGTAGATGACCACGATTTAGGCTTTGTGGGCATAGAAAAAATGATGATTACACTTTCACGCAATTGCTATGAGCCTGATATTGTGTTTTACCGAAAGGCAGTAGCCAAGACTTTCACCGCAGACCAAAAGCTGTTTCCCGCCCCTGATTTGGCAGTAGAAATCCTCTCTGAAAGCACCCGAAAAAATGATTATGGTATCAAATTTCAAGATTATGCCGCTCACAATGTGGGAGAATATTGGATAGTAGATGCCGAAAATGCTACTGTGGAGCAGTACGTTTTGATAGAAGAAAAATTTGAGCTACAAGCTCGCTTAGGCAAAACCGACAAACTTGCTTCGGTTATTGTGCATAAGTTAGTGATTGATTTGTCAAAGGTTTTTGAATGATTTTTGTGCGTTTTAACTCAAAAAAGGACGTTCTTCATACAAAGCATCATACTTTCTCATATACTCATAGTTGGCATTTCCCCCAAAATATGATAGTTTGAACGCAATAGAATAGGTAAGGTCTTGGAGCGCAGGCATTGGGCAAAGCGTAAGGAAATCAAAGGCTTTGGCATAATCTCTCAAATAGAAATACAAAACGCCTATTTCGGGGGCATAGTCTTGGATAGAGTCCACATATTTTTCTTCAAACTTGTTGAGACTCGTTTTTAAATCTGCTATAATAGCTTTCTCTTCATCTAATTTCGGGGTTTGGTGATAGGCTTGTTCTATTGTCAATAATTCCTTAACTCCTGCTCGATATAAGCCATGCTTTTCCAAAAAATCGTTTTCTGCTTTCCAATCCCGTTTAAAACCATACTCTTTTTTATAAGGACTTTTCAAAACCCAACTCCCTAAAAATACGGGTTCTTCTTCTTTATTTGCAGACAGGTAGATGGAAATTTCAGAAAAATCGACAATTGTACTGTCCGTCTGTTTTTTTATCAAGTGGAGGATTAATCTCCGCCTTGCTGCCCAGACGGAAGCATCTGAAAACGTCCAATCGCTTTCAGGATAAGATTCACGGTCATCTGTATAATAATCAATGACTTGTCTTTTTGATTGTATAGTGTAGGTGCATCGCATAAAATCACTAAATTTGCACAAAATAAAGATAGGTAAAAAAACTATATTTTGACAATTTTTTCTTAAAAAAACTTTTACACAAGCAATTAAGGACAAGCACTTTCTTAGCACGCTGATTTTACAGTCAGTTCATTCTCCTATCTACTAGGTAAGATAAACTACCACAGACATTTGTTGATTAAAATGTACTATACTTGAACAATTCAGAAATTAACCATGAACAAAAAAAAAATCATCAACGACCCTGTGCATGGGTTCATCTCTATCCCCAATGAATTGATATTTGATTTGATTCAGCATCCTTTTTTTCAGCGTTTGAGGCGTATTAAGCAGTTAGGCTTGTCCGATTTTGTCTATCCAGGAGCTTTGCACACGCGCTTTCATCACGCCCTTGGGGCTATGCACCTCATGAGCCTTGCCCTCGAGGTACTCCGGCAAAAGGGCTTTGAGGTTTCTGACCAAGAGGTAGAAGGGGCGCAAATTGCCATTTTATTGCACGACATAGGGCACGGCCCCTTTTCGCATACCCTTGAGTTTACTCTCCTCAATGATATTCACCATGAAATGCTGTCTGTACTTATCATCAAAGAACTCAACCAGTACTTTGAAGGAAGGCTTCAGCTTGCCTTAGATATTTTTATGGACAAATACCCTCGTAGATTTTTGCACCAGCTTGTATCAAGCCAACTAGATATGGATAGAATGGACTATCTCTTGAGAGATAGCTTTTTTACGGGTGTGGTAGAGGGTAAAATTGGGGCAGACCGCATTATCAAGATGCTCACTCTTAAAGATGACGAGCTAGTGGTAGAAGAAAAAGGCATTTATAGTATTGAAAATTTCCTTACTGCTCGGAGGCTGATGTATTGGCAGGGCTATCTTCATAAAACCAAACTAGCCGCCGAGCAGATGCTCATTCAGGTATTAAAACGTGCTAAGCATCTTCAAAGAAAAGGAAAAGAAGTTTTTTTCACTGAAAGCCTTGAAAGGCTTTCAACACAAAACCCCACCCTAGAAACACTCTCCAACAATACCGAGCTACTCTATGCTTATCTATCTCTTGATGATTTTGACATCTGGGCTTGTATCAAAATATGGCAAAACCACAACGATTACATTCTTGCTACGCTTAGTAAAATGCTCCTTACTAGGCAGCTTTTCAAACTGACACTCAGCCCTGAGCCTATTGAAAAAACACTTCTAGTTGAAAAAAAAGCATTGATTCTTTCGCAACACCCCATAAAACCCAAGCAAGTAAAATATTTTTTTAGTAACGGCACTACTAGCAACGAGGCGTACCTCTCCAAAGGAGATAAAATTAATATCCTCACAAAAAAAGGGGAAATCAAAGACATCGCACAGGCCTCAGACTTACCCAACATCAAGGCATTGCGCAAAATTGTTAAAAAGTATTACCTTTGTTGGGCAACTTTTTAGGTAAAAGTGCAATTTTAGAGAGTTTTTTGGTTAAAATAGCTTTAATTACCAAAAGCATCATTAATTTTGTAGCAAATTTAGCCTAATCAAATTTAATTAAACACCATTTTCGGGAGAATACATGGATTTTACCGTTGAACAAATCGCTACCCTGCTCAAAGGAACTATCATAGGCAATGCCGAAGCCAAAGTTAATCATTTAGCTAAAATTGATGAAATCGCCAAAACAGGGAGTATCTGCTTCTTGGCAAACCCCAAATATGAAAACTTCTTGTATGAAACCAATGCTACTGCCGTCATTGTGAAAGAGGGATTTCAACCCAAACAAACTGTAAATACTACCCTCATCTTGGTAAAAGACCCTTACATTGCCTTCACGGCACTCCTTGAAGAATACAACAAACTCGCACAGCAATACAATGCACATCAGCGCATAGGCATAGAACAGCCTAGCTTTATGGGTGAAAATCTACAAATAGGCGAAAATTTCTACTTAGGTGCTTTTGCTTACATAGGCAATCATTGTGAGATAGCCGATGATGTAAAAATATACCCTCACTGCTACATTGGCAACCAAGTAAAGATAGGAAAGGGTACCGTCATTCACCCAGGGGCAAAAATCTATGACAATACACAAATAGGTGAGTTTTGTACCATTCACGCTGGGGCAATCATAGGTAGTGAAGGCTTTGGCTTTGCTCCACAAGCTGATGGTACCTATAGGGCGATCCCTCAGCTAGGTAATGTAATTTTGAAAAATAACGTCAATATTGGTGCGAATACTACCGTAGATAGAGCCACTATAGGCTCAACACTTATTCAAGAAGGCGTAAAGCTAGATAATCTCATTCAGATAGGGCATAATGTCATCATTGGCGAAAACACTGTTATGGCAGCTCAAGCGGGGGTAGCTGGCTCTACCAAAATTGGGCAAAGATGCAGCATAGCAGGGCAAGTAGGCATTGTAAATTCTATTCAAATAGCAGATTTTACACAGATAGGTGCAAAGGCAGGGGTGAACGGAAGTGTCAAACAAGAAAAAACTACCATTATAGGCGCACCTGCTATGGATTATAAAAATTTTATGAAATCATCGGTTATCTTCCGAAAACTTCCTGAATTACAAAAACGCATTGAACAACTTGAGGAAAAAACACTAAATTTGCCCTCTAGCAAAAAATAAATATGAGAACAAAACAGCAAACCATTCAAAAATCTGTGCATCTATCAGGGGTTGGTTTACATACAGGCGTAGCAGTCAATATGACCTTTTTGCCTGCAAAGGCCAACCACGGCATCAAATTTCAAAGAATAGACCTCGAAGGAACTCCCGTTGTAGATGCCGATGTGGATAATGTGGTAGATTTATCACGTGGTACTACCATAGAACAAAGTGGCGCAAGAATCAATACTGTAGAGCATACCCTTGCCGCCTTAGTAGGCTTAGAAATAGACAATGTATTGATTCAGCTAGATGGTCCAGAGCCACCTATTATGGACGGCAGCTCGATGGAGTTTGTCAAAGTATTGGAGGCAGCAGGTTTTGAAGAACAAGATGCGCTACGAAACTTTTTCGAGGTAGAAGAAAGCATCTGGTACAGAGATAAATCCAAAGACATAGAAATTGCAGCACTTCCCCTTGATGATTACCGCCTTACGGTAATGGTAGATTATAACTCACCTGTACTCGGAAGCCAACACGCTACCCTTGATGACATCACTAAATTCCCCACAGAAATCGCTTCTTGCCGTACTTTTTGCTTCTTACACGAGTTAGAAATGCTCTACAAGCAAAATCTCATCAAAGGAGGAGACATTAACAATGCCATCGTGATTGTGGATAGAATTGTAAAAGAGGAAGAACTCAGCTATTTGGCAGACCTCCTCAACCAACCCAAAGTAGAAGTCAAAAAAGAAGGAATCCTCAACAATGTAGAGCTGCGATACAAAAATGAACCTGCACGTCATAAATTGCTTGACTTGGTAGGCGACCTTGCCTTGGCAGGAAGACCCATCAAGGCACAAATTATGGCAGCACGCCCAGGACACGCTGCCAATGTGGCTTTTGCCAAAAAACTGAAAAGGCAAATGGAAAAAACAGCCCAAAACCGTATCCCAGCCTACGACCCTAAGTTGCCACCGCTGATGGATATTAAGCACATTGCCAATTTGCTACCGCATAGATACCCCTTTGCATTGGTAGATAAGATATTTTATTTAGACGAAACTTGTGTGGCAGGCGTTAAAAACGTAACCATCAATGAGCCTTTCTTCTGTGGACACTTCCCTGGAAACCCTGTGATGCCTGGTGTATTACAGCTAGAAGCCATGGCACAAACAGGCGGCATACTCGTACTGAGTAGTGTGCCTGACCCCGAAAACTACTGGGCTTATCTGGTATCTATTGATAAATGTAGGTTCCGTAAAATGGTAATACCTGGAGATACACTCGTTTTTAAATGTGAACTGCTTTATCCTATCAAGCGTGGTATTGCACGTATGCGTGGTGAAGCCTTTGTTGCTGGTACATTAGTTTGTGAAGCCGAACTTTCGGCAAGTATTGTAAGAAAAGATGCAAAATAAATCTCCATTAGCCTATATTCACGAAGACGCTGTAATAGGGCAAGACGTAACCATTGAACCTTTTAGCACCATTTATCACAATGTAGAGATTGGTGAAGGTACTTGGATTGGTCCCAATGTTACGATTATGCCTGGCGCGCGCATCGGCAAGCACTGTCAGGTACACCCTGGAGCAGTGATTGCGGGTATTCCCCAGGACCAAAAGTTCAAAGGGGAAGAAACCGTAGCCATCATTGGCGATAATACCATCATCAGAGAGTGTGTTACGGTCAATAGAGGTACTGCCGAGAAAGAAAAAACCGTAGTGGGTAGTGATTGCTTGCTCATGGCGTATGTACACGTAGCCCACGACTGCATCATTGAAGATAAAGTAATCTTGGCAAACTCTGTACAACTAGGAGGGCATGTGGAGATAGGCTACCACGCCGTGATTGGCGGTGCAAGTGCCGCACATCAGTTTGTAAGAGTAGGGCAACATGCCATGATTTCGGGTGGCTCAAAAATTCTCAAAGATGTACCTCCCTACGTAACCGCCGCACGCGAACCTATGAGCTATGATGGTGTGAACAGTCGTGGCTTACGCAGACGAGCGTTTAGCAATGAGCAAATCCTGACCATTCAAAACGCCTATCGTGTCTTATTTCAAAAAGGACTGAATAACAGCCAAGCCGTCACTGAAATAGAAAACAGCGACTTAGCAGGAGAAGAACTCCAGCATATCTTAGAATTTGTGCGTCTTTCTGTTACCTCAGGCAGAGGCTTAATCAAAGGTATGCGAGCCTCTAAGAATTAGTTTTTTGCTGAGTCGTATAGATGAAGTACTTCTCTGCCTCGACTGGTCTGGTGCAGTGCCCTCAGACCAGTTTTTCACATCTTAGTATCCTTTTTGGGCTGTTTTCTTTTGTTGTCATTCAAAAATAACTGCAAAGAACTCTCTTGATTGTCAGAGAGCCGAACTCTTTTGATAGCATAATATTCTTTAGCCATCTTGCTACTGAAAATATCTATTTACGCTTTAAACCAACGGTTAGCGATGACGAAAGTATAATCTAAGAAGGAATGCATCATACGCAAATACACCGTGTCTGGCATAGGCACACCTTGTTCATCTACATTATTTTGGGTTTCGTGTGATTCAAGTATTCTCGGCGAAACAATGGAGTATTTATTTAAGAAATTAATCATTTTATTGACCAAAGTAGTCATTTCTAGGCAAGGAAGCCTGCCACCTCTGCCTGAGGACACCCCCACAAAGGCAAATACTTTGTTATCAAAGACGTGTCCAAAATCCTTTCCGCCAAGTTGATGTATAGCATTGATAAGCTGCCCGCTAGTTATCCAGTTGTATTCAGGTGTTGCCATAATGATTATTTCTGCCCATTCCAGAGCTGTTATGAGTTCTTGCTGAAAATCGCTCAGGTTTTCAGGTGTGAGGTTTCCTTGCCCAACCATAGGAATATCATAATTTTCAAAATTTACCAACTTGGTTGTTTGTCCTTTTTCTTGGCTTAGGCTTTCAAGTGCTTTAGCTACTTTGAGTGAGTTACTCCCTTTGCGAGGTGAGGTAGATATAATTAATGTTTTCATTACTTTTTTGGTGATGATATTGATGAAAAATGCTTTTTGATTTGATTAGTTGTATATACAATGAATCAAATCGCTACTACTTATACAATCATTCAGAATGTAATTAGTTCGGTTCTCTGACAATTTTTGTGATGGTGTTTCGTAAATTAGACTGAACACTGTCTAGGGCATAAATGTTGGCGGACTGAAAGTTTGCTGCTATTAATTTTTCACATATTATCAGAAAATCAATTAATTTTGTTGATTTTCTTCGCTTAGCCTGGGTCTGCTTCTGAGCCGCTTTTTTGTTGCAGTAAGCCTCTGAAAGCATCTCTGGCTGTATTACCTTCATAGACTACCTTAAAGACTTCGTGCGTGATGGGCATTTCTATGTCATATTGGCGTGCTAAATCCATTACTACACTACACGTTTTTACACCTTCTGCCACCATAGACATCTCTTTGATGATGTCATCTATTTTTCTGCCTTGCCCTAGTTGCACCCCTACGTGCCTATTGCGGCTAAGAGGGCTAATACAAGTAGCCACCAAATCACCCATACCTGCTAGCCCAGCAAAGGTAAGTGGCTTGCCACCCATGGCTACACCCAGGCGTGTAAGTTCGGCAAGCCCCCTTGTGATGACTGCCGCACGGGTGTTGTCGCCAGCCCCTGCACCATCGCCCATACCCACTGCAATCGCAATCACATTTTTGAGCGCACCGCCTATCTCACAGCCAATTACATCATCATTGGTATAGACCCTAAAAAGCCCTGTTTTGAATACTCCTTGCAGTGCTTTCGCAATGGTATCGTCCACCATCGCAATTACGCCTGCGGCTGCTTGCCCAGCCATTATCTCGCGTGCAAGGTTGGGTCCTGTAAGTACCCCTGCGGGGTGTCCAGGCATTACTTCCTCAATGATTTCAGTCATACGCATTTGGGTTTCTTGCTCAAGCCCCTTAGAGAGGCTTACTATCGGAATCCAGGGTCTGATATAGGGTTTGGCATCTTGCAAGACTTGCCTGAAGCATTGAGAAGGTACGCCCATTACTATCACATCGGCATCTCCTACGGCTTTTCTGATAGAGGAGGTTGCCACCAAAGAGGTAGTAAGATTAGCCCCGGGTAGGTATTTTTCGTTGCGGTGGTATTGATTGATTTCCTGCACGGTGTCCTCACTTCTTGCCCACAGCATAGTAGGAGAATTGCGTGCTACCAGAGAGGCTACCGTAGTGCCCCAAGAACCGCCTCCGATAAGTCCGATACTTAGTTTCATGTATTGGTTAATTTAGATGTACTTGACTTGGTGTATATTTGCCTCGCTTATGCAAAGACCTCATCTTCCAAAATTAACTTTTTTTTTGAAACCTAACAAGTTGTATTGGATAAATATGATAGGTTAATACTTTTAAATGCTATATTTTTTCTGTGAAAGGTTATATTTATTGTAAAATGGGATATTAAAATAAACTAAGGTATTATTCTCTACCAAGCACAGATTGTGCTTAGTTCTAAGATAATCGCCAACTTTTGTCTAAAATACTTTTTACACAAGTCCTTTATTCCTTGCCTTGAAGTTTCCACTAGCCTGAATAATTGATTTTTTTACAAAGTAAAAAATCATACAGTATCATAGTATATCTAGATAAGGTTTTAGAAAATAAGATGCCGTTCATTATTAAAAATTAGCCTAATAGGCTACAAACCTAGGTGTGTCAGAGTTTTCTAACTCTTTTTTCATATTTCAAATGGTTTTAAGTAAGTTCTTACACTTATTATAATGCTCCCCAAAATTAGTACCACAGAATAAAGTGTAAAATTGTTATCAATTTAGGATATTTAACCCTTTACCAAGATGGTCAAAAAAGAGCGTAAACATTATGATGCTGCCTTTAAAGAGAAGGTAGTATTGGAGGCAATGAAAGAGCAAAAAACACTTTCCCAGAAGGTGTATCCTTATTTATTGAAAAATAGGAAGATTACAAAGCCAAATCAAGTTTGGTCCACAGATATTACCTATATTCCAAAGGAGAAAGGCTTTTCGTATCTAGTAGCTATTATTGATTGGTACTCTCGTTTTGTGTTATCTTGGCGTTTATCCAATAGTTTTTACCTTGATTTTTGTGTACAGTGCTTAGAAGATGCACTCAGTCTGTGGGGTACAACTTAACTCACAGACTACGAAAGTTTATTGATACACTGCTATGAATGGACAAGCAAGCACTACGAATTAGCCGCAGAGTTGATAGGTGTGAGTGGCTTCTTCAATCAGGCGTGTGTTTTTACCTGATGCCTACGCACACGAAGTGCTCAATGCGCGTACCAAAGCCAAATATGTGTCCTTTCTTGGTTTTAGTACTTGGAAAGAGGTGGAATAAAGGTTGGTAAACCGTTTAGGGGCAAGTAAAAAGTAACTTTATCAAGTTTACCTCCTAAGTTGTTAATAATGAATTCTTTAAAGACTTATAGCCCCAATACACCATTATTTAGCTCCTACATACCCTTCGCTTATTTTTTCTAAATTTACTCTCTTGCTGTTCTAAACCTTAATACTTGTCCATAGACAATCGTAAGCAGTCCAGCCTCTTCTACCTGACTGTATGCCCTCACAAAATATTCAGTATCGGGTTGTAAATCTACAAGAGTACTCACAAAGTTATTTGCAGTAGGATTTGCACCTAGGTCATCATTTTGGCTGTTTATATCAGGATTAGGGCTAGTACTCCAGCAATGCCCATAGCGGGTAATGGGCAGTGTGCCTAATGGCTCAAAGCGGCTTTCTACCTGGGCTTGTGTAGTGCTGATGTTAAATGCAGCCAAACTTAATAAAAATGGTGCATTGGGGTTGGGGAGCGTCTGAAATGTAATTTGAGAGCTATACAAAGTATCTTCTCTGATAACATAATATGCCCTTGCATAATAGATTGTATTAGAACGTAATTCGGGCAAGGCACTCGTAAATGTTCCTGTAGTATATCTTTCGCCTAGCTGTGAGTAAGAGGCTTGTGAAAGTACGGGCTCTGGCAAAGTATCCCAGCAGTGTCCGTGGTTTAGTAAGCTATCTCCTTGTGCCAAGTCTATAATTTCACCATTGATTTGTGCCTGATTGTATGCTAAGTCAAATGTTTCGCCTGTACTGATTAGGGTAAGTCTTTTTAAAGCCTTGAAATCATCACAGGCAAAGCCAATCCAAATACAACAAGCCAGTATTAGGTACAAGTCTTTATTCTTCGCAAAGTCCATCTTCATGGTATAAATCGCAATTTGTGTGTCAAAAAAATTAGTCAATAATTCTCCCTTCGTAAAGATACAAAAAAAGTTGATGGTTGTTTTATATGCTTTTATGGTTTCCTTGTTGAATGGTTGGGCTACGCAATAAAATCGAGTAAAAAGCCAGCAATATAACAATACAACAATATAACAATCTAACAAGGAAAAGACGATAAATTTCTTATTTGCCAAATAAACTGCTAATTTTGATAATTAATTCTAAAGAAACTAATACAATGCGACAACCTTTACTGCAAGCTGGCGCAAGTGAGCTGAGCTACGAAATCAGAGGAATTGTAAAAAAAGCCCAACAAATACAAGCCCTTGGGATTCCTGTTTTTTGGGAAAATATAGGCGACCCTATCCAAAAAAACAATCAAGTGCCTGCGTGGATGAAAGAAATCATCATTGAACTGGTGCAAGACAATACCACCTATGGCTATTGTCATTCTAAGGGAGTACTAGAAACACGCCAATTTCTGGCAGCACAAACCAATCAACTAGGCGGCGCACAAATTACTCCTGAGGATATTTTATTTTTCAATGGTCTGGGAGATGCCATTGCAAAAGTCTATCAATACATACGCCCCACTTCGCGCATCATAGGCCCTTCGCCTGCCTACTCTACGCACTCCTCGGCAGAAGCCGCCCACGCCAACCATCACCCCATCACCTACAGGTTAGACCCCGATAACCGCTGGTACCCTGATATGGAAGACCTCTACAACAAGGTGCGTTACAATCCTAATGTAGTGGGTATTTTGATTATCAATCCTGATAACCCCACGGGTATGGTTTATCCGCCCGAGATTTTGAGGCGTATTGTCAAATTAGCCCGTGATTTTAATTTATTTCTTATTTGTGATGAAATTTATATCAATGTAACTTACAATGGTGTACGTCCGCTTGCCCTTGCCGAAGTAATAGAAGATGTGCCGGGTATCGCTATGCGGGGTATGTCTAAAGAATTGCCTTGGCCTGGGGCAAGGTGTGGCTGGGTAGAGTTTTACAATCGCCACCAAGACCCTGAGTTTAACCGCCTTTGCGAGACCTTAGACAATGCTAAGATGATAGAGGTCTGTGCTACCAAACTGCCTCAACTGGCATTGCCACGCATCAAACAAGATCCACGCTATCTTCCCTACAGAGAGGCTGAAAATCGTAAAATAGGCAAAAGAAGTGAAATCATTACTGATATATTGGGCTCTTCAAAAGCAATCAAATTTAATGAAACTTTTGGGGCATTTTACAATACCATTGTATTTAAAGAGGGAGTCTTACGCCCTGGTCAGTTTATGCACATTCAAAACCCACAAGTACAGTATCTTTTAGAAACAGAGTGGCTTATGGAGGCAAATCTGCCTCACGATAAGCGATTTGTATATTATCTTCTGGCGGCTTACAATGTGTGTGTAGTACCTATTTCTTCGTTTTGCTCAGAGCTTCAAGGTTTTCGTGTTACACTTTTAGAAGATGATGAAGCCATCTTAAGAGAGACTTTTGGCAGAATTAGGGCAGGTATTGAAGAATATGTGGGTTCTTGTTGAAATCTTACTTTTAAGGGTTTGGGGAACTACACATGAGTCGATTTTTACCTATGAATAATTTTGGTTCTCTGACAAGTTTTGTATAAGGAATAAACCTGTAAGGTTTTGAAAATCTTACAGGTTTGATAATCAGGTTTTACAAAACATCATCAAGTAAAAAAATAATGTAATCTACAAGAATTGTCTAAGAACCATTTTTAATTTCTATTGATTTAGTTTTTTTACCAAAAAAATAATCCTCAAAATACGTATATTAAAAGGTTATTTTCAAAACCCATAAAGTAACTTCAGTTACATCAATTGCTGAAAATTGGCCAATCGTTTCAAGTGATAAGTGTAATCGCCGAGGGTTTGCTGCAAGGGTCTGGCACGTTTTAAGAAAAAGCCAATTTCCTCGTCATCAGTTACACCAATTCCTCCAAACATCTGCACGGCCTCATTGCTCACGCGCTCGAGAGTCTGCCCTACTTTAGCTTTGGCTAGGCTTGCTAGCATAGGCAGTTTGTCAGCGTTGCTGTCTATTGCCATGAGTGCCTTCATCACTACTGATTTGCAAAGCTCTATGTGGCAATACATATCTGCGGCACGGTGCTGCAGTCCCTGAAAGCTACCAATAGGTACTCCAAATTGCTTGCGTTCTTTGAGGTAAGCCAAGGTGCGTTCAAATGCTTCTTGCATCATACCCAGCATTTCAGCAGACAATCCAATGCGAGCAATGTTGAGTGTTTTCTCAAGCAGGGCATAGCCTTCATTGAGTTTGCCTACGAGGTCTGCCGCGCTTACAGCTACATTTTCAAAAGAAATTTTGGCATAGTTGCGGCAATCCACTATGTGCGTGCGGTGTATGTTTACGCCAGCCGCCTTACTGTCTATCAAAAAGATGCTAATGCCTTGTGTATCTCCTGCATTGCCTGCGGTGCGGGCTACTACAGCCATTTTATCGGCTACATGTCCATCGATTACAAAAGTTTTCTGTCCATTGAGCACAAAACCTGTTTCAGTTTTGGTGGCAGTCGTATTTTTGGGAAGCGCATTATGATGATTGCCTTCTTCTAGGGCTAGTGTGATGACCAATTCGCCTTGGGCCATGCTTGGCAATAGTGCCGCTTGCTGTGCAGGCGTAGCACCCAAATTGAGTAAAGTTGCACCTATCAGCACTGTAGAGTTCATAGGTGAAGCAGTGAGCGTTCTGCCCATTTCTTCTAAGATGATGCCTAGCCCAAGGTAGCCATATTCCATTCCACCAAATTTTTCACTGATATTTAGCCCTGCCCAGCCCATTTGCGCTATTTCTTGCCAGAGTTGGGCATCATAGCCTTGAGGGTTGGCTTCATCACGCAGTTTGCGGAAGGCACTCACAGGAGATTTTTCACTTAAAAACTCTTTTGCCGACTCACGGAGCATTTGTTGTTCTTCATTAAGCACTAGGGCTTGGTATTTATTTTTATTTTCTTGTGTTGATGATTCCATTTGATTTGATTTATTATTTTAGATTACAAAACCTCAAAACTCCCCTTTCGGGGGTTGGGGGGCTGTTGTGGACTTTTAAGGCAATCCCAAAATATGCTTAGAGATGATATTGAGTTGAATCTCAGAAGTACCACCTTCAATAGAGTTGGCTTTAGTACGGAGATAGTCACGCACGATTTTACCCTCATTGAACTCTTCACCTTCCCAGCCTAGTCCATCAAAGCCATTGAGTGCTACCATGAGTTCGTGTCGGTCTTTGTTGAGTTCAGTGCCTAAGTATTTGAGCATAGAAGATTTTGCACCGAGGTTTTGCCCTTGCTTCATTTCGTCCATTCCACGCCCAATGGTCAGTTTGAATGCCAACATATCCATTTCGTGCTGTGCTATTTTGAGTGCTAGTGCGGGGTCGTTTTGAATGTCTTCACCCAAGATTTCGCTGGCCATTTTTGAGAGAGGCTTTTGTCCTTCGGTTACGTAAAGTGAGCCAATCATATCACGCTCATGCTGCAAGAGATATTTGGCGATGGTCCAGCCTGCATTTTCTTCTCCTACGAGGTTGTAGGCAGGTACTTTCACATTGTCAAAGAAGGTTTGGCAAAAAGGCGATTTTCCACTGATGAGCTTAATGGGTGAAGTACTTACGCCTTCGCTTTTCATATCAATCAACAAAAAGCTAATGCCTGAGTGCTTGGGTGCTTCGGGGTTGGTGCGCACAAGGCAGAAAATCATGTCAGCTCTATCTGCATACGAAGTCCAGATTTTAGAGCCATTTACGGTGTAGTAGTTGCCCTCTAGCTCGGCACGGGTTTGTAAGCCTGCAAGGTCAGAACCTGCTCCAGGCTCGCTGTAGCCTTGACACCACCAGATTTTGCCTTGGGCGATTTGTGGGAGATGCTCCAATTTTTGTTCTTCTGAGCCATATTTTAGCAAGGCAGGGCCTAGCATCCATAATCCGAAGCTGTAAAGTGGTGAGCGGGCATTGATGCGTGCCATTTCGGCTTGCAAGATACGGGCTTCTTCCTTGCTGAGACCACCACCGCCATATTCTTTGGGCCAAGTAGGGGCAGTCCAGCCTTTGGCAGCCATACGCTCAAACCAGATTTGCTGGTCTTCGCTGTCAAATTTAGCATTGCGCCCTCCCCAGTAAATTTCATCGCCTGATTTTATGGGTTTGCGCATAGAGGCTGGGCAGTTTTCTTCTAGCCATGCCCTTGTTTCTGTTTTAAAGTCTTCTAATGTTTGAATCATAATTAAGTAATTTTTAAATCTTGTATATCTAATCAAAGATTATTACAAAGATTACAAAAAAATATTCAATTTAAAAGAAAAAAATACGAATAGTTAGAAAGAATTTAGTTCGTTGAGATTTTGTGAGATGCTTTGCTGTGGAAGTAAACCAAAAAGACAGCAGAAAATAATGGTCTTAAAATTTGGATTTTTCAAATGAGAAGAGTATTTTTAGGTAAATATTTTTTTATTTTGCAAGTTGTACCAATTTTTTGTATATGAGTAAGAGGCAAAGTTTCTTAAAGCAAAATCCGATAATCCCTAGTTTATTTTTTATTTTATTTGCTTGGGGTCTATTATACCTCATCACGGGTGTAAAGGGAGCAAACAAAAGTCTTCCTGCCCAAGCTCCTTTGACTGTATTTGAATTTCAAGATGAAGAAAAGGGCTGGCGATTAAAGCTCACTGAGCAGCAAATTGAGTTTAAACCTGCGGCACAAAGCTCAACCTTAACGTATGAGTTTCCAAAGATTCAATTCATTGATGCCAAAGAAAATCACACCCTTAAGATTTTCAAAGCACAAAATCAAGAAAATCAGATTCAGGTAAGTCTTACGCACTTCAAATCCAATTTTTATCAAGTGATTATTGAATACAATCATCAATTTTATTATTATTATGGCAAGTAAAGCTAAGTAATTGATTTTGCTGTTGTATTGATGAATAGAAGTGCTTTTCCTTTTTTAAAAAGTGGTTTGCAATAGGCAAACTACTTTTTAAAGTATCTTACTTGTTTATTCTACCAAAAAACGATATCCTACTCCTTTGAGAGAAATAATTTGTACTTTTTCTTCGGCTTTAAGGTATTCTCGCAGTTTAGTGATATACACATCAAGATTACGAGAATTATAAAAAGAGTCATCTTTCCAAACTTTTAGCAAAATTGCTTTTCGCTCGATGATGGTGTTGGGGTTTTGTGCTAAGATAGTAAGTAGCTCTACTTCACGGTGTGAAAGTTTACGAATGTCTTGGTTGAGGTGCAGTTCATGGCGTTTGGGGTAAAAACGATATTTTCCGATATATACGACCTCCGTTTGTGAGGATGTATTCAGTTTTTTATGAGCAGTAAGGTTGAGTAAGTTTTGGATTCTTACTATTAGTTCTTCTAGGCTGAAAGGCTTACGCAGGTAGTCATTTCCTCCTACCTTAAATCCTTGTAATAAATCTTCTGTTTGGCTTTTGGCAGTCAGAAATATGATGGGCATAGAAGGTGATAGCTTTCTGATTTCTTCGGCAATAGTGTAGCCATCCTTATTGGGCAGCATAATGTCTAAGACACATATATCTGGTTGGAAACTCTGAAATTTCTCGCGGACTCCTCCTCCTTCGGCAAGCATGAGTACCTCGAAGCTGCGTATTTCAAGGCTATCTTTTACGATTTTACCTAAAAAAACCTCGTCTTCTACATAGAGTATTTTTTGTTTTTTGGTCATTGTATTTGTATTATAACTTCTGATTTACCTCACTCGAGGAGTAGCTTATTGAGATAGACTGTCTTACCATCCATGCTAAACCAAGAAAAATACTCTTGTCCATCTTCTTTGACCAAAGCAATACCTCCCATAAAATCTTCTTTGCGCTCTTGGTTATTGACAAGGAGTTTTTTACTGTTATCGCGTGAGTCCACATAATAAAATGCCCAGTTTTTAGCATCTTTGCCCATAATCACCTCTCCCATTCCTTGCAGTGGGTTGATATTGTAAGGGCCAAAAGAACGCCCATCTGAGAAATGCAGGGTGTAAGTACCATCATTGTTATTGCTAAGTAAGCCCCACTCTTCGCTTTCGGGAGCAAACTTTACGTACACTATATTGTTATACATCCCTTTAAAATACTTGTCGTTCATGTAAAGAGAGTCTTTGGCTATACCTGCTTTTTTGATAACTGCCACACTTTTTCGGCTTTGGCTTACATAGTAATCTTTCACATTTCTCGAGAAAATTCCATCTCCTTTGAAGTGTAGCGTCTTGGTGCTTGGGTCTATATAGTTAAATTTATTGTATTCCTCGCCCATATCCACTGCTCGCACCATGTTTTTGTAGGGGCCGTAGAGTTCATCATTGGCTATAAAATAGAGTTTTTGGTCGAGTGCTACGGTTTGTCCATAGTTAGCACCTTTGCTGTAGATTTGTCTGTAATCATACTCTACATTGCCAGGTATTTCTTGCTCGAAAGTGCCTATTTCTCCTGTATTGGTAAAAATGGTAAATTGCTGGATCTCTATGCCGTTCACCTTTTTAGGTACTACCCCTTTCGCTTCGGCAGTAAGCACCCAGCGGTTGCCTTTGCCTGCCAAAAATTCAAAGTTAACGATTCGTTTGTATGGTCCTGTTTTTTTGCCATTATTAAAGAGTATGTAATACTCCTCAGGGCTGTCGCTATAGACAATGGCCCAGCGCATGCCATCATCACTAAGGTAATAATTATGCAAAGAGGTATAGGGGCCATAATCTTTGCCATTGATTACCACACGGGTAGTGCCTTCAAGCTGGTCTATCAGTACATAAGACCAAGCTTTGCTAGATACTTTTAGCCCCACGGGGTAGAGAGGGTCTTTGTGTATGCCTATTTCTTCTCCATTGAAGACTACATAACTTGTTTCATTTTTTGAATCAATAAAACCCCAACTACTAAGGTTGAATACTGGTTTTTCTACAATTCTTCTATCAAAAGGGCCATAAATTTTACCCTTGATATGGTAGCTTCTGCTAAACTGCTTTACATCTGCGGTTACCATGATATAGCCCAATTCATCTTGGTAAAGCCCCAAGGAGTTTTCTTCGTAAGCAACTACTTCATTAGAGTTAAGTGTATAGACCTTTTCTCTTTTCAAGATTTCTTGGGCTTGTATAGTTTCTAGGCTCATCAATGAAAATAAAAGGATTCCTAAGTGTGAAGTATAGCGTTTGATATGATTCATATAAAGATTTACAAGTTGAGGTGTTATGTTTTAATTTTCGAGAAATTTTCAGAGTAACAACGAATTAAAGATAAATTTAGATGTGTTTTTGGTTACATCTGATAAGCAAAATTAGTATTATTCTGTATGAAATGGCAAATTATTGACCAAGTTTGGAGAGAAGATAGTTCACTTTTTAACAATAAATACATAGCAACGCTTCCACTTTCTTTCTTTTATAGTGGTAAATAGCACTTATTTTTTTGTTTCTTTTACAGAAATTGAAATAGGGGTAAGTTTGTAACCTTTTTCTCTTAGTTGGGCTATCAATCCATAGCTAGCAGGGAGATGACCTGCACCTACTGCTATAAACAGGCGTTTGTTGAGTTTTAAGTAATTATCAATTTGTGGTATCCAATTATTGTTGCGTTGTACAAGTAATGCTTCAAGTTCTTCTGGTTGGGTAGTTTTCTCCATAATCTCAAGCAATCCATCTAAGTCTTGTGCTTCATACATATTGGTCAGTGCAAATACATCTTTGGAAGATTGGCTTTCTTGGTCTTGCACCATCTCCAGGAGCATTTCTACTTGTCGCTCTAGGGTATAGCCGTCATAAAGTGCACGGAGCTGGTCATCTACGCTTTCTAGTCCAGCTACTTGCTTACCTAGGTCTTTGCCTTTTTGCTGAAAAAAGCCGTCCATTGAATTACCGATTGGGTTTTCTAGTCCTTTTGGGATAGGAATATCTTCTTTTTCTTTCCCTTTCATAAATTTTGCCATAGTGATGAGCTGGTGAATGAAGATGGGTTTCACATTGTTGAAAGTAGCTATTCCTATGCCCATATTTTCTCGCAAACATTCATCAACCTCTTTGTATTGCTCAGGTGTGAGTAGTGTTTTGAGGCTTTTGTCGGGCATTATCATAGCCATAGTAAATTTTAGTAGCATAGCAGATGTATTGCTGCTATCTATGGCTATTTCGCCTAGCACTATATCTACTGACTCGAGTGCCTCGAGTATCTGCTCATTTTTTTTAATAAATTGGTAATCGTAGAGGTGATGCGTGCCAAAAAGGTAGCTAGGTGTTATCAAATCATTTCCAGAAATTTTCCAAAAAAGGGCATTGTTTTGAGGGGTTTGTGAAGCCGCCACCACAAAACAAATTAACAATAAGCAAATAGAAAGATATATTTTTTTGATGGGCTGCATAGTATTTGAACAAAAATTAATTAATTATAAATTGTTGGTTGCTAGCTAGTATCAATGAAGCAAACAGCTACTTTTTGTAAAATACTCATCGCTAACGAATACGATTACCAACTTAATAGGTAGCTCTTTTTTTAAAAGAGATATCCAATGATAAGCAATATAATACTTACCAATAATACAAACTATAAGCACTTAGCACCTTTAAAGGTTCTTTGCTACTCATAATCAAAACGATTCAAATTTTCATTCATCACTTCCCAAGTGCGGTCAGCAAGTAAGCTCACGGTAGAGATGTACTCAAAAGGCATGCTTTTGCCCCACTCGTCTGGGCTTACCATTGAGAGAACATATTTGCCACTTTTGCGGAGGTAGAGATGGTATGTATGCCCTACTACGGGTTCAAAGTTCATGTCTGCTTCATAGATTTGGCGCGAAACCTCTGCCCTTTGCTGTAATGCCTCTGCTTGCTCGGTGAGTACACGCATTTGGTCGTAAAGCTGGCGTAACTGCCGGTCGGTTTGTTGCTCCATAGCTGCAACAGATTTGCTATGAATTGCACCCTTTTCGGTAGGTTTTATCACCGCCCCACCTGCGGTATGTGCATAGGGAAGTGTACCCGGATTTTCAGCTATTTTATCTTTATCAATAGGGTTGATAAATTCTTTTTGTTCTTCTTGTTTTTCTTTGTTCATAATCTTTGATTTATCAGCTAACTTTGCAAAGGTACAATTGTTTGTACCCAATTTCAAATTAAGTGGATTTACTGTGTGGCGACCATTTCTCAATTATCAAGAAAATATTTAGATTTTCTTAACTTTTTCCACGTAAGATAAGTTAAAAAAATATTAATAAAAAGAAGTAAGTCTTTTTAGTTTTTTTGCAAATGTGTATTAAATTTGAACTGAATTTCTAATAATAATAAATCAATTCATGGAAGTTACTTTAATATCAGGCGTAATGGCCTTTACAGTAGTGATTGTGTTCTTGGTAGTGTTACTACTTTTTGCACAATCAAAGCTAGTACAGAGTGGTCCTGTCAAAATTATCATTAATGGTGATGAGGCAAATCCTAGAGTAGTACCTGCTGGCTCTACACTACTCACTACACTCTCACAAGAAAGTATGTTTCTTCCTTCTGCCTGTGGCGGCGGGGGCACATGCGCAATGTGTAAGTGTATTGTGGAAGACGGAGCTGGAGATGTACTCCCTACCGAAGTAGGACATCTAAGCAGACAAGAGCGCAAGGACAAGGTAAGGCTGGCGTGCCAAGTAAAAGTGAAGCAAGACCTCCGCATCAGAATTCCAGAAGAAATCTTTGGAATCAAAAAATGGGATTGTGAGGTAGTTTCTAACTACAACGTAGCTACCTTTATCAAAGAATTTGTAGTAAAACTTCCCGAGGGTGAAACCCTCAACTTTGAGTCGGGTGGTTATGTACAGATTGATGTGCCCGTGATAACCGTAGATTTTAAAGACTTTGATATTGCCCCACGCTCAAATGATCCCGAAGGACCAGAAAAATTTAAAGAAGATTGGGATAATTTCAACCTCTGGGAACTCACTATGAAAAATCCAGAGCCACAGTTTAGGGCCTACTCGATGGCAAATCACCCTGCCGAAGGCAATATTGTGATGCTTAATATCAGGATTGCTACTCCTCCTTGGGATAGAGCCAATAATAAGTGGATGGCGGTTAATCCTGGGGTGTGTTCTTCTTATGTTTTCTCACGCAAGCCTGGCGACAAAGTAACCATCTCAGGACCTTATGGAGAGTTTCATATCAACCCCACACAGCGTGAAATGATTTACATAGGAGGTGGCGCAGGTATGGCACCGCTTCGCTCACACATTTTTCATCTTTTCCACACAGAAAAAACCGATAGAAAAGTATCTTATTGGTATGGTGGGCGTTCGCGTAGAGAGTTGTTTTACACCAAAGATTTTCGCGACATAGAAAAAGATTTTCCTAATTTCAAATACCATATTGCACTTTCTGACAAGAAAATGGCAGAAGAGGTAGATAATTGGAAAGTCAAAAAAAACATGAATGATGAGGAAGGTGAAGGCTACATTGGTTTTATTCACGAAGTTTTAAAGAAAAATTACCTAGATAAACATCCAGAGCCAGAGGAAATAGAGTATTATCTTTGCGGTCCTCCTTTGATGAATGCAGCAGTACTAAAAATGCTTGATGAAATGGGTGTGCCCGACGAGAATATCAGATTTGATGATTTTGGTGGATAAGCAAAACACCCTCCCTAAAACACAAGACCACTCCCTAAAAAGGAAGTGGTTTTGTTGCATTAGGGAGGCTCAGGATTTTAGTACGACTATTCTCTAGCTTGATAAGTTTTGCTTTGCGCCATAGTTCTCCTGCATAGCCTGTCAGTTGCTTGTTGCTGCCTATTACTCTATGACAAGGTACTAAAATTAAGATAGGGTTGTGGGCATTGGCGTTTGCTGCGGCACGCACAGCTTTAGGCTTTTTGAGTGCTAAGGCAAGCTGCTGATAGTTGAAAGTAGTGCCATAGGGTATGCTTTGAAGTTGCTGCCATACCAATTGCTGAAATACTGTGCCTTGTGGTGCAATTGGAATAGAAAAATGTTGCAATGACCGACTAAAATAGGCGGACAGTTCCTGCTTGAGTTGCAGGAGTAATTGGCAAGGCTGATTTTCAGAGGGGGAAGGCTGCATTGGCTTCTCTACAAATTTTAATTCAATGAGTGCTTCTTGCTTCGCCACAGCACGTAGCCAACCCAAAGGGGAGCTAATAAAAGACTCAAAACGCCCTTCTACTTCCATTATTTAAGTATTTTTATTTTTACATTGACCACTCCATCAGTAATCATATCAATTTTTTTAGCGGCTGCTTCTGAGAGGTCTATGCTTCTCTTTGAGCTAGAGGGCATGCGGTCGTTGATACGGACAACTACCTTTTTGCCATTTTTAAGATTCTCTACTTCTACTTTGGTCTGAAATGGCAGCGTCTTGTGGGCAGCTGTGAGTTTGTTTTTATCGTAAATTTCACCACTTGCTGTAGGTCTTCCATGAAATCTGTTGGCATAGTAAGAAGCCTCTCCTTTGGTTAGTGCTTCTGTGCTTGTGGTGCTAGGTCGCAAAAGCTCACAAGCAGACACCAAAAAAATAAGTGCAGCTACTGCTACACTTATTTTGAGATATTTATGATAGATATTAGTCATCTAAATTAAGTTCTTTTGGTTATTTTGGTATGACTGATACCACAATGTTATTTCTCTGCAAGAAATTGAAGTAAGCGATTTGAAATGCCTCACGGTCGTCTTCTGAGAGATTTGGAAGTGCCAAGAGTGCTTCATAGGCCTGCTTTGCTTCAAAAAAAAGTTGTTTTGATTCATAAAAATCAGCTAACACAAATGTATCATAGGCATTGCCCGTGCCTGTGAGTTCTGTACTTTTGAGGTGGTTGAGTTGTGTCTGTAAATTACTTTTTTCCTGTACAGAGAGTGGCTTTAGTGCAAAACCAACATTAGTGCGCACAGCAGGGTTATTTTTGCTGGCTATTCTTACAATAAAGCTTTGCCCTTGCGGAATCTGTGTAATAAATTCGTTCAATTGGAGCGTGTATTGGTTTTGTGAGGTAGTATAAGTCTTAATGAGTTGATTCTCAAAGTTTAAGATTTGAATCAAATATTCGCCTTGGGGAGTGGCAGCATTCCATTGGAGAGTAAAACTAGACTGTGTTATGCGTGCCTGCCTTGGCAGCACTACTTCAATTGCCTCTTGGCTTCTTTCTACTGCTCCATAAGCACTCATGTATTTGTGGTTTCGGCTGCTTTGCTGCACATCACTCACGAGGTAGGTCTGGTAGCGATTTTTCTTAAGATTTTCTTCTAAATTGTCGATATTTCGCTCTATAGCACTGCGTTCACTGCTAATCTGCACAGTGCCTCCAGAGCGGTGAATAAGGCTCAGGTAGCTCTTAGGTTGTACTGAAACTTTGTCTTTGTGCTTCAGCTGGTTACCTGCCTTCAAAATTTGCGCGTTGCTGAGGCTTTTGCCCATAGTTGCCATCACTCTAAAAGCATACTGAGCTTTGAGAGGGTTAGTAGTGCTTACTAACAATCCAATCACTAAAACAAAATAAGTAATTACTCGCATTTTTTTAAGGGTTTTTAGTAAAGATGAATTATTGTATTCTATGCAAAAGGTAGCCGAGTCATAATTTTCTGCAATTTACTAAAATATGAGGAATATTAGTCTCTTTCGAGATTATTTTTTATAAATTTATTTTTTGCTGTGCGAAGTAGCTTTCAGTAAGCAAGGATTCAATCAAGTAGTAATCCCCATTTTGTTCATTAAAAAAGTAGCATTTAAGTTTTGGCTCAGTCCATTGCGTAGTTGGTAGTCAAAATGGAGTTCATCATTGACGATTTCTATCTCGAAACATTGGTTGCGTATATGCTGAGGGTATTTTTCTGCTAGTACACCTAGCGAGAGGTCGTGCGTAGCTACCAATCCTACTGCCTTGCGCTGGGTGAGCTGTTCTATGAGTGCTTTTGCACCCGCGTGCTGGTCGGCAGAGTTAGTACCTTTTAAGATTTCATCAAGAATGATAAAAAGCGATTTGCCTGCTTTGAGTAAATCTACCATCATTTGTAGTCTTTTTAATTCAGCATAAAAAAATGACTCATTGGCTTGCAGTGAGTCTTGGGTACGCATACTTGTATAAATTTCAATGGGTTTAAACTGCATCAATTCAGCACAAACGGGTGCACCCATCATACCGAGTAGCAAGTTTACGCCTACTGTACGGAGGTAAGTGCTTTTTCCTGCCATATTTGCTCCTGTTATGAGTAGTAGCTGCCCGTCTTGGGTAAGCGATACTGGATTGCCAACGCGTGTGTCAGCAGGCAAGAGTGGGTGTCCGAGTTGGGTTGCTTCCAGTCTGAAAGGTTTTGATGCATCAATCAAAGTTGGGAAAATATAAGTGGGGTAGTTGTAATGTAGGTTGGCAAGGCTCTGCAAAGCATCTAGCTGTGCGAGGGCGGCAAACCAGTGTTTCAAATCTTCTTTTTGGGTATCTTGCCAAAGCTCCAACCTGTAAAGGTACTGTAAACTCCACATAAACAAACCATTGAAAATCAAGCCCATAAGACTCCCTCCCTGCTCCATATTTCCAATGATGCGCGCAAGCCTGCCCAGTGATTGGCTTGCAGTGCTTTCCCCCTGAGCGAACTGCTTTTGAAGTGTTTTGAGGTGGTTTTGTTGGAAATCCTGTTTTTCAGCAATTTCAAAAAGCTGGCTATATTTCTGTAAAAATTTAGCACGTTCGCTTACCTCTTTGGAGTGAGCAAGCAATTTTTTTAGATGAAAACTTACTATACTCAGTTGAATTAGCATAGGCACAAAAATCCATCGTATTTCTACCAGAGCAAATACCCCTGCTAAACCTACTAAAAGCGTGATGAGTGGGAAGAGTACAAGTATTACAGAGTACACCTTTTGTTTGGGCAAGCTCACAGGAGCCTGCAGCCAATCCAGCAGAGCCTGGAGTTCTTCAGCTTTTTCATGGTGTAGTATTTTGTATGCCTGAAAGTGTTGGCGATATTCTAGTCTATCTTTCAAATCTTTGATGGCTTCTTGATGTTGCTGTATGACATGGTTATCCATTTCGGGCGTATTAAGCCACTGTGCAAGTCGGTCTTGCCCGAGGTGTGAGGCAGTACGGTTGAGCCATTGGAAGATGGATTTTTTTCCAAAAATATCTAGGTCGCCTGCATAAGGGTGCTCAGGTTGGCGGTACTCTGTACCTTCCTCGAGATGACTTATCTTTCCTTCTAATGCATCGGCTTCTTGTGCATTGACGAGGGCGAGTTGTAAGAGATGTTTCTTTTGTTGATTGTATTGGACGTGCAGCCTCACTAAAAAAAGAAACAAAGCAAAAGCAATTACAGCACTCAGATTAGTTAATATATATTGACTTGCTTGGGCAAATAGATAAATAGCCAAAGCTCCCCCCAAAAATACAAATATCCGAAGCCAAGAAATTTGGTTTACTTGCTGTTGGAGTTTCTGAGCATTTTGCTCAAATTGTTCTTTTCTTTGCTGGTATTGCGCCATTATTTCAGATGTATTCATGCATTTTCAGGAACTTGACTTCCTTTATTTAAGACAGTGTATATTTTTTAAGAAGATGTTGTAAAAAGCTGATATTCAGGGTAAACATGATCCCTACCAAAAGTAAGGCAGCCAACCAAACCAAGGGTTCTATGCCTTTGCTGATAGGAATGCCTTTGTCTGCCAAAAAATTTTGTGTAAAATACTGTGCCACATAGAGCAATACTACTGAAAATGCACTTACTCCCAAAATCAGACGGGCAAAGAAACGAATTAAGTAATTGCCTAGCATAGCGGCCGTGTAGCCTAAGTGCAACAGTAATTGAATTTCTTTTTTCGCTTCTGCCAGAATTACCCTAAAATTCATAGTAAAAATCACCAATGCCAAGCCAATAAAAAGCAAACCTACTAGACCTACAATAGACATCACAACTTGCACTACAGCAGCGGCTTTCCCTGCATTGAGGCGGTCTTGGTTAATTTGGTAGTTTTGCGAACTGAGGTAATTGACAAGCTCGGGGTCGGCAGGATTTTTTACTTTAACTATGAGGCGAGAGGGAGGTACAACTTTATTTTCACCGATTGTTTGGTTTGCCCATTCCATAAAACTTTGAGGTACAAGAATAGATGAAATACGCTCTGTAAAGCCCACTATCTTTGCGTCCATGATGCGTTGTCCGTTGATACCTCTTAGCCTCACTTTGATATTGATACGGCCAATGGTACTTGCAGAAATTTGCGGAAAGCCCTTGCTAAGTGCAAAACCAAAGTTATACAGGTTGAGCATATCTTGTGAAAGCACAATGGGCAAAAACTCCGACTGCTCGCTCCAGTCCCAGCCCTCGGGCTGAAAATCTAAGAATTGACTTGGCACAGATTCAAAAAACAATTCAGAAGAAAAAGAAATACTACCCGAAAGAAAAGCAGCTACTTCAAATTGATTGGCAGTGAACTCGCCAAGGTCAGTAGTAAAAGGCTGTTCTTTGAGTGCTTCTACTTCGCTTTGTTTGAATTCTGCCCTGGAAAGCATTAAAGTATTGCCAAGGTTTATTTTTTTGCTCAAAACAAGGTATTCGGGGTTTGTGCTCTCAGGATTGAGCAGGCGTTGTATTTGAAGGTATAATTGCAACGAGAATAAAAGCATTAACATTCCTAATAAAAGTCCTACACTTGCCAAGAAAACTTGTGCGGGGCTTCTTCTGGCACTAAATATTTTTTTCAGTATTTGTGTTTGAAGTGTTTTCATGGTTTATCTACTGTAGCAGCAAAGAAGCACATTTTTAAATCAATGATTATCAATAGATTATGTTTAGATAAGTAAAAAAATAATTTGCTTGAAATCATCATGCCACACGCAGCCTGCTAATTTTTGAACCTTCAAATTTTTCTTGAGCATATTCTAGGGTAATGGTAAGATGCTTTACTTCTTTTTGAGAGGGATACTCAAACATGGCATCTGTCATCACTGCTTCGCAAATAGAGCGCAAGCCCCTTGCCCCTAGCCGAGATTGCATTGCTTTTTCTACAATATAATCAATGGCTTCATTGCTAAATTTAAGTTGAACACCCTCAAGGGCAAATAATTTCTGATATTGTTTTACGAGTGCATTTTTGGGTTCTATCAATATGTTTCTTATTGTTTCGTAGTTGAGTGGTTGCAAGTAGCTCAGAATGGGCAAACGCCCTACAAGCTCAGGAATCAAGCCATACTGTTTGAGGTCTTGTGAGGTAACATATTGGAGGATGTTTTCAGGGTCTATTTCTGCTTCCTCGCTATCGTTATTAAAGCCGAGTGGTTTTTGCTTTAAGCGGCTTTGTATGATGCGCTTGATACCATCAAAAGCCCCTCCGCAGATGAACAGGATATTTTCTGTGTTAATAGGTATCATTTTCTGCTCGGGGTGCTTGCGCCCACCTTGTGGAGGCACATTGACCAGCGAGCCTTCTAGCATTTTGAGCAATGCTTGTTGAACGCCCTCGCCGCTTACATCACGGGTGATAGAAGGGTTGGCAGATTTGCGAGCTATTTTATCTATTTCATCTATATATACAATGCCCCTCTCTGCAGCCTCTACATCATAGTCGGCAGCTTGGAGAAGGTGAGTGAGTACATTTTCTACATCTTCGCCCACATAGCCCGCCTCAGTGAGTACAGTAGCATCTGTGATACAAAAAGGGACTTGTACAATCTTGGCAAGTGTGCGTGCAAGGTAAGTCTTGCCCGTTCCTGTCTCTCCTACCATGATGATATTTGATTTTTCTATGGTGATATCGTCTTCATCTTCTTGTGGCTGCATAAGGCGTTTGTAGTGGTTATAAACTGCCACAGTAAGTGCTTTTTTTGCTTCATCTTGACCTACTACGTACTGGTCGAGATGTGCTTTCATTTCTTTAGGCTTGATGAGGGTAAATTTGGGCGGTATTCCTGTACTTTTGGGCTTCATCTCTTCCAATACAATTTCATGTGCTTGAAAGACGCACTCATCGCAAATATGCCCGCTCAGCCCCGAAACCATGATGAGGACCTCATTTTTTTTCTTACCACAAAAAGAACAGGTGAGTTGTGCCATAGAGTTACTGCTTGTTGAGATTTTTAGCTACTTATTTTTTTAAGGTACAAGTATAATGCAAATTAACGATATTATTCACTTTTTTAAAAATAGGAAATCTAGATTCATAACCAAAAGTATAATTTTGCAGTGTTTTTTTTATAATTATCGATAATTCAAAAGGAGATATTACACAAAGTCATTCTAAACCACTCAGATAAAAGCAAATATTGATTAAAAAAATACAACAAAACGAAATAAATTATTATTAAAAATAAGTTTTTGTTATTTTTGCCCAAGTTTAAAAAATGGAATATGAATTTTCAAGAGAATATCCGCGAGGGAATGCGTGCTGTACGTGCCAACTTATTGCGTTCTATACTTACCGCACTCATTGTAGCCATCGGCATTACTGCATTGGTAGGAATCTTGACTGCCATAGACAATGTGCAGGCTTCTGTGAACAGTAGCTTTGCCAGCTTGGGTGCTAATGGCTTTGATATAGAAGCCCCTTCTTCGCGGGGTAGGCGTTTTGGGCCAGGGCGTTCTAGCAAGAATTATCCTCCCATTACTTACAGAGAAGCCATAGCCTATAAAGAAAACTTCAAATACAGGGCAAAAGTAAGTCTTTCGGTAGGTATCACGGGTAGTGCAGAGGCAAAATTTGGGTCTCAAAAAACCAACCCAAATATTCCAATGACGGGCATCAACGAAAACTATTTTGCCGTCAAAGCACTGAATATAGCACAGGGAAGGGCTTTTACCTCAGTAGAATTAGAGAGAGGAAGCTATGTAGCAGTCATAGGCAATGAGTTAAAAGAGATACTTTTTGAAAAAACCAATCCTATCGACAAACTTATCACTATTAGAGAAAGAAAATACAGAGTTGTAGGTGTCTTAGAAACTAAGGGTAGTTCACAAAATGGCTCAGGAGATAGAAATGTATTTGTACCCCTAGAAAATGGTCGTTTGTTAGTAAATGATGAGCAAGCTACTTATAATATCACAACATTTTTAGAAGAAAATGCCAATTTTGAGATAGCAATTGGCGAAGCAACCATTTTAATGCGCCGTATTCGCAGAGATGCACTTGGGGCGGCAGACTCGTTTCTCATCAGCAGAAGCGAAACACTGGCAGAGCGACTTAGCAACATTACAGGTTATCTCAAACTTGGAGGAGGCGTTGTTGGATTTATCACCTTACTTGGGGCTTCCATAGGTTTAATGAATATTATGATGGTATCGGTTACGGAGCGTACCCGTGAGATTGGCGTTCGCAAAGCATTGGGCGCAACACCATTCAGAATCAGACAGCAGTTCTTGATAGAAGCAGTAGTAATATGCCTTATGGGAGGCATATTTGGAATACTGTTCGGAATCTTGATTGGTAATGGCGTTTCTACTTTCCTCGGCTCAGATACTTTTATCATTCCTTGGCTATGGATTCTGACGGGTTTGGTGGTGTGTGTACTGGTAGGTGTACTCTCTGGATTCTACCCAGCATACAAAGCTTCAAGGCTTGACCCAATAGAATCTTTGCGTTTTGAATAATTTTATTTAATTTGAAGCGAAATTTGTGATTATCAGTTAATTAACTATTTTTTAATTAAATATTATACTATGGCAAACTTTGAGACCGAAACAACCCCTGGCATTAGCTCACGTAATTTTATCATCTTAGCAGTAATTTTTGCAGTAATTCTTATTGTTGCAGCAATTTTTATAGCACGCCTTAACCAAGAAAAAAAAGAAATAGAGCAACAACTTAACTCGCGTGTTAATAGTCTAGTAGATGATTCTGTACGGTTTGAGAAAAAATTTAGAGAGCTTAATGACAAAGCCATCGCCCTTGACAAAGAGGTGGAAGACTTAATGCTGGAGCGCGACCGGCTAACTACACAACGCGACTCCGTAGCTAGGTTGTTGGCTTACTCTCGCACCAATGAGCGCAATTCGCAAGCCAAAGTAGCACAACTTCAAAAACAACTCAAAGAACTTCAAACTAAACTAGACAGCGTACAAAAACAATATGATGACCTACTGGCAAGCACAGGTATTTCAAATCTTGAATACGAGCAAAGATTAAGAAACATTACCGAAGAACGAAACAATTTGGCAGCCGAAAATCAAAAGTTACAGCAAGAATTAATCGCTGCCACAGGCAATGCCGACAATAGAACTGCTATCTTTGCAACCAACATGAAAGCCATACCTGGTGAACTTAGAAGGGATAAATTTTCCGCTTCTACTCGCTCACAAAATACCGATAGAGTGGAGGTGAATTTTAGACTGAGTAGGGCACCCAAACCCACAGAAAGCCTTATTTTTAAAGTCTTTGACCCACTTAGTGGAGAAATATCACTCAAACCACAATACCGCAATGAACTTAGCGCACCAGCAGACCCTGTAAATCAAAAAGTAATGCTCGAGTTTGAGCAAGGCTTTCTTAGCAGACCTGCCTCAGGTGATTATGTGGTGCATTTATACCTTACAGACATCAACAAAGGGCTTGAGAACCAAGAAATTGGCTTAGTGAAGTTTAATCTCAAATAATTCAATAGGAACTTTTTACGTTTTGTACATAGTTATTATTTTTTAATATTTATTCATTAAAATAGGAGGTATTTATTAGCAGAGAACAACAAAGAAGAGGTTTTAGGGGACGTGCGCCAGAACCCTACCGTGTCAATGAACGCATCAACGCGCGCGAAGTGCGTGTAGTAGGCGAAAACGTAGAACAAGGCGTGTACAGCATCGAGGAAGCCCGTAAGCTTGCTGAAAAAGCAGGGCTTGACTTAGTAGAAATTTCTCCCAATGCGAAGCCACCCGTCTGCAAAGTAATAGACTACTCGAAGTTTAAATATGAGCAGAAAAAAAAGCAAAAAGAACTAAAAGCCAAAGCACAAAAAGTCATCGTAAAAGAAATCCGCTTCGGACCTAATACTGACGACCACGACTTCAACTTTAAGCTCAATCATGCCAAAAACTTTTTGAGTGAAGGAGCAAAACTTAAAGCCTACGTTCACTTTGTAGGGCGCACCATTGTCTTCAAAGAAAGAGGTGAACTATTGTTGCTACGTTTTGCCAAAGAACTTGAAGACCACGGAAAAGTAGAGCAGATGCCCAAATTAGAGGGAAAACGTATGATTTTGATGATGGGACCTAAACCCACCACCAAAAAAGCCAAACCCAAAAAAGAAACAAGCAGTAGCGAAAGTGAAGGCGACTCCAAAAAAGAAGAGTAGAACTTTTTTCAAAATATTTGAGGTCTTTACAAGGTCAGTGCATAAAAGTTTGAAAATTTAACTATATTTGCAATCTTATTTTCAAAACAAGAAAAATTTTGCTCTTATGCCAAAAGTAAAACCAAAATCTGGAGCGCAAAAAAGATTTAAAATAACAGGGTCAGGAAAAATAAAACGTAAACACGCTTTTAAAAGCCATATCCTTACCAAAAAATCTACCAAGCGCAAGCGTAATCTTACGCATTCTACCTTAGTACATGATGCCGACATGAACAACGTCAAAGCATTGCTAAGATTAAAATAATTGCCTAATTGTTCTATATTTTCACTGATTGAGGCATACAAGAGGTTTGTTAGAAACCCGCCGAAAATCCTAATCTTTAAAATACTATGCCACGTTCTGTAAATGTAGTAGCTGCGCGAGCACGCCGCAAAAAAATGATGAAATTAGCCAAAGGCTATTTCGGTAGAAGAAAAAACGTTTGGACGGTTGCCAAAAATGCCATAGAGAAAGGTCTGCAGTATGCCTACCGCGACCGTAAGCAGAAAAAACGCAACTTCCGCAGCTTATGGATTCAGAGAATTAATGCAGGTGTGCGTATGCACGGTCTAAGCTACTCTCAGTTTATTAATTTACTCAACAAAGCAGGAGTTGAATTAAACCGCAAAGTACTTGCTGACTTGGCGGCAAATCACCCCGAAGCCTTTAAGGCAGTTGTTGAAAAAGTAAAATAAATTCAGAAAAAACATTAATCACAAAAGGCTATTTTTGAAATAGCCTTTTTTTATAGTTTATTGGTTGCTAAGTATCAGATTGATTAGAGTACATTCCAAAAATTTTTTATGATGAATAATGGGCACTCTTGTAAAAAAAATGAATAGGTGGTTGCTTAGGCACTTCCACTTTTTTTTCTGACAAGCATCATTAAATCGCGTTGTACGTGCCAATCTTTTGCTAATTTGAGCATAGCAGTAGCCTCCATTTCAGTAACATATCCCTTAGCATTGTTTGCTTCCCATACCATACTAAGGTAAGAAAGGCGAGTTTCCTTATCTAGTTTGCCTACTATTTCGTTAAGATGATTTCGCGCTCTTTCAAATGCCGTGTAGTAATCTACCGCAATGAACTCATTTGCCCATTTTAGCTCTTCCCAGGCATCAAACTTTTGAGCTGTTGTATCAAGAATTTCTTTTTCATCATTATCTAATCCATGATAATGGAATATGACTGATTTTAAAAGCAAAATTGCTTTCTTTTGTTCACTTGTAATTGGAGTATTGTTAGTTGGCATACTTCAATGGCTTTGTATTGTTTACAAATATATAAAAAAATGAGTAGATATGATGGATTTTTTTAATTTTCTTTTAATTAATATATTTTCTCCATCATGTAAGCTCCTGCTTTAAAGCATAGAGTATTGGTTTTGAGGGACTTGCATCTATTGCAAGGCTCGTGATTTGTAAGTCTAATAAGAAATAACCATCTTTAATACAATTATCTACAAACACCAATTCAGTAATAGTACAATCTTTTCTTATTTGATGAGGATATTGCCAAAAGTTTTTGTGCATCAGCAGCAGTCCTTCATCTTGTGCTCTATCTACAGAGGGTAAATCTACTAAAAGATGTTTAATCTCTCTTTTAGCCAAAAAAGTGCCAATTTCGGGAGAAAAATAAGGCGGATTAGTTCCTGAGTAGTTTTGTGTCTTTTTGTGGGCGGAGTTGGGCAGTGTTCTGATGATGAGTGCCTCGGGCATTATGTCGCCAAGTTGTGGCTCTATCATCTCCAAGTATATGATTTGGTCTTGATTAGCAGCAGGCTTGGGGCTCACTGTGATGAGCTGTGCAAAAAATAAAAATTTTTTCAAACAATTTTGTAGATGAGCTGCTGAGTCTGCCGAAATATGTCCGTAAGACTCAGTATGAGTACCGTTGCCGTGGGGAGTAAGGGTAATTTTTTGATAGTTGCAGGCACCTCCCTCAGCCACACTTCCTACGAAAGTACCACTTCTGATGGTATCAAAGCGTGGGTGCTGGGCATAATAGCAATTAGGATTGGAGCTGCCTTCTACAAGAGGTAGCGAAATATCAAGGGGAGTGTGTGGGTCAAACAAAAATGAAGTGCCTTCATGTTCAAAGGTAAATAAATTCATAAATTTGATAGAGTAGAGTAAAAACTTAGAGAAATAGCTGCAGAGAAACCTCATCAGCTAAAAACTTACCCTTGTGAGTGAGTAAAATTTTATTGTTTTTCTGTTGGATAAACCCTTGTGCCACCAAAGCCTTGATGCGTGTAGGGTATCTTTTGAGTAAATCTTCTTTGAATTGATGCTGAAGTAAGTCTAAATCTATGCCCCATTGAGTGCGCAGGTGTGTCATGAGGTACTCATTGATTTGGTCAGTATTTGAAAGTAGCTCTTTTTTATAAGGCACTTTGCCTTGTTGGATACTCTTTGTATATAAGGTATTGTTGGCAATGTTGTATTGCCGGCTACTACCATTGTAAGAGTGTGCACTAGGACCAATGCCCAAGTACGCCCCTTGTGTCCAATAATGTGAATTATGCTTTGCATAGGCTTGCTCACGGGCAAAATTAGAGATTTCATAATGTTCATAATCATTTTGCTGGAGAACATCTATGAGCAATTCAAATTGCTGGTTGGCGAAGTCGTCATCAATAGCAGGTATTTTTTTTTGTTTAAGCCATTTGCCAAATACTGTCTTTTCTTCAATGGTGAGGCAATAAGAAGAAATATGATTTACCCCTAGCTTGAGTGCCTCTGCAAGGTCGTTTTCCCAGATAGCATGTGAATCTGCTGGGATACCATAAATCAGATCAATACTTAGCCTTTCTAGCCCTGCATCTTGAGCTTGGTAGATGGCAGTTTTGGCTTGCTGGCTGTTGTGCAGTCTGTTCAGAAATTTTAGGTGTGTATCGTCAAAGGTTTGTATGCCTATGCTGAGTCGGTTGATACCGAGTGAGTGGTAAATACCAAGCGAGTGTTGTGAGAAATCGTCTGGGTTAGCCTCCAAAGTGATTTCAGCACCTGAATTTACAGAAAAAAAACGATAAATTTGTTCTAAAATCGCTTGAAGCTCACGTTCATCAAGTAAAGAAGGCGTGCCTCCACCAAAATAAATACTATTGAGCGGAGTATTATCAAGGTAACTTGCCTGTAGTGCTATTTCTTGGGTGAGGGCTGTTACTACTTCAGCTTTTGCCTTGAGCTGTGTACTAAAATGAAAATCGCAGTAGTGGCAGGCTTTTCTACAAAAAGGAATATGGATATAAATTGCTGACAAATGATGTATTGCTTTGTTTTAAAATCTACAATGTGAAATTAATTAATCAATCAATAAGTTTACAAAACTATGTCATATTATTGTTGCTGCAATATTTCTTGATGTTAACTTGCTGCACTGCACAGCTTTGGGCACAACAAGAAGGTGTAGAACTACGGGTGCTGGGTGAGGATAAACTCACTAAGCAGCTCATCAAAAAATACCGCATTCCTCGCCAGTATCCCCACCAAGATACTGCACGCAAGGCAGTCAATCAGATGCTCGTAGCTTTTCAAAATCAAGCCTATTGGGAGGCAAGGCTATTGACCTGGCGTATGGGCAAAGATAAAAACATTACAGCAAGGATACAAGCAGGCATAGCCTACCGTTGGAAGGCATTACAGCAGGGCAACCTTGACCCTCTTGTGGCAGAGAAAGTCAATTTTAAAGAAAAATACTATACCCAACGGCTAGTACGCCAAGCTGAAATAGAAAAACTCAAGGACAATATTTTAAAATACTCCGAAAACAACGGTTTTCCTTTTGCTACTTTTAGGTTAGACTCATTGGAGGTAAACCCAGACAAGAAGCTATCGGCAAGCATCAACTACCAACAAGGGCCCAAAATTTTATTTGATACTTTGCAAATCAAGGGAAATGTAGCTATCAAAAGTAAGTTTTTGGCTAAGTTGCTACATATCAAGAGTGGGAAAGTATTTGAGCAGCACCGAATAGATAAAATGGCAACCTTACTCAAAACACTTCCCTACCTTAAACTAGTTAAGATTCCCTCAGTAGATTTCAGATTGGATTATGCTTATCCTAGTATTGAACTCAAAAAGCAAAAAGCCAATGAGATAAATGGTATTCTTGGATTTCTACCTAATGAAAATCCTCAGCGTACACAATCACTTTTGCTGACAGGAGCTGTTAATTTATCATTACATAATCTATTCAACTCAGGCAAACACCTCGCTTTTAGCTGGGAACGTTTACAAATCTCTACTCAACGCATTGCTCTACATTATGAACACCCTATTTTGTTTGGGGCTGATATAGATGTAGCACTAGGTTTTAGGCTTTTGCGGCAAGATAGCAGTTTTGTCAATCGTTTGCTCAATGTTTCAGTATTTTATAGACTGGGCAATGGTGCAAGGCTAAAATTAGGCTTACAAGACCGTAAATCAACTCTGGGCGAAGCCAACCTTTTTCAAGAATTAGACTTTCTGCCAGAAATCTCTGAGGTAAGTTATCTCTCTTATGGCTTAGGGTATGAATGGAACAACCTTGATGATGTAAACTTTCCGCACAGAGGTTTTAAGCTAGATTTCAATTTTAGAGCAGGTACAAAACGGATTCAGCAAAACCCCTTTGTACCAGACTCTCTCTATGCAGATATTCAGCTCCGAAGCACACAAGTAGTGCTTGAAGCAGAGGGCTACAAATATTTTTCTTTTGGAAAGAAAGGCGTATTTAAAACAAGATTTCAGGCAGGCTATATTGCTAATGACAATTTATTTTTGAACGAACTCACCCAGCTTGGAGGGTTGGAGAGCCTCAGAGGACATAACGAAAATTTTTTTTTTACTTCAGCTTATAGCATCACCACCCTAGAGTACCAGTGGTATTTTGAACCTACTTCCTATATTTTTATTTTCTACGACCAAGGCTTTTTGCAGCGGCGAGTACAACAAACAAGCGAATTTGACTCCCCCTCGGGGCTAGGCGTAGGGCTTAATTTTTCTGTAAGTACAGGTATTTTTCAGCTTGTTTATGCTCTAGGGCAGCGTACAGATGAGCCTTTTGCCTTCAACAGAGCAAAAATTCATTTTGGTTTGCTAAGTAGATTTTAAAAAACGAAATTTGCGCATAAACAATACTTAAGGCTGTAAAAACAAACCCTTGAACAATCATACTTTAAAAAAATATCTCTTAAATTTAGCCCTCAAGGCAGGGTTCTTAAGTCTTTTTTGTGCTTTGAGCTGTGTACTTACAGCCCAAGAAATCACCTTGCCGCCTCAATACCTTATCAATTACGACCTAAGTGATGATTGGCAAGTATATGATAATAAATACAAGAGTTATGTGCCTTACATCGCCAAGCGGCATGGTAACTCTAAGTCTATGGGTTTTTGGCTCATACCTTCTAATTTTGAGCGGCAATACCTTGTGATTTTTGTGGCTGCAGACAGCTATTTTTTTATCAATCAAAAACTTACAGCACATTTTAAAGAAAACAAGTGGGTTCAATACTCTTTAGATAGCCTAGCAGCAGTGCATGGCAAAGCTCCTCTGTTTTGTACCTTTTATGATGACAAACGCCGTCTGCCTTACGAACGGCTTTCCATTGCGTATTTAAAACCTGTAAAGCAAACATCAAGCACAAGTTTTTTTGAAGAAAAAACAGAAACATTCAAATTACACCCACGAAGTTCCCAAAGCTATAAATATGTGCTAGTAGTCAGCTTTTGTCTGGGGCTGATAGGATTGGCTTTTTTACTGAATTATTCGCCGAAGAGTTTTTGGAGCTATTTTAGTTTAAGAAGTAGTCTGTCTTCACTTGCCCAAAAAGACAATAATCTCATTCATAAGCCTATTAATACATTCAATGCCATTTTTATACTTGTTATTAGTATTTGGTTGGGAATTTATTTTGAGTTTTTTTTTGGAGTTGCACAACGAAATGCTACCTACTCAGGCGAAAATAACTGGTTTTCTAATCCTTGGTCATTACAAATCCTGCTTATAGTAGGCATTAATGTACTCTTCTTGCTCAAATACAGTGGATTGAGTTTTTTTGGGTTGCTGCTAAACATTCCTAAAGAAGTAATGCACATTCATTTTTTTGAATACCTCAGAATCCTCTCTATCTACTACCTCACGGCAGGCCTTTGTATTTTGGCACTCATCGGAGGGTTTGAGTATCTCTTTGGTGAATATTTTATAGAAGTAATGCTGTATTTTACCCTTACTTTTCACATATCTCAGGCTTTTTTGATTGTTTATTTTATAATTAAGCAGCTTACTTTTAGAAGTATGTATTTATTTTACTATCTTTGCATTACCGAATTAGTACCCATTTTGATAGGGGCAAAACTATTGGTTTTCAATATTTACGACTAAGTCAATATTTAATACTTTTGTGCCAATGAGTAAATCACACTTGCAAATTACAACAGAGCGACTAAACCCAGTGCAGAGTATCTTAGTTTCGCAACCCGAACCCAACAGCACCAACAGTCCATACCACGAATTATCCCGAAAATACAATATCAAAATTGATTTTCGACCTTTCATTGAGATTCAACCTGTCAATGCCAAAGACTTTCGCAAACAAAAAATTGATATACTGAGCCACTCGGCAGTCATTTTTACGAGCCGCAATGCTGTGATTCATTTTTTTCAAATGTGTAAGGAAGTACGTGTAGAAATCCCCTCAGATATGAAATACTTTTGTGTTTCAGACCAAACAGCCAATTACTTGCAAAAATTTATTGTGGTGCGCAAAAGAAAAATCTTTACGGGAAAAAGAACAGTGGCTGACCTCTTCCCGCTCATCAAAAAACATAAAAACGAGAAATATCTTTTTCCTTGTTCCAACATTAGAAAAGATGATTTGCCTGAGTTTATGAATGAAAACAGCATTGCCCTTACAGAAATGATACTTTATCGCACTGTAGCAAGCGATTTATCAGACCTTTCAGACGTAAACTATGATATTTTGGCATTTTATAGCCCCTCAGGAATACAATCTTTGTTAGAAAACTTCCCTGATTTTAAACAAAACAATACTCGTATTGCTGCCTTTGGGCCTACTACCTCAAAAGCAGTAAAAGAAGCCAATTTAATCTTAGATATAGAGGCACCCTTGCCTAATGCACCTTCTATGACAGGTGCCTTAGAGGCATATATTAAATTAGCCAATAATATAAAGTAGTTATTTTTAGTGAATGAAGCATACATATTACTTGTTTTTTTGTTATGTTCATTCACTATTTTATTCACCATTAACTACTACAGCAAAGACATGAGAAAGATTACCATCATCTTCTATCTACTTTTTTTGGGAGGTAGCTCTTTGGGATTTGCCCAACAAGATGCGCAATTCACACAATATTTATTCAATAAACTATTTATCAACCCTGCTTTTGCAGGAGTAGAACAAAACACTCAAATCTCTTTTATACACCGCTCCCAATGGGCTGGCTATCAAGCAAGTTTTGATGACGGTGGCGCACCTGCTACCCAAGTATTGAGCTATCATACCGCTTTCCCAAAGTTCAATAGTGGCATAGGTTTCAATGCTGTACTAGATAGATTGGGCCCTTTGAGCAACATAGAATTGCAACTTTCGTATGCTTATCACGTTGAGGTGGCTAATAATTCACGCCTCTCAGTAGGGGTAAGAGGAGGTATTTATGCAAGAATTGTGGATTTTGACCAATACAGACTCATAGACATAGGAGACCCATTAGTTACACAAGAAGGTACACAATCAGTCATAAAGCCTGATATGGCAGTAGGTGTTTATTGGCACAATCCTAAATACTTTGTTGGTTTTACAGCCAATCACCTCACAAGCGCAAGTTTTAGTTTTGGCGATGGATTTAATCGCGACCCACTTGTCAATAGTTTTTACCTTATGGGAGGTTATACTTTTAACTTAGATAGAAACGAAAAATGGCTTTTGACACCTAACTTTCTTTTGAAGTCTTCAGAGTTAAAAGAATACTCTTTTGATGTAGGCGCATTGTTAGAATATGATGAAAAAGTATGGCTTGGCACAAGTTATCGTAATGAAGAATCTATTAATGTTTTGATTGGAGTGATAGTGCCAAGAAATATTGTAAAGAAAGGAAAGCCCACCGTACAGCACAACCTAAGGTTAGGATTTGGATTTGATTATGTCTATTCGGGAAGAGTAGCCAAAGAAACAGCTTCGTATGAACTTATGCTTTCTTATGATTTGCCAGTAAAATTACCTAAATTTCCAGCACTCATAAGAACTCCACAATTTAGGTACTAAAAGTGAAATAAATATTTAACTTATGCCGTTATCATTCAGGAAAACAAATAATGTATATACTATTGGTGTCGCAAAAGTAACCAATACTATCAAAAACCATTGAGGTTCTTAGCTGTATAAATTTTATTTGCATAATGTTTGTAATAATCACAAATTATAAAAGACCCTAAAATAATAAACCTTTAAAAATCAATTAATAAAGTTTGGTGTTATGAATAAATTAAATTTTGGCTACAAAAGTATGTTTTATGCAATAGTAGTCGCCTCTTTGTTGTTCCAAAGCTGTGGCATATTCGGTGGAAAGAGGAATAAATCACAATCTCTTGACGAAAGAATATCCTCCTCTAAGGGAGAAATAGTGCCTTTTTATGATGCACGTGCCTATGATGCACAGTACATTCCTAGTGGTATGGTAGTAGTGCCCAACGGTACTTTCCACATGGGGCAAGCCGACCAAGATGTGGCTTCTACACGTATCAATATGAATAAGCAAATTACTATCAGTTCATTCTTTATGGATCAAACTGAAATCACAAACCATCAATACCGCTTGTTTACTGATGTATTACTTGCCTACTCAGAAGGAAGACAATCTAATACTGAAGACTTACCCGAAGACTATGTTGCAAAAGTACTAGATCAAATGTTTTTAAAAAATGGTACACCCGTTCGCCCAGATTCAATCACTGTCATGCAGCAAATGTATCCTGATACTACCCGTTGGAGATACGATTACGCACACCATATGGGCGACCCATTGATGGAATACTACTATATGCATCCTGCATTTGATGATTTCCCTGTAGTAGGCGTGGACTGGCAATCAGCACGATTCTTCTGCCAATGGAGAACCTTCCACCTGAATTATTACAAACAAGTAGAAAAAGAAGAACCTTATCCTGCACCTCGCTTTAGACTACCCACAGAAGCAGAATGGGAATATGCTTCAAGAGGTGGACGTGATATGGCAAAGTACCCTTGGGGTAGCCCTTACCTACGCAATACCCTAGGCTGTATGTTAGCCAACTTTAAGCCAGGACGTGGCAACTATTATGATGACGGATTTGCCTATACAGGCCCCGTAGCTCAGTATTTTCCCAACGACTATGGTATTTATGATATGGCAGGCAACGTAGCAGAATGGGTACAAGATGCTTACTACGAATCAGCCGTACCCGTTGTATGGGATATGAACCCTGTTTATGACCCACCTATCACACAAAATGGAACTGCCGACCGCAACCCTAATAACAGACGTGTAATCCGTGGTGGCTCTTGGAAAGATATTGCATATTACTGCGAAACAGGAACGCGCGCATATCAGCATTGGGATTCAGCCTCTTCTTCTATTGGATTCCGTTGTGCTATGACTTACCTAGGGCGTTCATCAGGGACTGAGTTCAGTAAAAAATAATTTCTCAAAAAATCTCCAGTTTGGTACAGTTCTTTTGTATCAATACTGGAGTAAAAATAAACCCAAAAATTTATCTTAAACTATTTAATTACTTAACCTTTTAACTTTTACTAAAATGAGCAAAAAGAAAATGAGTGGTCTTGATTGGGCCTATGCCTATGTAGTACCAAAAGTAACAAGTGCTGGAGCTGGTGTTGTAATCTTGGGCGCATTGTTCAAAATTCTTCACTTACCTCTTGCGGCTGAAATGCTTACCGTAGGTATGCTTACCGAGGCAGTAATCTTCTTCTTAGGCGTATTTGAGCCAGTACATACTGAGAACCCACGTCCAGACTGGTCAAAAGTTTATCCACAGCTACAAGAAGGTTCTGATGCACCTCCTATCAGCGTAGTACCTCAGCAACAACTACCACAGCGTGATGAAAAAGTAGTGGCTAAACTAGCCGCCCTCGAAGCACAGCTTGCAAATACCATTACGCCTGATAAAATCCAGAATCTTGGAAAAGGTATGCAAGATTTGGCAAGCAATGTAGAGAAGATGGGGTCATTGGCTAGTGCCTCAGTAGCTACTGATGAATATGCTAAAAATGTAAAGCTGGCAAGCAATGCTATTGTAGAAATGAACAAATCATATTCAGTAACGATTGGTGCTATGACCGAAATGGCCAATGCCTCAAAAGATGCAAAGGCTTATCACGCACAAGTACAAACACTTACTAAAAATCTTACTGAACTGAATGCTGTATATGAAGTGGAGCTTCGTAGTGCAAGCAAACACGTAAAAGCCATGAACGACTTTTACAGCAGCCTTGCAGTAGCTATGCAAAATGTGGCGAATGCTAGCAAGGATACGCAGAAATTTAAGGAAGAGCTCTCTCAGCTTACTACCAACCTTACTTCTTTGAATCAAGTGTATGGAGGAATGTTGTCTGCAATGAAAGGCGGTCAATAGTCTATCACTCCCTACATTTAAGTTAATTAATGGTTTCATAAAATAAATATAAAGAAGATATGGCTGGAGGAGGATCCCCTAGACAGCGGATGATTAACCTAATGTACTTGGTTCTCACCGCGTTATTAGCACTGCAAGTAAGCTCAACAATAATAGATAAATTTATTTTCTTAAACTCAAGTCTTGAACAAGCACTCGTGGCAGCACGTGATGCAAGTACTAATGCACTAGAAGCACTCAAGAAGAGAGTAGAAAAAGAAGGTAATTCTGACGAAGGTCGTCAGGCTATCAAAAGAGCCGAAGATTTGAAAAAGAAAACTGCTGAAATGATTACTGAAATTGATAAAATCAAAGGACAGCTCATCAAAGAAGCAGGTGGACTAGACGAAACAGGAAAACTTAAAAATCCTGCTGAAGAAGAAAAAGTAGCTATCTATATGGTAGGTTCAGGCGGTAAAAAAGACGGTAAAGGATATGAATTGGAAACAAAACTTAATAAATTCACAGATGATCTTGTAAAAGAATACAAAGACTTAGGTTTTACAGCAAAGGATTTTCCAAAACTGGCTCAAGGCAACGAAAATAACCCGCTTTATAAGAATGACCCTATTCAACGAAATAAAGATTTCGCAAAATCAAGTTTTGAACAGACACCCGTAGTAGCCGCCCTTGCTGTACTTACTCAAAAGCAAAACGAGGTGATTCGTTATGAGCAAGAAGTACTCAAAAAACTAGGTGCTGGCGAACTAAGTGCTGACCTCAAGTTTGACGAAGTAAGGGTAGCTGCCACTGCCGAAGCAAATACTGTAGCAGCTGGTACTGACTACTTAGCAACTATGTTTCTTTCTGCAAGTAGTAGCAAAGCTGACGTAAAAATGGCAGTAAATGGTAGCCCTATCCGTGTGAAAGACGGAGAAGGTGAAGTGAGAATCGCAACTTCTGGCAAAGGTGAGAGAACTTGGACAGGTTCAATCACTTTAAAATTACCTGGGAAAAGTAAAGATACTACCTTTAAGTTAGAAAAGAAATATACTGTGGTAGAACCTGCATTGATTGTAACAGCAGCAACTAAGTTCCCTTTGTATCAAAATTGTTCTAATGCACTTGAAACCGCAGTACCCGCACTAGGGGCAGCGTACAATCCCTCTTTTTCTGTGAATAACGGACGAGCAGTGCCCGGCGGTCGTACAGGTGATGTTACCATCATTCCAACAAATGTAGGTACTTGTGTTTTGACTGTCCGCAGTGACGGTAAGCCCGTGGGTTCAGTAGATTTTAGAGTGAACAAAGTGCCACCACCAAGTATAGTATTGACAAGTGCAAACGGTAACGAGGTAAATACTGATAACCCAATACCAAATGTAAATAGTCTTGTGGTAGTTCCAAAGCCCGATGAAACATTCTTTAACACGCTTCCCAAAGAAGCAAATTATAGAATTGTAGCGGGTACAATCTCACAATTTAGAAATGGAAGAACCATCTCAACTAAGAACTTTAATGGAGGAAATATAGCCATGAACCAATTTGATGGTAAACCTGGTGATGCTTTCCAGATTAAGGTAACGCAAGTACAACGTGTGGGTACTACACAAGTGCCCGAAACAGTAACTCCTGTTAATACACGCCTTGCCTTCTTCCTAAGATAATAAAATTTGAGCTATAATCTTAGTAATAAAGTGCCACTTAGAAACGTTTTTAAGTGGCACAACTTTTAATAAACCCTTTATCAAAATGAAAAAAATAATAAGTGTAAGTGTGTTAATGGCTTTGGTGAGCCTTTTGAATTTTTCTGTGTATGCTCAGTTTGGTGCCGAAGGATATAATCCTAACTCAGTGCGCCCTATCTTAGAAGATGATGTGATGTACCGCACGGGTGTTTTGCGCCGTGTAAATCTGTTGGAAAAGCAAAATAAACCTTTTCTTTCTGCTAATAATGAGATTACCAAAGTAATCATAGAAGCTGTAAGAGATAAGAAAATTCAGCCCTACAACCCTACTGATGACCCACGCAACAATGGTTTTCAAGATGGCAACGAACTAGAGTTTGAAGAATGTTATGCCAACCTTACCCGTTTCTATGATGATAGCTTCGGAGACAGTGTAACTATCCGTGCTGCTGAATTGTACCTCCTTGATATTAAAGAAGACCTAATCTTTGACAGAAGACGCTCACGCATGTATTGGGATATCCAAGCTGTTACGATAGTCATGCCTCAAGGCACAAACCCTGATACAGAATTAGGTGAAAAGGCTTTGGCTACTTTTAGGTTCAAAGAGTTGTATGAGTATTTTAAAAATACTTATGATGAATCATTAGAAAAAGGAACTTTTGAAGACCTACGCGCTTTCTGGTACAATCCTGATAACCCCAAGCGTCATATCTCATTGGCTGATGCTTTTGAGTTACGTTTGTTTAGCTCGCGAGTTATCAAAGTATCTAATTCCGACAACAAATACATCTCTGACATTATCATAGATGAATATGGTGCAGATTCACCCGAAACTGCCAAGCGTATTCTGTACGAATCTCAAAGAATAGAATATGATTTGATGGAATACGAACACAATCTTTGGGAATTTTAATACTGTTAAGATTATTGTTTAAGACAAGAGGGAATGTAATAACATTCCCTTTTTTTATGACTAAACCAGCATATGTTTTAATCTGAGTAAGAGACCAGTTATTGCTTATTGAGTGATTATTTGTAATTCATTAATAACGAGCATCTTACAAAAGGTGATTGTTCATTTTATTTAATTTTCATTCCTAAAAATAAAAAGACCATCAAGAAGGTAACTTCAAGCAGATACAAGCACTATTTCATAAATAATAATCAATAAAATAATTTTAGAAAAATTTATGAAAAAAGTAATTTGTCTTGGTTTTTTAACCACACTATTAAGCTTGATTAGTCTTATCTCATTTGCTCAGGTAGGTTACAATCCCAACTCTGCCTCTCCTATAAACGAAGATGACATTATGTATCGCAACAGCATTATACGCCGTATCAATCTCCTAGAAAAGCAAAATAAACCATTCTTTTCAGACAAAAGAGAAATTACACGTCTAATCATACAAGCAATTAAAGAAAAAAAAGTACAGCCCTACCAACCTACGGAAGACCCTCGCAGCACGGGGTTTGAAGATGAATACGCTATGGATTTTGAGAATACTTATAAGGAATTGACTGAGTACCATGATGATACAGTTGGTACAGTTATGATACGCCCTAATGAGTTATATTTGGTAGATTTGAGGGAAGAACTAATTTTTGATAGGCAACGCTCACGCATGTATTGGGATACGCAGGCTATCACCCTCGTAATGCCACAAGGTACAAATCCAGATACAGAGTTGGGTGAGAAAAGTATGGTTACGATCAAATACAAAGACTTCATGCAGTATTTAACACAAAAATACCAAGAATCACTTGAAATAGGAACTTTGGAGGCAGTTGAAGCCATGTGGTACAATCCTGAAAATCAGAAACAACATTGCTCACTTGCAGAGGCTTTCAAATTGCGCCTATTTAGTTCACGCATCTTGAAAGTTGCTAATCCCGATAACAAGTACATTGTAGATGCTATGATAGATGAATATGGGGCAGACTCATCAGGTACACCAAAGCAAATTTTATATGAATCGCAGCGAGTAGAGTACAGTCTAATGGAATTTGAACATAATCTTTGGGAATACTAATCAAAAAAGGTATGCGTTCGTTAAAAAAAGAGAATGAGTGTCCGTTCTCTTTTCTCGCAATATTTTAAGACCCAAAAGCAATCTAAAAATTTAACATAGCCAACACAATGAAAAAATTAATCTTCATCATCTTACTAAGCACTTCACTCTGTACCTTAGCTATTGCTCAAATTGCTTCCAATGGCTACAATCCATCATCAGTACGACAAGTGCTTGATGCAGATATAATGTACAGAGGTGCTATCATAAGGCGAGTAGATTTGAGTGAACGCAATAATAAATCTTTTATGCCTGCCAACAACGAACTTACTCGAGTGATAGCTGAAGCGGTAAGAGATAAAAAGGTGAAAGCCTATTATCCTATTACAGACCCTCGCACCAGCGGTTTTCAGATAAGCAGTGAAATAAATGCTGAGGAGTGTTACCAAAAATTGACTACCTACCTTGACGAAGATGGATTTGGAGAGGTGAGCATACGTCCTGAAAGTCTGTATTTGATAGATATCAAAGAAGATTTGATTTTTGATAGAAAATTGGCGCGTATGTACTGGGATATTCAATCCATTAGTATTATCATACCGCAAGGTATCACTCCCGAAACTCAAGCAGGTGAATTTACTGTGGCTACCTTCAAATACAGTGAATTAATGACTTATTTTAGAGAAAATTATGAACAATCGCTTTTGAAGGGTACATTCGAGGACTTGAGATGTTTTTGGTTCAATCCTGATAACCCTCGGCAACATCTTTGTTTGGCTGATGCCCTTGAGCTGCGCTTGTTCGACTCTCGAGTCATTAAAGTATCTAATCCTGAGGACAAATACATTGCAGAGATTGTAAGAGGTGATTTTGGTGCTGAGCGGCTGGAGGAAGCCTCAGAAGTATTAAAATCTTCTCAAAAAGTTCCTTATGACCTCACAGAGTTTGAGCATCAACTATGGAATCTCAAATAATAAATACAATTTGATAGAAAGGAGCAGCTTAGAGGATACCTAGAGGAAATGACCATGGTAAGGGTGGGGTTTTTGGGGTTCGTTGAAATATTGTTGAAATGCCTGCCAACCCTTTTCTGTCAGATAGGGAATCATCAAGCTGCTATTGACCCTAAAAAAATAATTCACAATGCAAGTGGCATCAGTTTCGCCTTGTAGGTCTGCCTCTATTGCCCAAAAGTTTCCTAAAATATGATAGACTGCAAAAACGTTATTGCGATGTTGTAGATCCTTACTTTCAAGGATAAAGCCTGTGTCTATGAGTTTATCTACGTTAAAGTGAAATTCCTCTTGTCTCCTACGTGTAGCCTCTCTATAATGCTTACGGATAAGTTTTATATTTCTGCAAATTTCTACTAAATTGATGAGTATGAACTTGTATTTATATTGTGTTTCAATCCCTATTTTTATATGGTCTAGCAAGCCAGCCAAACTGAAAGAAGTCTGCTGTTGCTGTTGCATATTTGCGTCTAATTCTGCCAACATGTTTTCATAAAGTTGGGTAATTAATAATTCTTTGGTCTTAAAATGATAGCGCAAGTTGCCATCACTGATACCTACTTTCTCTGCAATCAACCTTGGAGACACTTTGTCCAACCCTCTGTTATTAAATAAATCTAATGCAGTCTTTAAAATCTTATCTTTTGTATTCATTTAACAGAAAATTTAATAAAAATAATTAGCTCATTTGCGCTAAAATAAAAAAAATACTTAACTTTGCATAATTAGCTCGTTTGCGCTAATTAAAATTAATTCAATACAATTAAAACAAAAAACCATGAAATTTCCAAATTATGTTTTTATTTTTATGTTGATAGTTTTGAGCCTTGCTACTTGTCAGCTCACAGCACAAAATAAACCCAACACACCTAAAGATGGTTTTGAAATTGCACTTTCACCTCAGAAAGTAGAACTGAACGCAGGTGAAACACAAACCATCACCGCCGAGCTTATTCGCTCTAAGCGTTTCTCAAAGACAACAATAGAACTTACTGCCAGTACTTCTACCGAAGCACTAGAAATCAAGGTAGTTCCCTCTACAGAGCAGAAAGATTTATACAATATTACTGTGTATGCAAACCCTAGCTTGGCTGAAGGAAATTATACTTTTACGCTGATGGGTAAATCTTCTTTTTTGCGTAAAGGCAAATTGATAGATATTATCGTCAAAGACAAAGCCCAAGGCACAGATAAAGAAAACAAATAATTTAGTTTGTACTATTGATTATAGGAGAGGGAACATTCTTTGAGTGCTTCCTCTTTTTTTGTGCATTGGTAAAAACATTTTTTTAAGATAGTTTTGTATTTGTATAGAAAGCTAAATGAAATGAGCAATTACTCTTGGAAGATACTCATTACTGATGAGTGCAAGTCAAATTGACTTCTTTATGCCTTCTCTTGAGGAGAGGGAAAGGGTGAGGTGGCTAAAAGGGAAAATTTGACTTGTAACCTTACCGATTGACTACAACTAATAACCAATCTTTTACTTATTGAGGTTTTAAATTCATTATATTTACAAAATGGGAATCAAATTAGAAAATAAATCAGCCATTATCACTGGAGCCACGGGAGGCATAGGAAGTGCCACTGCCAAACTTTTTATAGAAGAGGGGGCAAACCTATTATTGGTAGATGTAGAGGAAGAAGCCTTGCAAGCACTTGCCAACAGTTTAGGAGAAAAAGCACATTATTATGTGGCAGATGTATGCTCGGAAGCACAAACCCAGCAGTATGTTCAGAAAGCCATCGACTTATTTGGAAGTGTGGAGGTATTGTTCTTAAATGCAGGCATTGCAGGCATACCTTCATCTCTTTGGGAAATTACCGAAGAAAAATTTGACCAGATGATGGCCGTCAATGTAAAAGGTGTTTGGCTTGGAATGAAACATATTTTACCCCAAATGATGAAACAAGGCAAGGGAAGCATCATTGCGACTTCTTCTGTGGCAGGCATCAAAGGGCAAGTGCGTGGGTCTTCTTATGTAGCAAGCAAGCATGCCGTAGTGGGGCTTGTGAAAAGTGCCGCCTTAGAAGTAGGTAAAATGGGTATCCGAGTAAATAGCATTAACCCTGGACCTATTGAAACCAACATGGTTCGCGACTTAGAAGACACTATCTCGAGAACAGACCGTCAAAAAGCACGCAAGATTTTAGAGGGTAATATTCCAATGAAACGGTATGGTGCACCCGAAGAAGTAGCTAAATTAGCACTTTTCTTGGCAAGTGATGACAGTAGTTTTATCAATGGAGGTGTACATACTATTGATGGTGGGATAGCTTGTTGATAGACTGTTTTTTATGATGTAACTGATTATTAGTAGATTAAATCTCATACAAGTATCATGAAAATGAATATGTTTTTTATATTTTTGCTGGGGCTATCGATTTCAGCCTGTCAGCAAGAGGCCAAACAAGAAAAGCAGCAAAACACAAAAATTTCTACTGAGATTCCCTTCAAAGTAGAAGGAAATCTGTATTTTATTTCTACAAAAGGTGATACACTTCACTCTATTGAGATAGAAGTAGCTGCAAATGAGGCACGAAGAGCGCAAGGACTTATGAACCGTAGTAGCCTGCCCAAAAATGGAGGAATGTTGTTTATTTTTGAAGAACAAGAAGATGAACTTTCTTTTTGGATGCGCAATACACTTATCTCTCTAGATTTAATTTTTTTAAATGAACAAAAAGAAGTAGTACACATTGCCAAATACACCCAAATTCAATCTGATGCGCCCATTGCAAGTACCGCCCCGAGCCAATATGTAGTAGAAGTCAATGCGGGTTTTGCAGATACACATAAAATAGAAATAGGAAGCCGTGCCATTTGGCAACTTGCTCCCTAAAGAAAATGTAAAAAATAACTTAGGTTACTTTGATTTGTAAGTTACTGGTAATGAGTACTTTAAAAGCTCGCAACTCATACTTTACACTTTCCTAAATCTGTAAGCGTTAAAAAGTTATTTCCCTTTGCGCTGTGCATCTACTACTGCAATGGCAACCATATTCACAATTTCACGCACAGAACTACCCAACTGCAAGATGTGAACAGGTTTATTCATTCCTAGCAGCACAGGACCTATGGTTTCCGCTCCGCCAAGTTCTTGGAGGAGTTTGTAGGCAATATTTCCTGCATTAAGGCTAGGAAAAATGAGCGTATTAGGGGGATTATCAGCAAGCAGACTGAATGCATAATTTTCTTTTAGAAGTACAGGGTTTAAAGCTACGTTAGCTTGTATCTCACCATCAATGATGAGGTCGGGGTATTTTTCTTTTGCAAGTTTTGTCGCTTGGCAAGTTTTTTCAGGGCTTTGCCCTTTGCTAGACCCAAAGTTTGAGTAAGAAAGCACTGCCATACGTGGCTCAAAGCCAAAAGCCATTACCCCTTGTCTTGTGATGCTAATAATATCTACCAAATCTTCTGCTGTGGGGTCGGTATTAACGGTAGTGTCGGCTATAAAAATAGTACGCCCTTCACTAATGATTACATACATACCTGCCACCAAATTTACATGTGGTTGCGTACCGATTATTTCTAAGGCAGGGCGAATTATTTGGGGGTAGTTTTTGGTAAGACCCGAGATAAACGCATCTGCCTCACCTCTTTCTAGCATCATTGCACCAAAATAGTTACGGTCTTGCATACGCTTTTTGGCATCATAAAGCGTAAGCCCCTTGCGCTGTCTTTTGTGATAAAGCCATTGGGCATATTCTGCTACTTTTTCATCTGCATTGCGTGGGTCTATAATGAGGCAACCTTGCAAGTCTAGCTGATGTTCTTCTATTTTTTGGCGAATGGCATTTGCATTCCCCAATAAGATAGGTGTAGCAATTGCCTCATCACGCACAATTTGAGCAGCTTTCAGCACCTTCAGATTATCTGCCTCTCCAAATATTACCTTTTTGGGGTCATTTTGTGCTGCCTGTATCATGCTCGACATCAGCTTGATGTCTATGCCCAAGCGTTCTTGCAGTGCTATTTGGTATTGATGCCAATCTGTGATAGGGTGCTGTGCCAAGCCAGTGTCCATGGCTGCCTTTGCTACGGCAGGCGAGATAGTAGTAATTAAGCGGGGGTCTAGGGGTTTAGGAATAAAGTATTGCCTCCCAAAAGTAAGGTTTTGGTCGCTATAAGCCTGATTGACAATCTCGGGAACGGGTAACTTGGCAAGTTGGGCAATGGCGTGTACAGCAGCAAGTTTCATTTCTTCATTGATAGATTTGGCACGTACATCTAGCGCACCCCTAAAAATATAAGGAAACCCTAATACATTATTGACTTGGTTGGGGTGGTCAGAGCGTCCAGTCGCCATTACTATGTCATTTCTGAGCGACATGGCGAGGTCATAAGCAATTTCAGGATTAGGATTGGCAAGGGCAAAGATGATAGGGTTGTCAGCCATGCTTTTTACCATGTCAGGTGTAAGCACATCAGCTACAGAAAGTCCTAAGAACATATCTGCTCCATTCATAGCATCTTCTAGGGTGTGCAAATCCTTGTCAGTGGCAAATTCTGCCTTACTTGGGTCAAGATTTTGTCGGTCTTTTCTAATTACTCCCTTGCTATCCAGCATAGTGATATTGCTACGCCTTACTCCCAATGCAATGTAGAGCTTGATACAAGAATTGGCCGAAGCTCCAGCACCATTCACTACAATTTTGAGGTCTTCAATTTTTTTATTGACGAGCTCTAAGGCATTGAGTAGCCCGGCACTAGTGATGATGGCAGTGCCGTGCTGGTCGTCGTGCATCACAGGAATATTCATTTCTTTGCGGAGGGCTTCTTCTATCAAAAAGCACTCTGGTGCTTTGATGTCCTCTAAGTTGATACCTCCAAAGGTAGGCTCAAGTGATTTTACTATCCTGATGAACTCATGTGGGTCTTGGCAGTCTATTTCTAGGTCAAAGACATCTATGCCTGCAAATTTCTTAAACAAAACTCCCTTACCTTCCATCACAGGTTTTGAGGCCTCGGGCCCTATGCTGCCTAAGCCTAGCACTGCCGTACCATTAGAGATGACCGCCACGAGATTGCCCTTGGCAGTGTATTTATAAACATTTTCTTTGTTTTCAGCTATTTCTTTGCAAGGCTCTGCAACACCTGGTGAGTAGGCAAGTGCTAAGTCTAGTTGTGAGCCAAGTGCCTTTGTAGGAACTACCTCTATTTTGCCTGGCTTTCCCTGTTCGTGGTAGAGAAGGGCATCTTCTTTTCTTACTTTGATAGACATAATTGAGTATTTGTTTTTGATTATGGGTAAACACAAAATTAAAGAATTATTGACTGATGCAAGTAATCATCTGCGAAAATCATGTGGAAGTAGCTACAAACAGCCAAAAATTACCATTATATTCGGTTATTGAGTGATGAATTAATGCTTAAAAGCTATGGACTAAGTGTTTTATCATCTAATTTTATATTTATTTTCTGTGGGTAAAGAGTCAAGTTGTCATTATTTTAGGTTCTCTGACAAATTTTGTGCAGAGGATAAACCTTTAAGGTTTTCAAAACCTTACAGGTTCGATAATCAGGTTTTTTACAAAACATCATTAAGTAAGGGAGTAAACAGGAAATACTATACCCAAATCAGATTCAAACTTGTTGCTAATCAGGGACGGGGTCGCTCAAAGCGACCCCGTCCCTAATACAGACTAGGTAGGTTATTTATTAAACACTCCTTAAAAAATACGGTACTGCACACGTAGTGTATGTTAATAATATTCACAAATAGCCTTCCTAACATATATAGTTTGTTCAAGACAGGCTATTTTTATGTAAAATTGACATGAAATTGCAATAAATAGGTTTCAAAAAGGATTCAATACGTCTTAGTATGCTTGTACTTGCTAAAAACAAGAAATCTCAGCATACTTTATATTTTCAGTACCAAAAATACTTTAACCTACAAAAATTGTCAGAGAGCCAGCTTTTTTAGTTGCTAAATCTGAATAAAAAACAGGATTCTAAATTTATCAATCTAAAATTGGGTAAGAGCTATTAAAATTTCAGTGCTATCAATCGCCCACCATCACAAAAGCTCCCCAATAGTAAGGATACTTGTATTCTTCTCTCATGGTATTCTGTGCATTTTTGAATGCTTCACGCTTTCCTTGCTTTTTTAAGAGCCAGTTTTCGTAAAAAGTACTCATCATCTTTTGGGTTGCTTTGTCTGAAACTGCCCAAAGCGACATCAAGACCGATTTTGCGCCAGCCTGCTGAAAGGCTCGCTGTAAGCCATATACGCCTTCGCCATTATGGACTTCGCCAAGCCCCGTTTCACAAGCGGAAAGCACTACTAATTCTGTTTTATTGAGATTAAGGTTCATCGCCTCATAAGCAGTCAAGATACCTTCACCTCCTTCTTTAATAGCCCTCTGCGCATAGGTCAGCAGCAAGCCAGAGCGTAAGAGAGGGTTCTCGAGTACTCTACTTTTTTCTATGCCTATGAGTAGTTCTTTGCCATCATCTTCTTGGGTAATATCAGCCAGAAAAAAACCATGCGTAGCTATATGTAGAATGGACGGAGATTCAACCTCACTAAGGTTAGTTTCTGAGGCTGTTATGCCCGTGTAGGTAATTGCTTTTACCTTGGCTTTTTTGAGTGTACGTGCAATTTTTTCTATCTCTGTCTTGGTACCAGGCAAGGGTGTTATCTCTTCGCCATCAAGAAACCGTAGCGTGCTATCGCCACGAGCAAAATTAAGTGCAAGTATGGGTGAGACTTGCGCTACTAAAAATTCAAGTGAATCTTTTTTAATTTCATCAGTATTGTAGGTAGGAAATCCCAGCAGTACGGCATCATTTAGTGGAGGGTGAGTATCTTTTATTTTGAGAAAATCTTTGCTATTGCCCAAAATGCGGAGGTCTATTTCATCTTGGAGGTACTGCCCTGTATTTGTATTTTCAAGGGTCAATAAGTTCAATTGATGGTAAACTCCATCTGGGGTGAGGTATATTTTTTCAATTCCCTCGAGTTTTTGGGCTATTTTTTCCCAATAGCGTGTGTAGCTTTGCTTATCATTGTTTTGACCTTTGATAGCATCTTTGTAATGTTTAAGATAAACTGTTTCTAAGTCTTTACCATTTTCTAAGACTACCATTTCGGGGTGCTTGGGTGTGTCGGGTTTGATGATGAGGGCTATATACAACACTGAGTCTGTTGCAAACTCAGCATAATGGCGTGTACGTATGATTTCTATGATTGCTTCCTTGGGTTTGAGTTGCTTTTGGAGGTCTTTCCAAGAAAGTGATTTAATAAATTTTGTATCATTGATATTATTAAAGGCAAGTGATGACCTTGATAATTTTCTTTCTAACTCATTGATTTCTTCTGCCAAAAGGCGTTCTTTTTCGGGTGTAATGGCTTGCTTTTCTTTTGTTTCAGGCAACATTTCAATTAGTTTTCCTAAGTATCTTTTTTTATCTTTCCACTCGTTGTACATTTTATTGAGGGATTCATCGCTTGATGCCAAGATTTGATTTTGTATTTTCTCTGAGGATTGAAAAATCAAGCCCTTTGTTACCAAACTTAAGCTCATGAGTTTACTCAATATAGATGCATCTTGTTGAGCATACAATTGAGCAAACAGGCTATACTTATCAAAGAGTTCTTTCAGATTATCTAAGAAAGTCTTCCGTTCATTTTCAGAAAAAGTGGATAATGATGTTTCTATTTGTGTAAGATTATTTTCAACTACAATTTGAATATATGGAGCTACTTTATCGAGGAGATAAGATTTTAAGTATAAATTTGCCAAATTGATACATATATCTGTATAAGTTTTGATTTTAATACCAAGGTTTTTTTCAATTATTTTCTTTGCCTCTAGATAGATTGATTCAGCCTGAGTAGTATTCCCCTGTAAAGCATAAAGCCCTCCAATTGAATTTAGAAATCTAGCATAAGTATCATTTGCAGTACCTATCAAATTTTTGATAATATCTAGTGCTTTTTTGTATTCATCAATGGATTTTTCATATTGTTTTTGCTCCTTATAGACTGCTGCTAGATTGTGTAGAAAAATTGCATAATTAACGGTTGGTTGGTTATATATTTTTTTATGTACCTCAATCGCCTCAGAAAAGTATAGCTGTGCTTCATTATATTTTTTTTGTATTCTAAAAAACTCTCCTAGATTATTACAAGACATGGCGTATCGTAATTCATTGCCTTCCAGCAGTTCTTTATAAATCTTCCGCGCCAAAAAATAATAAGGTTCTGATTTTTTGTATAAACCCTGCATATTGTAGAGTGTAGCTAAGTTAGTGTATGAATCTGCACAGTCTATGTGTGTTTCACCAAGTAATAGTCTGCGTATATCTCTTGCTTCAAGATAAAGAGGCTCTGCTTTACTGTATAGGCTTTGCTTGTGATAAAGGTATCCTAGATTATTACAGGCTTTTGCATAATCTTTAATAGCCTTGTAACTTTCCTCTGTTTTTACAGAATCCTTGATGGCTTGCTTATAAAAGGAATGATAAATATTTTTACTTTCCATTTGAAGAGCCTCTGCCTTATAATAAAATCCTTTTTCTGTATAGAGCTGTGCCAAATTATTACAAGATTGGGCATACTGTAATGTGTTCTTACCAGGGTTTTTTGCTCTGATATTTTTTGCTTCTATCAAAAAAACTTCAGCATCATCATACCGCCCTCGATTATAATAAAAAACAGCTAAACCATTACAAGATTGGCTATAATCAATATGCTCTATACCTAATACTTCTTTTCTTATTTCTAAGGATTTTAGATAGATACCTTCTGCTTCTGTATATTTACCTTGGTATTCATACAAGTAACCTAACTGATAGCAGCAGAGTCCATACTGAGATGTTTTTGTCTGCTGTTTTTCTTCAAACAATGCCTTAGCATACTCATAAATCTCAACAGAGGTACTGATTTTACGCTCATAGAAAGCATCTAAGCCTTTGTTGTAGAGTGAGTCCCAAGGTATTTCTTCTGATTGGGCAAAAACATAAAAAGGCAGAAAAAAAGAATAAGCCAAGCAGAGTAGAAAATAATTTTTTCTCATAAAACAAAATTTTTTAGTGTTGAGTGATAAATTGATGCTTGAAAGATAAAGTTCAAGTGTTGAAACGCCCAATTTTAATACTGTTTTTTCTCATAAAAATTCAAGGTATTTGCTCATTCTCTTACCCATTTCAAAAAAACTTCTCCAAAAAACTTAAAATGATGCAAGATTATCCTAATTTTGTCATAAAAAAAGACTATGCTTAAGCCACGTACTCTCGAAATGGTCAGCGTTTTTGATATTTTCAAAATTGGTGTAGGACCTTCTAGCTCGCATACTATGGGGCCTTGGAAAGCCGCCCAGCAATTCTTGAAAGATATACAGCAAGTTACTAGCTTGGCACAAGTCCAATCAGTACAAATTTTTTTGTATGGCTCGCTTGCCAAAACAGGCAAAGGGCATGGCACTGACATCGCCATTCTGCTCGGGCTAAGTGGCGAAAATGCCGAAACAATGGATACTAGCCTTATTCAAAGCAAAGTAACCGCCATCAAGCAAAACCAAATCCTATCTCTCTCGGGGCAGCACGCTATCAAATTTGAGTATGCCAAAGACCTCTTGTTTCTAAATTCAGAAAGTTTGGCTTTTCACCCTAACGGCATGAAGTTTAGAGCAATCTATGCAGAAAGCCAGCATTTTGAGCAAAATTACTTCTCTATCGGTGGGGGGTTCATTGTCAAAGAAGGCGAGCAAAAAACACAAACCCAAAGTGGTACAGTGCCTTACCCTACCCAAAATGCTGCTGACTTACTACACTGGTGCAGTACCCTGAGCAAATCTATTGCCGAGGTAGTTTTAGAAAATGAAAAATATTGGCGTAACGAATCTGAGATAGAGTCGGGTCTGCTCAAAATCTGGCATACCATGCTAGCTTGTATGTTTAGAGGCGTACAGCAAGAGGGCGAGCTTCCAGGAGGCTTAAAGGTAAAAAGACGTGCTGCACAGCTTAATCAGCGGTTGTTAGGCATCAATACTTTCAAAAATGAGGCAGACTGGTTTCAGGCGGTGAAGAGTAATCTAGTAGATTTCCAGAAAACCTCCAAATGGCTAAGTTGCTTTGCCCTTGCCATCAATGAAGAAAATGCAGCCTTTGGGCGTGTAGTAACTGCCCCCACCAATGGAGCAGCAGGCGTGATTCCAGCCGTGTTGATGTATTATGCTTGCTTTTGTGGAGAGGTAAATCCAAAAGATTTGGTGAAATTTCTCTTGGTAGCAGGCGAAATAGGCAGTATCTTCAAAAAAGGAGCTACTATCTCTGCGGCTATGGGCGGCTGTCAGGCAGAAATTGGGGTATCTTCTGCAATGGCTGCCGCTGCACTTACAGAGTGTTTAGGAGGCTCGCCCGAGCAGGCAGTAATGGCTGCCGAAATTGCTATGGAGCATCACCTAGGGCTTACTTGCGACCCCATAGGTGGCTTGGTGCAAATTCCTTGTATTGAGCGCAATTCTATGGGAGCTATCAAGGCAATCACCGCAGCCAATATTGCCTTAGAAAGCGACCCCGCTCATGCTCGTGTGAGCCTCGATGGCGTAATCCAAACCATGATGCAAACTGCCTTAGATATGAGTGAAAAATACAAAGAAACCTCAGAAGGAGGCTTGGCGGTCAATGTGCCTATCAATGTGATAGAGTGTTAGGCAACAAAAAGAAGGGCGAAGAATGTCAGAAGTATTTTTTTTCGTCTTATTTATTTTACTAGATGTACTTATGCTCATTTTTGAGAATTTTGTATGAGATTCATTGCTTTACATCTGTGGCAAAAGATTGGTTTAGTTGCTGTTTTTGAACAAGCCTTTGGAAGCCAATGTTAGATAATTAGGCAAACAGATTTTTTTAAGCTGAGGGGATTGATAAGTAGTTTTGAAGAGGTTGGTACCGCTTTCGTACTCTAAAAAAGGAACTTAGCTTCCCCTTTTTTATTTTCACAGCTTTTCACTGAGTAAGGTATTCTGTATAGATTGACGGGTACTGACTTACTGAAAAGAGATAGCTCGAGTAAAATGATTTAACCTTTTATTTTAGCCCATAGACTGTGCTTGCAACACTAGGTATTTTTAAGACATTAAGCATACTCAGGAGGGCTTTCTTGGTTTGAGTGAGGTGGCGAGCGTCTCGAGCGCATTTTGTGTTTTGTCTTTTAGCTGAATCATTACCCTGGCAGACGCTTGTTTGTTTCTGAGTGGCTGTATGCTAACAGAAATAGACTCAAAAGGTGTTTTTGTGTATTTTATCATGCCCTCGGCGAAGCGGTCTTCTCCAAATAATTCACGTGGAATTTTTTGCCTTGTTTCTTCTTTAATGTTTGCAAAAAGTACAAAGCACTTTTGCGCTCCAAAGGTCATATTGACATTTTTAATACCTTTCAAGAATGTATTTTTTAAAGTTTGCGAAGGGGTAACATAGAGCATTGCAGCATTATAAGACCAATAAAGTTTTTGTTTGGGCATAAAATAAGTATTGCTATCTGCCTTTATCAACTCGCCACTTTCTTTGAGTTTTTGGGTGATTGTAAAGAATGTGTCCCATTTTTTGATACCCATAGCCAGAGAGTAGTCTAGCTTCATAGTTTGAGAGGTGTCGTTGGCGGGCGTAAAATTTTTGATATGCGCAATAAAATCACCTGTAAACATTTCAAGCAGTTCTCCAGGATTTACTCCTGCATACGCTTGGGCTTGCCCTTCAAAAATACTTCCGCCAAGGTTGTAAAATAAATCTTTTACTCCCTTCATGTCCAATGCCAAACCTGTGAGTGCAATGCGGTCTTTGGTATCGAGTGAATTAAGAATTTCTTGATTTAGCCCGTCTTTGACGAGCCGCCCATAATGTACAAAAGAATTATTTTGGTTATAAAATTGAATATCTGTATCTATCTTTCCTTGCTCAAAATTGATGCTCATTGTGAGGTAATTTTGTTCCATATCAAAATTGAGCGGTAAGGGAAAATCACTTACCATATTTTTTAATTTTTCTTCGTAGCCTTCCAGGTTTACCCATACCGCTACATCATGTTTTTTTTGTTTTAAAAACCTAAACTGTGTGCTTTTATCTTTAAGTAGTGAATACTCTTGGGGTAAATCACGCAGTTTAATCATTCTATTTTTTAGGGCATCTTCATCAGCCTTTTTCTTTCTCACAATGAGCAGGGCGGCCCTGTTCATCCAGCCCAGAATGGTTTTTTCATCAATGACCACATAGCGCATGCCCGAAAAGGTGCGGATTCTAAGATTCTGCTCTGGGAACTGCCTCAGGAAGTTATCAAACTCACTTTCACTTTTGAGTTTGAAAGAGAGCGCAAAATAGTCTTCTTCTCCATTTTCAAATTCTTGCCCAAAGACATAAACTGGGCTATCAAACTCAATGCCTGAGGTTTTGAGGTTTTTTTTAATGGCTTCTGTATTTTTTAGATTCACAAATAGCTGCAGCACATCTCTATTGAAAAGATATTCCCAGTCTACTGATTTTTCTTGAATTTTAGGCATATTGATACTCAGCACATAGTTGGCATCTTTGGGAATGTATTTGCTGTGCTCAATAGGTCTCCCACAGCTTGAAAAAATTATACTCAACAGCACAGCATAGCCCCACCAGAATATTTGTTGTTTCATAATTTGATATTTTCAAGAAATCGTTTCGTATTTCAAAGTTAAAATTTCAATTTGATTATCTACGATAGTTTTGATTTTTTTTCTCAAAATCACGGTAGATTTCGCTTCAAAATATTACCCCAATAGTCTGTGCAAACTTCAAGCTGAGTTTTCAAGTAAGTGTTGTAGCACAGATTAAGGATTTTCTACGATTTGCCCACTTAGGTATTGCAAATCTAACTCTGCTAGCTTGGTAGCGTATTTAGCGTTGCTGAGTCGGTTTTGAGATTGAGAAAGGTTGAGCTGCGCCTCTCTAAATTGTGTGTTACTTACCTGCCCATAGTTAAACTGTGCCTGTGTGCGTTCAAAATTGGCGCGTGCCGTGGTAAGGTTGCGCTCTTCCATTTGAAGCACAAATAGTCTATTCTGAAAAGTAGCATACGCATTCTCTACTTGTTGCTCTAGCTGGAGGCTAATATCAGCTAGTTCTTGGCGGCGTGAGTCTATGGCGATTTTATTATTCTGAATTTGCAAATTTTTACGCCCACCATTGAAAATATCAAAACTCACATTGACTCCTGCCGAAAGCCCCAAGTTCTGATTGACCAACAGTAAACCTACCTCGTTATCTTGGCGGCTGTAGCTATAGCCCGCCGTAAGCCCTAAGCGTGGCGAGCGTGCTGCTTGAGCTATTTTCAGGTCTAGTTCTGCCAAATTCTGATTGTATTTTGCACCTTGTATGGCAATATTTTGGTTCTTAGCAGCCTCTTTGAGCGTTGCTAAGTTCCAGTTGCGCTCATAGTTTACTGCCGCACTGACTTGAAAGACAGTATTGATATTGCGTGCCAATAGTTGATTAAAACTACGCTGGGCGTTCTCTATGTCGAGCTGTGTAGTTACAAGGTTTACACTGTCTGTATTCAAATCTACCTCTGCATTGAGCACTGCCAGTTGGTTATTGACCCCAAACTCGCTTCTGGTTTTGGCTCTTTCTAGCCGTTCTTTTGAGATGGCTACATTTTCAAGCTGAATGAGGTAAGTTTCTGTGAGTGTAACCAGGTTGTAATATTGCGAAGCAACATTGATAACGGTGTTCTCTATTAATTGTCTGATTTGTACTTTGCTTGCTTCTGCATTAAGTTTGAGCCTTTCATAGGTACGAGTGCTCGCAAAACCATCATACAAGGTATAGTTGATATTGATGGCGGCACCTGTTGTCCAAGTAGCTGCACCATTTTGGGCAATGTCAATCACATCTGGAGTGCCTGCTATCTTGAGTTTAGTATTATTGTTGGCGTAGTTGGCATTGGCAGAGGTAGTGATGGTAGGTAGCTTACCTGCATTGCCTTGTGTAGCACTGTTTTGCAGTATTTGCGTATTGTTTTTGGCTATCTTGATACTGTAATTATTTTCTAGGGCAATCTCTACTGCTTGCTCTAAGCTGAGGGTATCTTGTGCTTGCAAAGATAGTTGTGTGAGCAATCCTAAGATAGAGGCTATGTATTTAATATTTTTCATTTTTTACTTTTTTGAGTTTCTTTCGCTAGAAATAGATGTAGTGGCTCTGTGTATTTCAATTCTTAATGCGCTTCTTGCTCTGCTTTGAGTTCTCTGATGGCTGACTCTACCGACTCTGCGGTAGGCTTCTTGCCCTCCCAAAGCCAAAGTGCATATACCTTGATTTGATTGGTGATGATGAGCATGGTAGGCAAAGCAATCAAAGTTACAAAAGTAGCAATGCCCAAGCCATACGCCAACGAGATGGCCATAGGGATTAGGAACTGTGCCTGAAAGCTTTTTTCTAAAATCAGAGGTGCAAGCCCTGCAATGGTAGTTACTGAGGTTAGTAAAATAGGACGAAAGCGCGACAGTCCTGCATCATAGACTGAATTTAAAAAGTCTTTGCCTTCTTTTAGATTGCTATTGACAGCACTCACAAATACGAGCGAGTCATTTATCATTACTCCAATCAAGGCTATCACACCCAAAAAAGAAAGAATACTAATGGGTGCACCGTGTATCCAATGCCCTATCACTACACCGATAAAACCAAAAGGCAAGAGTAAAAACACCGAAAGAGTTTGTTTAAGCGAACGGAAGGTAAACACTACCAAGGCAAACATCATAATCAGGATTACAGGCATTACTTTGCCTGCCGAGCCTCCTGTTTTTGCTGATTCGCGGCTTTGCCCTTCAAAAGAAACCCGCAAATTAGGGTACTTGGCCAAGGTGGGTGTGATGATGTTATTTTCAAGATCTGCTAATACGTCTGTAAGTGAGGCCTCAGGGTTAGCGAGGTCTGCTTCTATCCTTATCTCACGCTTGGTATCTATGTGGTTGATGGCTACAATGCCTCTGGTAATTTCAATTTCTGCTAATTCGCGCAGGGGATAGGCACTGCCGTCAGGCAATCTGATGCGCATTTCTTCAAGGTTTTCAATGCTTTTTCTGTCTTCCAATTGGTAGCGTACCCAAACTTTTACCTCGTCTTCGCCACGCTGCAAGCGTTGTGCTTCGCTACCAAAAAAACCTTGGCGCACTTGCCTGATAACATCTTGTACTTGCAAGCCAAGTATGTATGCTTTTTCTTTTAGACGGAGATTTACTTCTCTCAGGCCTTCTTGGTCGCTATCTACCACATCTTTGATGTCTTTTTTCTTTTGCATCTCTGATTTGACCGTCCCGACTGCGGCACGAAGATTCTCCATATCATCACCAATGATGGCAATAGAGATGGCCTTCCCGAAAGGGCTTGCTGAACCGTAGGCTAGTTTTTCGGCATTAGGGATAGCCCCTGCTTTTTCTCTAATTAGCCCTGCTATCTGAAAGTTTTTGAGGTTTCTGAACTCACCCGTAAGTAAGATGATAAGTAAAGAAGCCTGTTGTGTCTGGGGGCCTATCGTTTTCTGAATGTCCAGAATCACATCTTGCCCTCCATTTCTGGCTTTGAGTTCTTTGTTTACTTCAATGACTGCCGCCTCTATGTGGTCTATCCATTTTTTGGTGATATGCTCACGTGTGCCTGAGGGCATTTCTAAGGTGATGTTGATGTTGTCTTGTTCTACATTAGGAAAAATGGTCGTTTTGACAAAACCGCCTTGAATGAGTGAAACACTCATAAATAATAAACCAATGAAAATGGCAGCTACCAATGCCTTATTGTTAATAGAAAAACGCAAGATAGGGGCATAGACATTGTTGCGTGTTTTGAGCAAGAAAGTATCTAAGGCTTTGGCGATACGGCTAGGTTTTTTCTCTTTGTAGCTTCCTTTGAGTGCTCGTGAGTGCGCTACGTGGGCAGGCAAGATGAATAAGCCTTCAATAAGTGAAACACCCAATGTGGCAACTACTACAAAAGACAAATCTCCGAAGAAATCCCCAATTCTACCCTCAAAAAAGAAAAAGGCCGAAAATGCTATGATAGTCGTAAAGACTGCCGTAAGGATAGAAGGTACTACCTCAAGCGTGCCATCAATGGCAGCTTGGTTAGCACTTTTGCCACGCTCATAATGCTGATAAATATTCTCACTAATCACAATGCCATCATCTACCAAAATCCCGATAACGATAATCATTCCAAAAAGTGAGATAACATTGATGGTAAGCCCAGCAAAAACACCCAGAATAAACATACCCATAAAAGATACTGGAATCCCGACTGCCACCCAAAAAGAAAGGTAAATATTCAGAAAAAGAGATAAAAATATCAGCACCAAAATACCTCCTACCAAGCCATTTTCTAGCAAAAGGTCTATGCGGTCTTGCAATACTTTGGAAAAATCAATGATAACATCTGCCTTGAGTACATCATTTTTTGCATTAAAATCTTCAATGTACTTTTTGACATAATCGGTGATAAACAAAATATCCTCGGTAGCAGTGTTGCTTACTGCTACTACTACGGAGGGTTGCTGATTGAAAAAGTTACGGCTAGGAGAGTCTGCCCATTGGTCGCGCACATCTGCCACGTCTTTGAGGTGGATAATCAGCCCGTCAGGATTAGTTTTGAGTACTAGGTTCTCTAATTCTTGAGCATAGTATTGCTTGTATTTTGCACGCACAAGCAGCTCTTCTTCTTTGCCCTTGATAGTGCCTCCAGTTACTTCTACATTGCTTCGGCTGATGGCTTGCGTGGCCTGGTCGAAGGTAAGATTATAGGCTCTCAGGTCATTTTCTCTGAAACTCACTTCTATTTCCTCCTCAGGGAAGCCAGTAACTGCTACTTTTGAGATACCATCTACTGCCCTGAGGTCATTTTCTACCCTTCTAGCAGCCAATTTAAGTGTTTTTAAGTCCACATCACCCCTAATAGAAAAACTGATGGAGAGATTTACATTTTCTTGCTTAAACACCACTAAGGGCTCCATCTCAGCAGGAAAGGAGTTAATCCTATCTACTGCATTTTTGACATCTTGTAAGAAAAGGTCTATGTCGTAGCTTGTGAGCATTTCTACTACTACTGTGCCGCTGTTTTCGCTTGCTGTAGAGGTGATGCGGTCAAGCCCTGTGATGCCTTGCAGATTTTCTTCTATCTTTACAATTACGCCCTCTTCTATTTCTTGTGGAGATGCCCCTGGATAGACAATTTGTATATTGACTATCTTTTCGGTTTCCTCAGGAAAGAAGTTAGAACGTGTATTTTGTAACGCAAACCAACCAAACAGCAGCATCAGCACCATTAGGGTATTGCCTGAGATGGGATATTTTATGAAAAATTCAATGATAGCTTTCATATTTTTATTTTTAAAATTCATTGTTTGACTAAGGAACTGAAGGGCTGATGGACTGAAGAACTGATGGACTGATGGACTGGTTTCTTCAATCATTCAACTCTTCAGTTCTTCAATCCCTCACCTTTACTTCTAAGCCTTCATAAAAATCCTTTGAAGATTCTCCTAAAATAGCTGTACCCTCTGCCAATCCTTTGATAATGACCTGATTGCCTGTAAATCGAATCACTTGAACAGTTTGTTTTTTGAGCTTATTGTCTTTGATGACAAATACTTGGCTCTCTTCGAGCAGCAAATCACGCTGAATACCATAGGCATTTTCAATTTGATTGGCTTGCACAGTACCATTCATAAACATACCCTCACGCAGGCGTTCATCGCCTACTTGTATATAAATTTTGATACTTTGGCTTTGTGGGTCTATGCTTTTGCTGATGCGTTTGATGCGCCCCTGCCAATCACCTGAAATATCTTGTGAAGAAAGGCTTACTGCATCTCCCACCCTGAGAAATTCAAGGTCTTTGAGGCTGACGGCTGCCTCAAGTTCAAAATTATAACTATTGATAAATTCTCCTAATTTCTGTCCTACCCGTACAAGCGTGCCAGGGTTGATGTTGGATTGGGTTACTACTCCTCTGAATGGGGCTGTGATAACGTGTTTACGAAGGCGAGTTTCTTGGCTTTTGATGCTGTAATACTGGTTGTAGATATTTTTACCTACTAGAAAATACTTGGTTTTTTCGTTGCTTGGTTCAGGAAATGCTTTGATAGGTTGATTAGCTGAAAATTCATCCAAGTATTTTTGCCATGCCTCAAAATCTTGAGGATAGTCTAGTTTCAAGTCGGGCATCATTTGGGTAAGTACATTTTGAAGGCTACTTTTTTGTGCTTGCAGTGCAAGTCGGGCTTCTTCGCTATCAATCTGTACCAATACCGCCCCTTGCCTAAAGGCGTTGCCTTCTTGAAAGCGAGGCTGTGTATTCTGCAATACGCCCCCTACTTCGGCAAAAATTTCTACCTTATCAGGGGCTATGAGCTTACCTGTAAGTGTGATGGGTGCATTGAGGGTTTTATTTTGAACCTTGAGCGAGCGTACAGAGCGGATTGTTTTTTCGGGAGGCGGTGCTTCTTGTATGGTTTTTTGACTTCCAATAAAATTGGCTGCAAAAATAGCCCCTACAAGCACGAGTAGTGCAATAACAACAGATATTTTGCGAAAATTCATGGTATATGGTTTAATGTGTTAAGATTCGCTTTCAGCGTGTATTTCTTTACAACATTGCAAAACTAGCTGATATTCTTTTTGTTCACTACTCCAAAGAGATAGCACAATACCCCTAACAGGTTTTTATTTTTTGAGTGAATGGAGGTAATCGCTGGGCGAGGTATTGAAGTGCTTACGAAAGGCTTTGGCAAAGTGGGCAAGATTGGTATAGCCTATTTGTGTACCTACTTCGCTTACATTGTAGCGGCGTGAGTCTAGCAGTGTTTTGGCATAGTCTAAGCGGTTTTGGAGTGCATATTGATAAATACTTTCGCCAAAGACTTCCCTGAAGCCTTTTTTGAGTTTACTTTCACTCATTCCTACCTCTCTTGCAATGTCTTTAATTTTTGGTATATGCCTTAGGTCAGCAAGTATTAGCCGCTCGGCAACCAAGATGCCCTCAATGTCTGCATTGCTTAGATTTCCAATGTTTTCAGTTGGTGCTCTGTTAAGTAATTTATGGAATAGAAGTGTAAATAGTTCTAATACTTTGCCCTGCAAATAGATTTTGAGGAGCTGAGGTGGGTAGTTTGCCTGCAAGATATCTTCTAGCACTCTTAGAATTTGAGGGCTGATGGTTTCATAAATAAAATAGGGCTGCCGACTAAAAAAAAGATTTTTTAAAGGCGATTGTGCTTCTACATTTGGTGTATTGAGCAACTCTCTAAAATAACTCTCAATCCATTGTTTTTGAAAAATAACCGCAATAATGGTAATACGCACTTTGGCAGGAAGTAAAACCTGGGTTTTGATTTGGTGAGAGGGGATAACAATGCCCTTAGGAGTATTTCTGCCCAGGCGAAAACGTTGCTCACCTAGTTTTTGCTCTACACCACTATCAGTATAATGAAAAATAATGGGCTGGAAGTCAGTATTTTCCCAAGTATTCTTGATGATTTGGCAAGTCTGATGCAGCTCTATGCTCTTAATGGCTACTTTCAGCCCCTCAGTGATAGGGATAGCACGTAAAGTGCCCACACCGTATTTTGGATTGAGGTCAATCTGATTGTTTATCATGGGGCTTTCAAAACTTTTTGCGATACTTGAAAACCATTCTTCGGGGCTATTGACGTGAATGTGCATAATTTTACTGAAAATAGATATTTCAAAATTACGCTTTTTTTTGGATACTTTATCTTTAAATTAGTGTTGAGGCAGCTTAAAAATTAGAAATTAGTTAATCATTATTCTTTAATTGCGCCTTCAAAAAAGCTACCAATACAGCCAAGCCCTTTTCGTATTGATGGTTGTTGGGAATGATAATATCTGATTCGTATTTGTGTGGAGCTATAAACTGCTGATAAGAAGGGAAGACGTGGTACTCATAGCGGTAGAGAACATCTTCGAGGTCATAGCCTCTTTCTTCGTTATCCCTCAAGATTCTTCTCTTCAAGCGTATGTGGTCTTCTACATCTATAAATACCTTTAAATCAAACAAAGACCTGAACCGCTGGTCTTGAAAAATAAATAACCCTTCAACCAAGATAATGGGTGCAGTAAATAAACAAATTTCTTTGGGAGTTTTCTCGGGGTTATTGAATGTATATTCTGTAAAGCGAACTTCTTCTCCGTTTCGGAGCTTTTCTACATCTCTCACATAGCTATCCATGTCTATTGCCTGAGGGGTATCAAAGTTGATAACACCTTGGACATCTTTTTGCTGTTGTTCACGAGGTTTGTAGTAGTTATCTTGCGATACCAAACACACTTCTCGAGCCTTAAAATACGCTAAAAGGCTATTAAGAAAGGAGGTTTTACCTGAACCACTTGCTCCTGTAATGCCTACAATAAAAGGTGATGTTCGTTTTGAATCCATAGCGTAAAATTACAGGCTTTTTAGCAATAACGAAATCACCACAAGAAAAAACAACTATTAAATAAGCAGATTTATTGCTCCACAATTTCGCCCGAACCTGATATAGCACTTGTGAGTTGTAATGGAGTACCTGTATTGATAATTTTACTTGTTCCGCTAATGTGTGCATCAAGTAACTAGTTTACTTGCACCAAGATTTTTCCTGAGCCTGAAATATTGTAATAGCTATTTTCACTTTGAAGCCCTTGGTTTTCAATTTTTCCTGAGCCACTATTTTTGAACAGCGTCATGGCTATAAGTGTCATTTAACATCTTGACCATCACTATTGCAGGTACTATAGCAGGGCTACCCCTTCTGGTCTGAGGTTGTGGAATTAAGCGTAACCCACAATAGCAAACTGGTCGGACGGGTCTGAAGTTTGTTCTGAGCGAGATGCTCAGAACAGTTGCTGTTGCGGGTATGCAAAG
>CAYZQI010000007.1:0-64450 GCA_964480455.1 uncultured Cytophagaceae bacterium
ATCACAAATACAACCATATCCATAGCATCACAGAAACAAAAGCTGCTGTTGGTCCTGCAAAAATAAAGAAAAAACCACCTAGGCGAAAGTCTTTCTGGTCTATCATGCCTGTAGCATAGGCAATAGCATTAGAAGGAGTAGAAACAGGTAGCAGCAAGGCACAAGAGCAACTTAAAGCTACAATGACAGGCACCGCAATACTGAATGGTGCTGCCAGAGAAATTCCTAGCGGTACAAGAATAGCAGCGGCGGCAGTGTTGCTCATCACATTGGAGAGCAACACAGCAATAAAGCTAAACACTACTGCTATGCCCATTACCGCAATAGGTAGGCTATTAATTTTGGTCATGATGATATTAGCAAGCCCTACATCTACCAGTGCAATGCCCAATGCCAAACCTCCAGCTACCAGCATCAAGGTTTCCCAGGGGAGATTGCGTACTTGCTCTGCAGCAATTACCTGTGTAAGTGTAAGTAGCACAATGGGTACTACAGAAGTGGCAGCGACAGGTAAGCCATGCAAAGGCTCTGTAAGCCAAAGCCCAACTGTGATTAGCAATGTGATAATGACCGCACGTCTTTTGGTAGGGTCTGTATCTTTATCTTTTGCCATCATAGCACTAAGGTCTAGTTCAATGTCTTTTAGGTGTAATTCACGAATTATAAACCTCCAAAACAAATAAATTAAAAGGAGTGCCGTTGGGAATCCGACCACCATCCAATCCAAAAAAGTAATAGTAACACCACGCTCTTGGAGTGCTCCAACAGCAATGGCGTTGGGCGTGCTGCCAATGATAGTGCCAATGCCCCCCACAGAGGCAGAAGCGGGAATACCAATCAAGATAGCTCTCGAAAAAGGAGAAGATTTACCTATTTGATGAACTAAGGGCAGCACTGAGGAAATCATCATGGCAGTAGTGGCAGTATTAGACATAACCATGCTACCTAAAGCAGTAGTAAGCATTAAGCCCAGCAGCAACTTCTCTGGCTTTTTGCCAAAGGTACGTATTGTGAATCTAAACAAGGACTGGTCTAGCTTTGCCTCACGCATACCTTCTGCCAAGAAAAAGCCTCCCAAAAGCAACCAAATCACATTGCTTGTCCAAGTATCTACATACATTTCTACAGGAGCACTTTCATCTATGATATAATTTGTGCCAAAACCTAGTAAAAGCATTGCTACCAAAAAGATACCTACTGCAAAGGGAGGAATTGCCTCTGTAATCCATAAGCCGATGGCTAAGACACTCAAAAAGAACACATAATCCACAGCATCACCATAATCCAACTCTCTGAAAAAATAAGCAATGATAAGTGCAATGATGAGGTTACCCGTAAAAGTAGAAGTATTGAAGATAACATTGAGCTTCAATCGGGTATAAAACCGATAAGCCGCACGGCGAGAGTCATTGAGCATGTAAGAATATGTTTTTGATTAGTTTTTATTGGTTTATTTTAAGATTTATCGGTTTTGTGATAAACTCAATACAAAATTAATAAAATTAAAAACCATAAAAAACTATTTTCAACCCTCGTGAAGAAGTCTTGAAAGTGTTTCAAACAAAACTTTGTGCGGAATTTAAGTAGGCTTATTTTTTTATGAGAGTGAGCATCATCTTTCTATACTCCAAAGAAACATCCTTGCTACCCAATAGCACAACTCACGTTTCGCTAATAATCAATTTTGCAAAAAAGATTTAAACATTATTTTAACGCTGTTTTTTTGTTCAAGAATAGGTAAATACAGAATTAAATTTCACCTGTTCTCGAGTCTTGAAATCTTGAATCTCTTAATGTTTAAAAAATAATTTATTTTGTTTAAATTAGTACCCAACATAATGCGTATTGAGGCTTATTCCCTTAAATTGTTTTTTGTGGGTTTCGAAATCAGCGAAACGTAAGCACAAGTAGCAAGCTCAGTATAATCAGGTACATCGGCTGCTGAAGTATGACGATAGCTTTGCAAAATTTGATTTTGATGCACCAAAAACACACCTGGCATTCTGAAGCCATCACCTACCAATTTTCCAATACCGTGTCGTTTTAAGATACCTGCTTGAAATCCTCTCGTGAATGACTTTATGCCAAACACTTCCCCGAATTTGGCTCTTTTGAGGCTAAATGCTCTGTAAAGAGTACAATACACATCACTCACGCGCGATACATCAGCCAAACCATATTTTTCAAAATAGCTTTGTGCCTCCGCTTCGCTTGCCATATGAACAAATACCAATTTTACACCTTCTTTCTCTATGGCATTGCGTTGTTGTGCCACGCCAGCAAGTGCTTCTCTACAAAAAGTGCAACCAAAATGCCTCAGAAAAACCATCAAAATTGGCTGGTCTTGGTTGAGTTTTGCCAAGCTAATTCCATCTTGTGTATGAAAATCGTGTAGCACTGAAGGAAAAGAAGCAACATCTTCTGACTCTTGGTTTTGACTTTCTTTGAAAACTATGTAAAAAGCAACTGCCATAGGGATTACCCACAAGAGATCGTTGAACACTATGTGAAGTAAAAAATTGAATTGATTAAAAAAGGAATCTAAAATCAAAAAATAAGCTACTAATGGTCCAAAGAGTTTGCTGCCCAGCCCCAAAAAAATTAGCCATTGATAGTAAAAAGGCTTTCTGGCTGCTGCCAAATAAAATCCACCAAAAATCATTACCGCTACACCAAAAGGATACAAAAGCAAAGGAAACTGAACAGTAAAGGGATTGAAAGCTTGATAAAAATTTAGAGGGTAGTTTAGTATGTATATGCCCCAAGCTAAGTTATAATACCCCGCAAATTTTAGAAAGTAGTGAATCCAAACTGGAATTTTTTTTTCTTTAAGTGTTAATGTTTCCAATGATAATAAGTTGTTTTCTTAGAATACTCAGATATAAAACTTATTTTGAAGACATAGGTTCTTGATAGCCTGAAAAAAATGCTAAAAATGTCTGTTTTAATTCATTGAGAATACACTATACTAAACAGACATTTTGTCTTGGGGTAGATCATCTTGCACAAAAGCGAGTTTTATTCAGCACGTATCAAAAACATAGTTTTAAAAGGGCCGTTTTCATTTTTGTCGTAGAGTACTAACTTAGACTTAGAGGTTTCTTTTACCTCCATTTCTTTAGTGCCGCTGCCGCTTTTTAGGTTGGTAAGTACCACTGTTTTGCCTTTGAGTTCCCACTTTGCGTTGTCAGTAGTTACTTTATCCTCTCCAATGTAAAGTTCGTACTTGCCCGATTTGTCAAAGACAAACTTCATGCTGCCCATCATTTTGCTCATCATTTGTTCCAACTCTGCCGTAAAATTGGCTTTGTCTTCTGCTGAGATAGCCGCCTTAGTAGTTTCATAATCTACTTTCCAGCTACCAGCTATCTCTTTGGTCTTTTGTGCTTGCACTTGAAAAGTAAAAAATAAAATAGACACAATAATAAATAAAGCCTTGATTTGAGTGCACATAATAAATTTGATAAATGTTAAGACTTGAGAAAAATTAATTTTAAAAACTTTCCTTAATTTACTCCCAAAGAAAATTTAAGTTGAGAAAAGTACACGAATAGATGCCTTGGGCAAATGAATGGTAAGAGGTATTTTTTTGCTTATAATCTCATAGCTCCATTTTACATTAAATTATTAATTTAGACTTTTGCCAAAATGCCAAAAGAATCAAAATTATGCTTAAATTTGCTCATATCTACTAATTAAAATGAAAGAAATCTTAAATCACCTTTTTGAACATAAAACCCTCAATAAAAAAGAAGCTACCGAAATTTTAAAAAATATTGCCTTAGGCAAGTACAACCCTTCTCAAATTGCATCTTTTCTCACGGTATATATGATGAGAAGTATTACTGTAGAAGAGTTAGAGGGCTTCAGAGATGCTATGCTAGATTTGTGTATTGCCATAGACTTGGCTGCCTATCAGCCAATGGACTTGTGCGGCACGGGCGGAGATGGCAAGGATACCTTTAATATTTCTACACTTTCCTGCTTTGTAGTAGCGGCAAGCGGAGTAAAAGTAGCCAAACACGGTAATCATGGCGTGTCTTCTGTATCTGGCTCATCTACTGTGCTAGAGTATTTTGGGGCGAAATTTACAAACGACCCAGTATTGCTTGAAAAAATGATGAACGAAACGGGTTTGTGTTTTTTACACGCACCTCTCTTTCACCCTGCTATGAAAAACGTAGCACCTATCCGCAAAGAACTTGGCGTGAAAACCTTTTTCAATATGCTAGGGCCTATGGTCAATCCTGCTTTTCCACCCATACAGTTAGTAGGGGTATTCAGTTTGGAACTTGCACGGCTGTATAATTATCTTTATCAAAAAACAGATAAGCAATATACCATTTTACATACTTTGGAAGGCTATGATGAGGTATCACTCACAGGCGATTTTAAACTTTTATCAAATCAAGAAGAGCAACTTATTCACCCTCAAGACTTAGGATTTGAGGTACTTCAGCCCGAAGCACTTTTTGGAGGCAAAACAGTGGCTGAGTCTGCACAGGTGTTTGAAAAAGTACTTCGAGGAGAAGGTACAAAAGCACAAAATGATGTAGTAAGTGTCAATGCAGGTCTAGCAATCCATTGTGCGCGCCCTCAGCAAAGTAAGTTAAACTGCATTGTTGAGGCAAGAGAACTTTTACTTTCGGGCAAGGCCTTAGCTACTTTTGAGAAGTTTTTAAGCTTGAATTGATTTTTGTGAAAAGGGGAGAGCAAAAAGACGTTTTGGCAGGAATCAATACTGTATCTCAAAGCGAAAAAACGAAAACCAAGCTAATAGTAATTACGTTGTAAGTACATAAGATAAATGCTCAACGATTATGCAAGTTTCAGTAATACAAATTGGCAACTCAAAAGGGATTAGATTAAGTAAGACCCTCTTAGAAAAATACCAAATCACCGATAAGGTAGAACTTATCTTAGAAAATGGCTTCATTGTTCTAAAACCTGTTGCTGAACCTCGAAAAAATTGGGAAGCTGCCTTTGCCGAAATGCATCGCAGTGGAGACGATACCCTGCTCATTGATAGTGTTTTCGAAGATGAAAGTTGGGACTAACAATGGCAGATTACTTACAATACGAAATTGTTGTTGTCAATTTAGACCCGACAATAGGAAGCGAAATCAAGAAAAAACGACCTTGTGTGATAGTTTCGCCTAATGAAATGAACAAGTACTTGGCAACTATTGTCGTTTGTCCCATCACTTCTCAATCAAAAAACTATCCGACAAGAGTTAGTTTTGATTTAGAGGGGCAGGTCAATTGGATAGTTATAGACCAAATCCGCACCATAGACAAAAGCAGAATCACTAAAACCATTGGACACTTAGGAGATGAAACCATAGAACAGGTGAAAGGTGTCATCAAAGAAACCTACGTGGATTAAAAAAACAGCGAAGAAACAAATTGCAGTTCTGGCATGCTCAATACTTTTCTGTTGTGGGTCAAGACGTTGATACTAGAGGGTAGATTTTGATATTGAATGTAAAAATGATTTATGATGAAAATGCAAACAATCACAAAAATATCTGTAGAAGAATACTTCCAACAAGCAGCCCAAGCAGAATACAAAAGCGAATACCATAATGGCGAAGTAGTCGCAATGGCTGGTGCTTCTAAAAATCATAATATTATTGTCAGTAATCTCTTGTTTTTAATGAATCGTTGTTTATGGGATAAAAACTGTCAAGTTTATCCTAGCGATATGCTTTTAAAGCTAGAAAAACGCAATAAATATGTCTATCCTGATATGATGATTGTTTGCAAAGATGAGCAAAATGAAGAACATCAAGGTTTGGGTGTTTTACTCAACCCTGTCGTAATTATTGAGGTACTTTTACCCAGCACCAGCAAGTATGACCAAAGCGAAAAGATGAGATGCTATCTGATTATGCCAGGATACAGATTTTACATATTGTGTGGATTTTTGCAGCTAATGATGTCTAAAATTCGTGCTGTAGCTGCTTAGTCAGTACTATCTGTGTTCTAAATATGTAGCAGCTTGTATTATTTATAATAAATGATGTATTTTTGGGTAAGGAATGAGTGTAAATAACAAACCGAAGTACTTTTTGCTCGAGATAATCTAGCATACATCATTTTGTAAATTTGCCTCAAATGCCCAATTTAGAAGAGAACACACAATAAGATGCAAACAGAAATACTCTACAGAATAGCCATTTCAATTGGACACACCAACGACCTTACAAGGGCAATTACCAATTTTGCGGAGGTACTTGTAACACAACTAGGGTTAGATTACCTATCTCTTTGGCTCAAAGAAGATGATAGCACACCCACAAGCAGGTTTAGGAGGAAGATAGCACTCACCAAACGCTTTCACGGAAGCCATGCACAAGCTTTTATCAATGATGAACAATTTAAACTCCCTATTGGCTATAAAATCTACCAGACAAATCAGGTTTATTTTAAAAAATTAGTACCTCAGAAGCAACTTACCGAAGGTAATATCTTGCTTCTAGAGCTTCCCGATGTCGGATTTCTACATATCTATCAAGTACAACCTAGCCTGATTACAGATAAAAATTTTATCGCTTTGCTTCTCCCCCTTACCAAGCAATTTGCCCACAGCCTTAAAGGATTGGAAGGCATTAGGCAAGCCAACCAGAATGAGTTTTACAGGCAAATCGTAGAAACGGTAAATGAAGGGGTGTTAGTAAATAATCCTGAAGGTTACATCATCTTTGCCAATACAGAAGCGGCCGAAAACTTGGGCTATCAGCCACGCGAACTGGTGAGTATGAAAATACAAGACCTAGAGCCTGAGTTTGCAGAATATAAGGTATGGAGAAATTACCTTAAAAAATTACGCAGTACCGACCACATCATCAGCGAAGGAACAAGCTACAGAAAAGATGGTACAGAACTACCCGTAGAAACCAACTCACAACTCCTAAGAATGGGGCAAAACGAGTTCATAGTGTCTTTTACAAGAGACATTACCGAGCGAAAAAAAAATGAAGCACTGGTAAGGCAGCGCGAAAGCCAACTGCGTTCTTTTGTAGAATCTGCCCCTGCTGCTATTGCTATGTTTGACCATGCCATGCGCTACCTTGCCGTTAGTAAGCAATGGCTCAAAGATTATAACATTGCCCATCAAGAAGTGGCTGGTAAAAATTTCTATGAAGTACTCCCTTATGCCTCAAAAGAATGGGAAGCCATTTTTAAAAAATGCCTTGGGGGACATATTGAAAAGAGAGATGAAGAAAAAATCCTGCTAAAAGATGGCTCTGAGGCTTGGATAAAATGGGAAGCACGCCCTTGGTACAATCTCAACCACGAAATAGAAGGCTTCATTATGTTCAGAGAAGACATCACAGTCCAAAAGCAACAAGCCGAAGAACTCCGCATCGCCAAAGAAAAAGCCGAAGAAGCCAGCCAAGCCAAGGAGCAATTTCTGGCAAATATGAGCCATGAAATACGAACTCCTATGAACGCCATACTAGGCATGACGCGCCTCCTTGCCAAAACTGACCTCACCGACCAGCAATCCATCTACCATGATGCCATCAAAATATCTGCAGATAGCCTCTTGGTCATCATCAACGATATCCTAGACATCTCTAAGATAGAAGCAGGAAAGCTACATTTTGAGTCGGTGGCTTTTAACTTGAAGCAACTCGTACAGAATGTATGTACTAGTAACCGATGGCGCGCCGAAGAAAAAGGGATTGGGCTATTCTACGAAGTAGATAGACGTATCCATTCTATCTTAATGGGCGACCCCACTCGCCTTAAACAAGTATTTAATAATCTAGTGAGCAATGCTATCAAATTTACAGAAGAAGGCTTAGTAGAAATCGAGTGTAGGCTACTTGAGAAAACCGACCACAGCAACACCATCGAGTTTAGGGTCATAGACACTGGCATTGGCATAGACTCCGACAAAATCAATAGTATTTTTGATAGCTTCAGCCAAGGCGATGAAAGCATCTCTCGTAAATACGGCGGTACAGGGCTTGGGCTTACCATTAGCAAAAGATTGGTAACCATGTTTGGAGGCGACCTCAGGGTGGCAAGTAAAAAAAGTATTGGTACAAATTTCTACTTTACTTTAGAGCTGCCCATAGGGAAAGAAGCTGACCTTAAGGTTTCTGAAAACCCTGACGACCAAAATGCACGCCTTGATGATTTGAATATCTTACTGGCAGAGGACCACGACATCAACCAATTCTTGGCAACTACACTCTTGCAAGAATGGGGAGCTACCGTAGAAGTAGCCGAAAACGGGCGAGAAGTACTGGACATGCTCGAGCACAAAGACTATGACTTGATACTCATGGATATTCAAATGCCTATGATGGGAGGAATAGAAGCAACCAAATTTATCAGAAAATACCGCAAATCGTCTATCCCTATCATCGCACTTACTGCCAATGCCATCAAAGGAGATAGCGAGCGATACCTCAATGCAGGTATGGACGGCTATGTGTCTAAACCCTTTGACCCAGCCAGCCTCCGCCAACAAATCATTAGTGTACTTGCCAAAAAAGGTATTAACAGACCCTCTCTGGCTGAAACATCACCCGAAGCTTTGGTAAAACAAGGTTTAGACATTACTCACCAGTCAAAAGAAAAACAAACTACGCACACTTCCAACAGTCATCCAAGGGCTCTGCCACAAAAGAATGTACAATCCATAAACTCAAAAAATAATGTCGCAATGCTTTATAACCTCGACAAACTCAAAAAAATGGTAGATAATGATGCCAATATGATTAAAAAAATGGTGCAAATGTTTGTAGATAAAACACCCGAAACCCTGCAAGAAATCAATCAACTTTACCAGAAAAATGAATTGATTGAAGTAGGTAAACTTGCTCATAAGCTCAAGTCTTCTATCAATCTTATGGGCATTGATACACTCTACGACAACGTAAGGCTCATAGAAAAATATGCTAGCCAAAACCAACAAGACCACGACCTGCCCCAGCTCATCAAAGAACTTACTGCTATTTGCAGCAATGCAGTAAATCAACTCCAAAAAGAACTGTAAGTGGTGAAATAATTGCTGCTACTTATAAAGTTTTTTGAATATTTTTTCAAATTAATTTTCTAATTAAAAAATATTTCGTAATATTACGTCAATAAATTAAACAAATTATTTGTAAACCTTTAAAAAAAAAAGTATGGGTATCTTTGGAAGAATAAGCGACATTTTCAAAGCTAATGTAAATGATGCTCTGGATAAAATGGAAGATCCAGAAAAAATGATTAAGCAAATGGTGGTTGAGATGCAAGAAGCCATCGCCAAAGCTACTTCAGGTCTTGCTACTGCTATGGCTCAAGAAAAAAAGCTAGAGCGTGATTACAAAACACATCAGCAAGCCTCTGAAAACTGGGAGCAAAAAGCTATGCAAGCCCTCAATGCAGGCAATGAAGAACTTGCAAGAAAAGCCTTAGCTAAAAAAGCCGAAGCCGATACGCAGGCAAGCCAGTACAAGCAAATGTATGAACAAGCATCTCAAACTACTACCAAACTCAAAGGTCAAGTAGATCAACTCAAGCAAAAACTCAACGAAGCTCGCATGAAAGAAAGTACCTTGGTAGCAAGAAGCCAAGCTGCCAAAGCGCAAAAGCAGATTGCCAAGCAAGTAGGAGGATTAGATACTGGCAACAGTTTTGCAAAGTTTGATAAGTGGGAAGAAAAAATACTTAAAAACGAAGCAGAAGCAGAAGCATTCACTGAACTTGCCGAAGGAAATAATGCAAGCCTCGATGATGAGTTCAAGCAAATCTCACAAAGTTCACAAGTTGATGACGACCTAGCGCGCCTTCGTGCAAAACTAAACCAAGGAGAATAACTATTTCAAAACCTAAAAAACAAATAAAAAAATGCCTAAGTTTAAAATTTTGAAAGACGGGGTAAACGAAGCCCTCATTACCTCTGCACAACAGAGAGTAGATATGTACATGACCGAACTCTTCCATGATTATGAAATTGTGAAGATAGACGACTTCTACACTTTTACTTTTGGAAGCGTAACCGTAACCGTACAAGTATTGCCTTGGCATAGCGAAGATGTACTCGTAAAAGTATATGCTTATTTAGGCGATGAAGATGTTGAAATAACACAAGAAATAAAAGACGATTTGCTACGATTGAACGCAAACATTTCCTTTGGCGGATTTGGTGTTACTTTTGAAGGACAGCCTATATTTAGCTATTCATTAGCAGGAGCTAATCTTGACCTTAACGAGTTTCAAGCAGCAGTACAAATGGTGGCTAAAACTGCCGATGAATATGGGCAATCCGTAGAAGATACAGAAGTACAAGCCTCTTAATCCAAATTATTAGCCAATAAATTATGTTGTTAATCATTGGAATTTTACTGATTGCCGCAGGCGGAGGGCTTTACTACCTCCGCCAACAGCAATTAAATAAAGCACTGGATATTAAATACTACGAAACCTCTACCGCAAAACAAGTAATAGACCTCTACAACGATGTAAAAGATACTGTAGAGGTTGGAAATTATAGCGGAACCATAGTAGAACTCTCAGGAATGGGGATAGCCAATAACCCACTCACAGCACCGCATAGCCAACGCCCTGTAATTTATTATGAAGCCACCGTAGAAAGAGAGTATGAAGTAACAGAACAAGAGCGCGATAATGAAGGAAACTACCGAACAGTAAATCGAAGAAGCTCTGAGACTGTATCCAAACAATCTGAATATGCCGTATTTACTTTTAATGATGGTAGCGGAGCTACTCTCAATGTAGATATGCAAGGGGCTAATAAAGAACTCGTGCAAAGCGTAGATAGGTTTGAGGCTGAAGCTCCCGCAGGTTTCAATCTAAATCTGTCTTTTGGTGGGGCTAATGTAGGTAACTCCCGCACCATAGGCTACCGATACAAAGAACGTATCATACCTAATAATACTAAATTGTACATCCTTGGCGAAGTAACCGACCGCAGTGGAGAATTGCTCATCACCAAACCCAAAGAAAAAGGTAAGCCCTTCATAGTATCTACAAAGTCCGAAGACGAACTCGTAAGAGGGGCTGAAAGTTCTGCAAAATGGCAATTCATAGGTGCAATCGCCTCGGCAGTAATTGGCGTAATACTCATCATCGCTTCATTTTTTTAGTATCAGATTTTTTACTTAATAATAGTGGTTCGTGCCTCTCACGAACCACTTAACTTATTTCCCAGCCTGCCCTGCCAGCAAGTAAAGCACTGCCATTCTGACGGCTACACCGTTTTCTACTTGGTCTAATATGATGGATTGAGGTGCATCTGCCACATCACTATCAAGCTCAATACCTCTGTTGATAGGGCCAGGATGCATAATTACGATTTCTTTGTCCAATGCTTCAAGCATTTTTCGGTTGATACCATAGTACAAAGTATATTCTCTGAGAGAAGGAAAATACTTGATTTGCTGCCGCTCTAGCTGGATTCGAAGCACATTTGCCACATCACACCAAGCCAAGGCTTTTTTAACATCAAGTTCTACTTTCACACCCAGTTCTCTGATGTGTTTGGGCAAGAGCGTAATTGGCCCACAAACCATCACCTCAGCTCCTAGCTTCTGAAATACAAAAATATTAGAAAGTGCCACCCTAGAGTGGAGAATATCACCAATAATCACTATTTTTTTTCCTGCAATGCTTCCCAACTTCTCTTTGACCGAAAAAGCATCAAGCAAAGCCTGCGTAGGGTGCTCATGTGTGCCATCACCTGCATTGATGACATTGGCGTTGATGTGCTTTGCCAAGAAATGAGGCGCACCCACGCTAGAGTGCCGCATCACGACCATATCTACCTTCATCGCCAATATATTATTGACAGTATCTAGTAAGGTTTCTCCTTTTTTGACTGAACTGCTAGAAGCCGAAAAGTTAATCACATCAGCCGAAAGTCGCTTTTCGGCAAGCTCAAAAGAAAGCCGAGTACGCGTAGAATTTTCAAAAAAAACGTTGGCAATCGTAACATCACGCAGTGAAGGCACTTTTTTGATGGGGCGATTAATCACTTCTTTGAAGTTTTCGGCAGTAGCCAAGATGCGCTCAATATCTGCCAAACTAAGTTCCTTAATGCCTAAGAGGTGTTTCATAAATCAAGTTTGAATTTTAGGCAAATTTCTACTTTTTTTCTCAAAATGTACTGATAAACACCTTTGCTTTTAAGGATACCTCATAAAGATTTCTTAAAATGACACCATGAGATGAATAATTTGAAGTAAAATTATCTATTTTCAAGAAAAAATATTCTAAAAATAACATAAATCATTTAAATTTGTGAAAGTTAATTTTTTTAAATATTCACAAGAAAAAATAGCACTAATTATGCAAACCATCGAAATAGATAGCCAACGCAAACAAAAAATGGACGCTTGCATGCTCCCTACTATGATTGAATACTTCTACCAATGGGAAAAAAGCAAAGCAAAACAAACTTACCTCCGCCAACCCATTGGCGATCAATGGATTGAATACACTTGGGAGCAGGTAGGGCTTCAAGCACGCCGTATGGCGCAAGCACTCAAAGCAATGGATTTGCCTCCCCAAAGCCATATCGGGATTGTATCTAAAAACTGTGCTCATTGGATTATGAGCGACCTCGCCATTATGATAGCAGGACATATCTCTGTGCCTTTCTTCCCTACGCTTGTGGCAGAACAGCTCGAGCAAGTGCTAGAACACAGCGATACACAAGTGCTTTTTGTAGGAAAATTGGATAATTGGGAAATCATGAAAAAAGGAATCCCAAGCCACGTCAAGGTCATTACTTATCCGCCTTATTCGGGTGGAGCGAAAGTAGAAAATCCTGATTTCCTTAATTGGGATGACCTCTTAAACGTCCATGAGCCGCTCATGGAAAATTACATTCCCAAACATTCAGATTTACTGACCATCTGCTATACCTCTGGCACTACGGGTGTGCCCAAAGGCGTGATGTTGAGTAATTATTGTTTCTCTACGGTATTTGAAGAAGTAAAAGCAGAAGCAGGATATGACAAAGAACCTGTAGCTTTTTTCTCTTATTTGCCTCTCAATCACATGGCAGAGCGATTGGTAGTAGAAGCGGCCTCATTGGTAAGCGGAGGAAGTATCTCTTTTGCTGAGTCATTGGATACTTTTGCCAAAAACTTGGCAGCTACTCGCCCTACACATTTCTTGGCAGTACCACGTATCTGGACAAAATTTCAGCAAGGCGTTTTTGCTAAAATACCCCCTGAAAAACTAAATCTTTTTTTCAAAATCCCTCTCTTAAATAGCTTTATCAAGAAAAAAATCAAGAAAGGACTGGGGCTAGACCGTGCCCACCACGTACTCACAGGGGCTGCCCCTATGCCTGAAAGCCTTTTTAAATGGTACCGCACGCTGGGCATACCTATCAGAGAAGGCTACGGAATGTCAGAAAATACGGCTGTTTGTACTTCCATGCAAGGAGATAAAATTAAATTTGGCACAGTAGGGCAGCCCTTTCCTGCTGTAGAGCTCAAAATACACCCCGACACAGGCGAAATCTTGATGCGCTCAGAGTGGGTAATGGAGGGCTACTACAAACAACCCGAGCTAACTGCTCAAGTGATAAGAGATGGCTGGTTACATACAGGCGACAAAGGGGAATTAGACAGTGAGGGATTTTTGAGAATCACGGGCAGGGTAAAAGAAATCTTCAAAACTGCCAAAGGCGAGTATGTTTCTCCCTTTACCATTGAGTCGGGCTTTGCACTTAACAACCACATAGAGCAAATCTGTGTAGTAGGTTCAGGCTTGCCGCAGCCTATGGGCTTACTAGTACTTTCAGAGGAAGGTAAAAAAGTACCCAAAGCACAAGTCTTGGAAGGGCTAAAAACCTCTATGGAAGAAGTAAACTCAAAAGTATATCCTTACGAACGCTTGCATAAGCTCGTGGTAGTGAGCGAAGAATGGAACATAGATACAGGTGTGATGACTCCCACTCTTAAAATCAAACGGAATAAAATAGAAGACCTCTATGCACAGCATTTTGAGGCATGGTATGCAGCCAGTGAACCTATAATTTGGTTATCATAAATTTTTAAAAAAGAGCAGGAAATATATGTTTTCTGCTTTTTTTAAAACAATTGATAGTTTATACGCTTCTATTTATAGAATTAATTACTAAAAACAAAATAAATACTATGAATAGCATATTAAAATACGGGCTGGGCTTAGGTACTTTGCTCTCGATTTACTTTATCATTATGAATTTTCTTGGTCTTGGACAAACACTTATTTTAAGGCTCTTCAATGTACTGATTATCTTTGGAGTAGTTTTTTATTTTCTATACAAATACAAGCAAACAGAAGAATTCGATTATTTTAAAGGTTTTTTTAGCGGCTTACAACTTACTGCCTTAGGTGTGATTAGTTTTACAATTTTTATGGGATTTTACACTACTTTTGATGTTACATTCTTAGAAAACATAAAGCAATCCGAGGGGTTAGGCAGGTTTATTAATCCTTTTACGATTATGATAGCCATAGGAATGGAAGGTTTGGGCATGGGATTTCTTTGTACTTATACCAGTATGCAGTTTTTGCAAGGAGATAGCTTGAAAAAAGTAGCCAAACACTACCAAAGCTAAGTAATCCTGCAAGGAGATGGAAGGAAGATTAAAGCTCTTCCTTGATTAATCTTCTATCTTTCATAGTATAAAGTACACGAACTTCATCATATTCTTCTTCATCATACTCTGAATATTGTACCTCGGTAGTTTCTAGCTGTACAGCATCACCCCAAAGAAACTCAATACCTACCAAGGTATCATAGATAAAATCTCGGTAAAGTGGCTTTCCCTCAAATTGATGTACTAAATAAAGATTTTCATCTTCTGTTAGTTCTTCATCTACCACAATGCGCGGGGGGTGATAAAGTGAATTGATGAGCATCTGTTTGTAATCCTTTCCTCTGCGGCTTTTTACATAATATTCATAGACTCCCTTTTCACGATTGACGCGCTGCCCCAGCACAAAAAGTTGGTGTTGGTCTATAAATTCTTGGTCGGTAAAGGTATTGATGAGCGTAAAATCTGAGAAGTGCTTGCGCAGTGCAAAAATAGCTTCTTTGCCTCTCATAGTATTTTGATTATAATCTTCTCTGTAAAGAATATCCTCATTGCGCTGAAACTGATAGTTGAGTTTTCCCTTGTCTGCCAGTTCTTCTACATACTGTACAAGTCTTAGCCCAATGGCATAAGGATTTAGACCAGCCCTACTGACAGAAGTTACGGCTGCATTAAGGCGTGCATAAGCTACCTCATGCCCTTTGATGCGTTCATCTTTTCTAAAAAGCTCATCATGCCAGTAACTTGCCCAACCTTCATTGATGATTTTAGTGCGGATTTGTGGCTCAAAGTACAAGGCGGTATTGCGGATAATACTCATAACGAGTTTTATCCATTCATTTTTTTCTTTTTTCAAGAAAGGAGAATTATCTCTGATGTATTCCATCACATCAATAGAAGGAGCCTCTGTTTGCTTTTTAAGGTAATGATTGTACTTACTTTGGAACTCAGGATATTTTTTCTTAATATCATTAAAAAACCAAGATTCGGCAAGGTTGTCATCTTGTTGTAAATACTGGTTATAGTGTTCAACTTCTTTATATACTTCACTCTCAGGAGCTTTGATGATTTTTTGTAAGAAATCTCCAAAATAAAAATCAAGCATGTCGCTTGGGGTCATCTCCGAAGGAAAGCCTTGCTTAGAAAGTTCATCAAAATAGCCTACTAAATTGTTGATACAGCGGCTAAACTCGATGGCATAATCTACCCAGCGTCCGTGTTCGCTACGGAGGCTGCTTATAAGTCGCTTGTCAGCCAATGCCTGCCCCACAAAATCATCTCCCCAAGTTCGCTCAAAAAGGCGGTTGTTCTGAAAAAAATCAATGTGTGCAATCACATGATAGAAAATCATGATGTTCATCCAGTCAGGATTATTGTCATTGTAAAATGAAATAGCAGGGCGAGAGTTAATCACTGTTTCGTAGGGATTGCTCGGCGAAAGTTTGTATTTGCCTTGTTCTTTGAGTACCTCTACATCATTTACCCAATAATCATAAAGTGTAGGAATCATAACCTTGGGTGAGAGTGAAATCATGTCGCGATTGGTTACGATGTACTCTAGTGTATCTTCATCGAAGCGCAAGCCTGCCTCTCTAGCACGTGCTTTGCACTCTTCCATTATTTTCTTTGTATGTTGATTGATAAGTTGCATATTGTTAATCCTCCCTAGCCCACTAAGGGGGGAGTTTTTATTTAATGGTTCGTAATTTATTTCTTAAAATGATTCAGCCTTCTGAGCAGCCTCCTAACCCCCAACCCCTGAAGGGGAGTTTCCGAAGTTCCCCCTTTGGGGGTCAGGGAGCTATCCCTTTGGGGTTGAAGGGCTTGAATTGGGGAGGCTTTTTAAGCCACTAGCCTTTTGATGCCTTCAATGACCCTGTTCTCAGTAGCCTTTTCTGCCATGAGGCTATCTAGGCGAATAAGCTCAGGAAAATCATCTAAGATCCCTGAGTTCTCGAGGTAACGCTCCACAGTTGTAGCGTCTCCGTAGCCCGACCAATTGTTTTTGGCTACGGTTATTCCGATACGGCTTACATAGCGCATAATTTTTTTAGTAGCTTCCAGCATCTGCTCGCCTGAATTTTCCCAGTCATCACCATCAGTGCCGTGAAAAACATAGATACTATAATCTATGGCAAGTTTTTCTTCTTCTACAATTTGGTCAACGAGCTCAAAAGCAGGATAAACACTAGTGCCACCTGCCACAGTAGATTTGTAATAAGTATAAAAATCTTCTACCTCTTTGGCTTCGGTATCATGCAAGATAAAGCGGCTCATTACGTTGCCCTTGTACTGATACATCAGCCAAGAGTAAATGAATAAATGCTGTGAAGTAATCACTTCAGTAGGTTTGCCGTGCATAGAACCCGAATAATCTCTCAAAAAGAATACAACAGCTTGCGACTCGTAGTCAGGCTCTTTGGAGAGAATCCTATAGACTTTGTCTTGTGGATTGATGAGTAAATTTTCACTTCTAAATTCCTCATCAGATTTGATATTACCTAGCTGAATGTTAGTTTCTATGACCTTTTTGAGTGTAGATTTTTTGTCTAAAATTTGCCCCAATCCACGGTTAATGTCGGTAAGGTCATAGAGGTATTTGGTCAATGATTTTTTCCTGCCTTTGTCTTTGAGATTAGGCAGTTCAAACTTTTCAGTTAGGATTCTGCCGAGGTCAAAAGCCTCTGCGGTTACGTCGTGGTCGCCTCCACCGCCTTCTCCTGCACCGCTGCCTTCTCCTTCACCCTCTTGCGGGTCTATGGGTTGCTCGCCAAGTACTTCGCCTTCTTCCCCTTCGCCTACACCTCCAGTGCTTTGCTCTTGGTTTTCTTCGGGTGAGTTGCCGTGAAAAAATTTACTCTCGGTGGTAGTAGGCACTATTACTACATCACCTTTTTGCCCTTGGTTGGGTTTCATAATTTTACCCAATCGGATGCGGCGCGGAAAGCCATCTTCTTCTCTTTGCTTGTCTTTCTCTATGAGTTCGTCGAGCGTTTGTAAAGCAAGTGCGTAGGGCATTTTGGGTGGAAAGATGCCTTGGATATGCGTCAGGTCATTAAAATCATAAATGCCTTTTACCCACTGCTGAATCGGTTTGAAATCAGGCTCAAGGCTATGATTTTCAGAGCTTTGCTCAAGCTCTTTCAAAATCAATTGTTCTTGTGCTTCGGTGAGTCCTGCTGTTTTCAGTGCTTGGTATAATTTATATTGTTTTTCTTTCATATTTTTTTGTTGTTCAAAGTCTTACAGCCCCCTAAGCCCCAAAGGGGAAACCTCAGAAATTCCTCCTTTGGGGGCTGGGGGGCTACCATTAGTCAACTTGAGAACTTTTTTCTGAGCTTTCTTTTAACAATTGAGTTATTTTTTCAATCTCAATTACTTTCTCCTGCATTGCCTGCTCAAACTTCTTCATCTTATTGACCCTTATTTGTAGGCTCTTTATTTTTTCTTTAGCTTTATGTTTGCTCATCTGTACTGCTGCTTCAATCCTCAAACTTTCTTTAAAAGCGCTAACCCTTCTCTGATTTCTCTTTCGTCAACTACCTTTAAATAATTCTCTAAATCATCTTTTGACTGTTTCAATTGCTGTAGCTTAGTTTCCACTTTCTCGATCAAATCAAAAGATTTTTCTATTTTTTATCAAAGTTCTCAAATTTTTTTTTTGTATTCATGTAGTTTGATTTTTTGAAAACTGCTAGACGTGGTACTTCTCAAAGAAGTGCCACGTCTGAGGGGCTGGGGGCTTTAATTCGCATCATCTTGGGTGCAGAAATACTCAATCGTTTTGAGGGCGCAAGTGCGGCAATAGCCTAGTTTGCTCTCCATGGTCTCAATCATACGGTTGTAGAGTTTTTGGTTTTCTTCGTTGGTGCGGTTAGAAAGTGCGCCCACGAGGCTACCTGCGCCCGCTACATCAGATTTTAGGCGTACATCAGTTACTGCTTTCACCAGTTCGTTGTTATCCATAAAATTGTAGGTAGGGTCTTGAATCATCTTCTGCCCATAAATTTTAGAGATAGTTGTGCGGTAGCTTTGTTTTTGCTCACGGTTTTTGAGTCCTAGCCTTTCTTCTACACTGTCTATGAAAGTTTCATCTATTTTGAGTGGCATGAGCTTGCCTGTTTGTGGGTCTTTGTAAGTCCAGATGCGGTTTGCCCCTAAGTTTTTGGCATCTATGCCTATCACCATATTGACATAGTTGAGTACATCTTTTTGAATGGCATCAGGCTCGTCCATGTAAGCATTGAAGATGGCAGTCATCACGTTTTTGCGGTGCAATCCTCGTGCAATTTGCATATCACTGAGGTATTTGGCTTGGTCTTGTGCATCACGCACATAATCTAAAATGACTTGCTCTAAGGCGATAAAGACATCACCTGCATACATACATTTGCCTTCTTGTGTTTCTGAGCGTTCAAGAATAATCTGAATGGCACGTCCTAGGTTACGGTGTCCGAGTCCTTTTTGCCCAAATCGTTTGGTGATGTCAGGCTCAGTATTGAGTTCATTGATTACTTCTCGGAGCGTCTTAATGCTTTTTTCACCTGCTACTTCGCCAGCTGCTAGTTTCATCATTTCTATGGGCGTAAGTTTATCAGAATTGGGCATGCGTGTAAGGGCAACCGCTACTGAGAGGGCGTAGTTTAGATTAGGGTCTATGTGCAAGAAATCTCCACTGAAAGTAGTTTTTTCTCTGCTACCAATAGAGAACTGTGTAAGTTTGAGTTGTTGCCTGTAGTTGGTATTGTGTGCCATGTAAGAGATACGACACCTGTCCACAATGGGGGCTTGCTCTTTTTCTTCCAGAAATCTGCCAAATTCAGCATTGTTACTGGTAGCCACTATGAGTGTGTCGAGAGGCCATTTGAAGCCCTCCATCTCTATAGTACGGTTTTGGATTACACCCAGATAGACCTGCACAAGGTCTTTTTTATTTTTGAAAATCTCATCGGCAAAGTGTACTCCTCCTCCCGCTACGCGCGCCAAAGCACCACGGCGCAGGTCAAAGCGATAAGGGTTATTGGTATCTACTATATGAAGTAGGCGTGAGATAGATTCTTCACCAATTAAATCTACGGCTGATGAAGTGATTTTATCTTTGGCAGCATATTTACCCGTGAGTGTGCCACGTGATTCGCTGATAGGTACGGGGAAGATTTCTATAAAGTCTAAGATTTTTTTGACATCATATTCGCAGTGTTCACGGATTTCGTTTAAGATATAATCAGTACATGCCCCAAGCGGTCTATAAGATTTGTAGAAATGGTCAATTTGAGTATCTTTTGCCCCTAATTTAGCCATGAACTCACGGTTGAAGTTTTCATCATCGCTTAAGTTCATTGCCAGCACCATAGGGTCTTCGAAGGTTTGCGATTCTATTTCGGTGATGCGTCCGTAGCCCCCTAGTTGGTCTAAATTTTTGAACTTAAACGAATAGCGGCGATTTTCGGGTAGAGAAATAAAATTACGGTAAATCTTGTTGAGGTAATCTACAAAAAAAGTTTTGCCATTGCCAGGTTCGCCTATAAGTACAAAAGCCATTTCAGAGGAAGAACCCCCCTCAGCGGCATCTTTTACATAAGATACAAAGCTGTTGATTTCGTCATACATGCCAATAATGTGCTTTGCGCCTTGTCTGAATACCTGAAAATCATAGGTATTTTGCCCATTGACAGTTACTTTCTCGATGGAGTCAGGATTGCCCAGAATCATTCTGGTAATAGATTGAAAGACATTCTCGAAGTTGCGCTCACCTTTTATCACTCCTTGTAGGTGATGATTAAGTAATTTAGTCTTAGGGTCAATTTTTTTGAGTGTTTTTTCCATGGGTTAAAATGTTTGTTATGTTTTTTTAAGAATAGTAAACCTGCTCATCAATTGTGATTTGACTTCAGCACTTTTGCTGACACAAGGTTGAGATTTGTTGGTAAGTATAATACCGATATTTGAGTAAAATAATTCCAAATATTATTTGGCTGACGCAAAGCAAGTTAATCTTAAACGCAATTTGTAAACGTAGCTATGCCCAAGTTATTAAGATTTTCTGATAATCTCCAAAATTTTAACATTTAATTTTTCTAATTTTTTTGATTCTAAACAAGCTATCGAAATAATCTTTGATAGCTTGTTTGTTAAATATTATCTTTTACTACTGACTTTCTCTCTGTACTCTTCTAAGAAATAAATAATACACTACAAAAACCCAATAGCTATCTCACCTAGTAATACTTGCATACAACGTAATACAAGACAATAGGCTTCAAAGCTGAATCAATAGGTGTAGAAGCACTAATGCTTCGCAGACCTATTTTTGCTCTACAGGTTCGGCTACTTCGTCCATCAGTGCCTCTACACTGGGCAGATTATGGTACCAATCGTGGTGCTTTGACCACTTAGTGCACGAGAGGCACTGAGTATCCAGCCAGACATAGCCACAGCTAGGGCATTTCCCGTGGGTATCAAAAGTATTCCAAGCGTGTCCGCATTTGCAGCCCCACAGGTCATCGGCTTGCGGTTCCCAAGTACATTTTGGGCAGTAAATCTCTAGGTCTTCCATCTGTTTATTTTTTAATTTATGCTTAATTTTAATAGGAGTTATCAAAAAATAAAAAATTTGTTTAAATTTCCACTTTGTAGGAAATAAAATCTAATATGATACTAACTTTATACTAATTAACTATTGATACCCAAAGTTTGAAAAATTGATAACTTCTTTCATTAAAATTTTATTATGAAAACAAATATGCTACAAAAAATTCTTATCGCTTTATTGCTCTTGAGCTTACTGCACGTACAAAGTAAAGCACAAGGCATACAATTCTCTGTTAGTTTTCCAAAAGAGAAAAGCAACAAAGCCCTTGATGGCAGGTTACTACTCTTTTTGGCTACCCACGACAAGCAAGAACCTCGCTTCTTAGTGAGCGATAATCCAGATTCGCAGCTAGGCTTCGGGATAGATGTAGAAAACCTTAAACCTCAGCAAGCCGCTATCATTGATGTTAAGGCGTTTGGCTACCCAATTCGTAGCCTGCAAGATGTACCCGAGGGCGAGTATTATGTTCAGGCTCTCTTGCACCGCTACGAAACTTTTGAAAGAGCAGACGGACATACCGTAAAACTGCCTATGGATAGGGGAGAAGGGCAAAATCTCAGAATTGCCCCTGGAAATCTCTACAGCACGCCTCAAAAAATCAAAATCAATCCCAAAAATAATCAGACCATTCAGCTTGTGCTTGACCAAGAAAACCCTGCCCTGCCTGCACCCAAAGAAAGCAAGTACATCAAGCACGTAAAAATGCGTAGCAAGCTCCTGAGCGACTTCTGGGGTAGAGATATGTACCTAGGGGCTTTCGTACTATTGCCTGAGGGCTTCGACAAAAATCCAAAAGCAAAATATCCTTTGTCTATTTTTCATGGGCATTTCCCTGCACAGTTTGAAGGATTCAGAGAAATACCCCCCGACCCTGACCTCAAGCCCGATTACAGCGAAAGATTCAAGCTGAGTGGCTACAACAAAATTGTACAGCAAGAAGCACATGATTTTTACCAATGGTGGACTGCCCCCGAAACACCGCGCTTTCTGGTGATTGAGATTCAGCATGCCAATCCTTTTTATGATGATTCTTATGCCGTCAATTCTGCCAATATTGGCCCTTATGGAGATGCCATTACTTATGAGTTGATTCCTTTTATAGAAAAACAATACAGGGGAATAGGCGAAGGCTGGGCAAGATTTCTGTATGGAGGTTCTACTGGAGGCTGGGAGGCATTGGCTGCCCAAGTGTTTTACCCTGATGAGTACAATGGCTGTTTTGCGGCTTGTCCTGACCCTATTGATTTTAGGGCTTATACTGTGGTGGACATTTACAAAGACAAAAATGCTTATTATCAAGATAGTCAGTTCAAGCAAACACCCCGCCCTGGCAAGCGTGATTACCTAGGGCATGTGGCCTGCACTTTAGAAGAAATGAATCACCATGAGCTGATGCTCGGCACAAAAAGCCGCTCAGGGGCACAGTGGGACATCTGGGAGGCGGTTTACTCGCCTGTAGGAGCAGATGGCTACCCAAAACCTATCTGGAACAAACTCACGGGTGAGATTGATAGCACAGTGGCGGCTTATTGGCGTGAAAACTATGATTTGAATTATATCATGCAGCGTGATTGGGGCAAAATAGGTAAAAAACTCGAGGGGAAAATCCATCTCTATTGTGGCGATATGGACAATTATTACCTCAATAATGCGGTCTATCTTACCGAAGATTTCTTGGAAAGCACTACTGACCCCTACTATGCAGGCGAAGTAGCCTATGGCGACCGTGCCGAACACTGCTGGAATGGCGACCCCAAAGAACCTAACCACATCTCACGGCTTCGCTACAATAGTATGTATGTGGATAAAATCTTGAAACGCATAGAAAAATCTGCCCCCGAAGGAGCTGATTTGAAGAGCTGGAGGTATTGATGGGCTAAAAAAAGAATGTGGCTTGAGTGTTTTCCCTCAAATCGCTTTTTTGCATTTCATGAGGGAGCAAACAAGAAATAACATACCCCAATCAAATTCAAAGTTTTTGCTAAAAGGGAAGGGGTCACTCAAAGCGACCCTGTCCCCGATAAAAACTGGGTAGGTTATTTATTGAACACTCCCTAAAAAAAAGATATGCAACGATTACCAAATTATTTTATTGTGTATATTTAGGAAAGTGTAAAATGTGAATTGTGAAATGTGATTTTTTAATATTCTCATTATCAAAGACTTAACAAATAAAAATGTCAAAGTTATTTTTTATGCTTTACTTATAAAATGAAGGGTAGGAGATTTTTTGTTCTTCAGTTACACTTGAGAAGTACATTTTTACTATATTTGATGTGCAAAAAACTTTTTAAAAATATGAATAATAAATTAAAGCAAATTAAAATCACAGATGATGCCATACGTGAAATATCACCTGAACTCGAGAGAAAACTTCTCAAACCAAGAAAAGACATAGAAAGACGTAGAAAAAGTAGGGCTGAAACACATATTAAAGAACTTGAGAAATTAAGGATAGAATATCCCGATGAAACTTCAATTATCAATCTTTTAGCAAACTATTATCTATTAGCTGGGAATACTCAACAGGCAAAAAAGATACTTCTCGATGGACTAAAACAGCATCCAAAATATTTTTTTGCTAGAATTAATCTGGCAGAACTTTATTTAAAAGAAGGAAATATACAAAAAGTCTTAGAGTTAATGCCTTATGATAAATGGCATTTGACATATTTAGACCCTCAACGCGATGTTTTTCATATCAGCGAATTTATTGCATTAGCACAATTTCAGCTTGGTTTTATAGAGACCCAATTAAAAAATGAACAGCCCAATGAGCGATTTATTGAAAAAATAGAAGCTGTCCAAGCAGAACTAGGTATATATAAAAATAACTTTCGTTCATATAAAAAGGTATTACAAGGACTTGATGATAAATTATTTGTGGTCAGATTACTCTGTAATTTAGCAGATAACAAGCAAGAAAGAGAACGTGTAAACCGTGTGGAAGCAACTCTCAAAGCACAAGCAGCACTAAGCTATGATGCTCCGCAATTCACACATCAAGAAGTACACCTTTTATACAGGTACGATACAGCCAAAGGGAAATTTCCAAAAGATAAGTTACAATCCATCTTAAATCTCCCCAAAGAAAGTCTTATCAAAGACCTAGAAACTGTCTTAAAATACATCTTGCAGGTATATGCTTGCAACCTAGAAGAATCTACAGATGACTCAAATCTACCTGATAATATAAATTCTTCGCATATTTATGCCAGTTTTATACTAGCCGAACTAGGTGCAGAAGAAAGCCTAGAGCTAGTGTTAGATTTATTGAGACAAAATCAAGAATTTAATGATTATGCTTTTGGAGACCTCATACAACACTATTTGGTGTATCCACTTTACAAGCTAGGTAAGAATTCACTTGATAAATTTATGGCATATATGAAAGAGGGGAATAATGATGCCCTTGCTAGAAGTGTTGTATCCAATGTTGTATCACAAGTAGCTGTTTTGAACCCTGATAGAAAAAATGAGGTCATTGATTGGTACCATGATATTTTCAACTTTTTCTACGAACAAAAAGAAAATAAAGCAATTTTTGACGGTCATTTAATACCTTATATGTTTCAAGATATAGAAAATCTAGAGACTACGGTACATTTGCCTATTATTAAAAAGTTTTTTGATGAGAAGCTACTCAATAGAAAAATTGCTGGAGATTATGAAGAAGTAAAGAAATTTATCTCAAAATCTCCTAGATTTGAACGTTTGAACCCTAATCTAAGTATTTTTGACATTTTTGGAGCAAAACGCGAAGATGGATTTATCGCAACCATAGAATTCACCGACGGACCAGGAAAAGAGGAATCTATGAGAGAGATAGAAAAAATTATGAATGACCCAAATTTTGAGAGAGACTTTAAAAGAATGGGGAAAATTTTAAGTAGTATTGGCTCTAATTCTAATCTGTTGGGTAAATCTGCAAAATCACAAGATAATTATGTAGAAAGCGAAGAATGGGAAAATGCAGAATTTGCAGAAATCACTAATCCCAAAATTTCATCAAAAGCATACAACCGTAATACAAAAGTAAGTGTAAAATACAAAGATGGTAAAATATTAAAAGATGTAAAGTTTAAGAAAATACAAGCTGATCTCGAGAATGGAGAATGTGTCCTCTTATGATATACATTATCTCAAACGTCTTGCTGGGTTGTCAATGGTCGTGAGTCCTTGACAATCCCTCAAATAATACTTGTTGAAAAACATTCATTCTATTTTCAATCCATTCATTAGATTTAGCCCCCCCTTCTGGTCTTAGCGTCTTTACCTACAACAGCCACTTCTCGCCTCTGCTCTTAGCGTCTTTACCCACAACTGCCACTGTTTTGAGCGTTTCGCTCAAAATAAACTTTGCGAACTCTTTAAACCCAAATATAAAATAAAATTCTGAATAAAACCCTTCATTCAATCCTAAATCACGGCTCTATGATGCAAAAATTTAGTCTTGTGGCGAGAGGCTAAGACTAGTTTGCTATTGTGGGTTACGCTTGACACATAACCTTAGACCAGACGGGGGTACAACTCTTAGAATTTGCCAGACTACGAAAATAATAGAAACTACTTGACACATCATAATTTTTAAAAACGATAACTAAAAGTCTAAAAATACCCCTTATGGCAAGTGCTAAATCTAAAATATAATTATATTTGGCACTTCTAAACACACAAAACCTGAAAGCAAAATCAAAGCAAATGAGGCATACTCCTGCACAAAGTATTTTTTTTGTACTCAAACATATACAACTACCTTCACAAACTTTTGAGATGCCCCTTCATCAGCAAAAAATTATGATAGGACGCAAAGGTTTTGGGGCTGATATAGGGATTGAAGCGGGAGGAGTGAGTAGAATACATGCTTACATTGAGCGAGCCGACAAAGGATTGTTAAAAATCAGAGATGCAGGCAGCACCAATGGTACTTATCTTAACGGTATCAAAATAGAGAACTCTGACTTAAGGCGTGGTGATGTGATTACTTTTCAGCGCAATAATCCAGATTACTTTTTGATAGTTAATGACGACAAAGTAAGTACCAGCCTCTCGGTTACTTCTGAATCTTTTACACCCATAGAACACCTCATAGAGCCTAGCCAGACACTTTATGAACTACTGGCACAGAAAAAAAGTATCGTCATAGGCAGACAAGATTGCGACATTACACTCGCTAATCTTACTATTTCACGCAAGCATACTCAAATCACTAAACAAGCCGAAGGACGCTACTTGGTCAAGGATTTGGGTTCTAAAAATGGCACTTTTATCAATGGTAATCAGATTTTTAGCCCTACTGAGGTAAATGAAAAAGACCTTATCCAACTCGGAAGGTATGAATTTAGGTTAGACAAACCTTTTGATACGCAGGCATTGCCTCTTGAAGATGAAATAGTGCTGATAGCCAGTCAGCTCACACGCTTAGTAGGCAAAGCCCCTGAGCGAAAAGCCATTCTGAGAAACGTCAATCTCGAAATCAAAGCAGGCGAAGTAGTAGCCATCATGGGTCCCTCGGGCAGTGGTAAATCTACTTTACTCAAGGCTCTCAATGGAGATGCCCCTGCTACCGATGGCACAGTCTATGTACACGGGAGAGATTTTTATAAAAATTATAAGATTCTGAAGCAAGACATTGGCTACGTACCTCAAGATGACATTGTACACGGGCAGTTGAGTGTGTATGATTCGCTATATTTTGCAGCAAGACTTCGGCTAGAGTCAGATGTGAGCAAGCAAGAAATTGATACAAAGATAGCCGAAATTTTAGCAAAGTTAGGGATTAGCCATACCAAAGAGGCATTGGTAAAAACCCTCTCAGGTGGGCAACGCAAGCGTGTATCTATTGCCGTTGAGCTTCTATCAGACCCTTCTATTCTATTTTTAGACGAGCCTACTAGCCCTCTTGACCCTGAAACCATTGAGGAGTTTCTTAAAATTTTGAAAAGCCTTGCAGCCTCTGGCACTACTATTTTGATGGTAACGCACAAACCTGATGACTTAGACAGTGCTGATAAGGTTGCCTTCCTCTCGAGAGGTGGTTATTTGGTTTATTATGGAGATACAAAAAATTACTTAGCACATTTTGAGGCAAATAATGTGATAGGAGTGTATGCCCAAATCAATGATGTGGAGAAGGGGCGTTTGCGGGCAGCCGCATTTTTATCGCAAAAGCCTGACATTGCCGAATCGCAGACAGGCAATGGTAATGCAAAAGTGATTGAACCTCGCAGAAAAGCACCATTGAGGCAGTTTTATTGGCTGACTTTACGCTATTTTAAAATAAAGACCAATGACCGTATTAACACTACGCTGATTGTTTCGCAAGCACCGATTATTGCTTTGTTTTTGGCAATTTTATTTGAGAAAATGATGCTTCAAACCTTGTTTCTGATGGTGATTGCGGCAATATGGCTAGGCACAAGCAATGCTGCACGTGAAATTATTAGTGAGTTGCCTATTTATAGGCGAGAGCGGATGTTTAATTTACAAATCCTGCCTTATATTTTTTCAAAGATTACAGTCATTAATTTTTTTGCCCTGCTTCAAGTTTTGCTTTTGGTGGCTATTTTAAGCATAAGTGTAGGCATAGAAAATCTTTGGGCAAATGTGGGTTTATTGTTGCTGCTTTCCTTTGTGGGTTCTTTGCTGGGGCTTTGGCTTTCTTCCCTTTTTGATAATGCCGACAAAGTAACCAGTCTAGTACCATTGGTATTATTGCCTCAGATTATGTTGGCAGGGGTCATTCAGCGGCTCAATACTACTTCGGAGTGGTTGAGTTTTTTAACTATTGCACGCTGGGGAGTAGAAAGTAGTGCGAAAATAGAATCACAAGCCTATTTTTATTATCCTGAGAAAATACCTAACAAAACTTATTTTGAAGCACTCAAAGAGATTACTCCTTTGGATACACTCCGACAAAGAGAGGTAAAAGACAGTTTGGCACAATTACAGGTACCAGATACCTTGTATCAATATGTTGCAGAGCCAATTTTGGGCAATAGCAATATGCTTGATTTTCCTACTTACTTTTCGCTTTCAGAAACATTTTTGTTTTTAGGGCTACACACAATCGTCTTATTTACAGCTATTTATGTGAGCTTACGGAGAAAAGATAATCTTTAAAGGGTAAAGCATTACCTGAAAATAAGTAAAGTGTAAATGGGTGCAAGTCAAATTGACTTCCTTATGCCCTCTCTTGTGGAGAGGGAAGGGGTGAGGTGGCTAAAAAGGGAAATTTGACTTGCACTCGTATAAATTACGAATTGTGAAATGTGATTTTTATTTATATTTTCCTAGATTAGTTTCGTTTTCTTTGGTCGTAGCCCATAAACAAATGGTCGCCCAGTAAAAGTGAAAGTACGAAAGAAATCCCTCCAATCACAAGCCCAATCAAAATAAAGCTCCAAAAACTACCTGTAGCTCCAAAAAGACCCGCAAAACCTGCAATAATCGCCATAATACCCGCCCAGCTAAACACGCCATACTTAACAAAAAACTCATAAGCCGCACGCTCTCCATCTGCCTCTGAACTCAAAAAGATAAAAGAAAATATAGCAAAACCAAAACCCATTGCAAACAATATCATCTCAAAAAGTGATAAGGTATTGCCCACAAATAAAAAGTACAACAATATCATCAAACCCATAAAAAGCGCAATGACTAAGCCTATCATAAACCAGTCTAACTCTATCCATTTAAAATTGAGGTGCAAGCCTCCCCAACTACGGTGTTTTTTTTGTTTTTTCTGAAAGTTGCGTAGAGTGCTTTTGGAGTGGTTTTTCTTTTGTTTTTTACTATGGGAGGGTTGGCTTTGTTTGTTTTCTTGTTGCTTGAAAGTTGGTGTTGCAAGAGAGGATGTAGAAGATGTCTGGGGTGCATATACCTCCTCATTTTGAGTGGAGGCTTGATTTTGTAAGCGTATATTTTCTGATGCAAGTTCATCAAGTGTTTTTTCTGAGAGTGGCATAGTAGCTGCTTGCGCACTATTGCTTTTTTTGGAGCCAGGGAGTGTTTCTTGAGCTTTTATTTGAAAGCATAAAAGCATACACAAAGATAACAAACTGAGGGTCAAAAAATGTAAATTGTAATGCGTCATGGGTCGTAATGATATAAGTTAGAATTTTTTAAGTTGTATGCAAAGGCAAACCTAACAATAAACGCACAGCTATTCAAAAAATGACATCTATCATAGCATTATAAAGCATAAGTAATGAGAATACAAGAGCCTATCTTATATTTTTGCGACAATATTAATTATAAGGACAAGTTATCCAAAACATGAAAAAAAATAATAAGTGTTACTTTTTTAAGATGCAAATGTTACTTTTAGTTTTATTTGTAGTACAAAATCTAAATGCACAAACAAACAAGATTTATCAAAATGATTACCAAATCTGGGGTTTCTATGCTACAAGCACCCAAATCAGCCCAAAATATGCTATCTGGAATGATGTCCACATCAATCCTACCTCTTTTATTGTCATGCGCACAGGTCTTACCAAGCAGCTTGCCCAGCACACTTCTTTGACTGCGGGCTATGGCTATTTAGTAACTGCCACACCACTATCAAACGTACTCTCGCGTCACGAACATCGGCTTTGGGGGCAGTTATTCAGTATTTTACCCATTCCTGATTCAAGATGGAAACTACAACTAAGGCTGAGGAATGATGCCAGATTTAGGCAAAAACTTATACTCGGAGAGGTCTCAGATGAATGGGGCTTCAACCACAGAGTGCGCTTGATGGCAGGCATACAAATTCCTATCTCAAAACCCTCACAAGCAAAACAGTATTTTATCAATCTCGCTAGTGAAATCTTAGTAAACTATGGAAAAATTATCACTAAAAATCAACTTGACCAACAGCGTCTTTCGCTCGTGCTGGGCAGAAGAATGGGTAAGGTAATCGTACAAGGAGGGTATATGTATAGGTATGTACCCTCTACTTTGCCCAATGTTTATACACATACCCATTCACTCATTGTAGGGGTGATTCATACCCTCAAAGCTTTCAAAGAAAAACAAGAATAAAACACATAAATTAAACAATTTTGTTACTTTTTATTTTTTAACCAGAGAAGATAAAATAAAAATTTAAAATTTATGCAAATTACTACCCCCAACGAATCTATAGAGCACCTGCTCAAACTTCGTAATCTGCACATGGAAGATTTTGATGACCTAACCGAGATTATGAACCTTGTCTATAAAGATATGGGAAACTGGCATAAAACTCAAATAGAAAAACTCTTAGAGATATTTCCCGAAGGGCAAATCTGCATAGAAGATAAGGGAAAAGTAGTGGCATTTGCACTCTCTATCATCATAGATGAAGATGACTTGGAAGATGACCACACCTACAAAGAAATAATAGACAAAGGTTCATTCTCTACCCATGACCCCGAAGGTAATATTCTTTATGGAATAGAAGTAGGTGTACACCCTAGGTTTCAGGGCTTGCGCTTAGGTAGAAGATTGTATGATGGACGAAAAGAATTGTGCGAAAACCTCAACCTGAAATCTATTGTGGCAGGTGGAAGAATGCCCAATTACCACCAGCACAAAGCCACGCTCACCCCAAAAGAGTACATAGATAAGGTAAAAACAAAAGAAATTTATGACCCAGTGCTTACCTTCCAATTGAGCAATGATTTCCACGTGCGCAAAATCTTGAAAAATTACCTCCCCTCAGATACTGCCTCCAATGCCCACGCTACCCTGATTGAATGGAAGAATATTTATTATGAGCGTAAAAAGAAACCCGTAGGTAATAAAAAATCATGGGTGCGTATCGGTATTGTGCAATGGCTTATGCGCCGCGCCAATAACTTAGAAGCATTTTTTGACAATGTTGAGTTCTTTGTAGATGCTGTGAGCGATTACAAGTCAGATTTTTTGCTTTTCCCTGAGCTTTTTAACGCGCCCCTTATGTCGGAGTTTAACAAGCTAGATTCTGCTACAGCCATCAGAAAACTTGCCATCTACACCGAAGAAATTAGGCAAAAAATGGTTCAGTTTGCCGTAGAATACAACATCAACATCATAGCAGGCAGCATGCCACTAATAGAAAAAGGTGCACTCTACAACGTAAGCTACCTCTGTCGCAGAAATGGTACTTATGAAACACAATACAAGATACATCCTACACCTAGCGAGGTAAACGATTGGGGCATGAAGGGAGGCAACAAACTCAAAGTATTTGATACTGATATTGGCAAAATAGGCATTTTAATTTGCTATGACTCTGAGTTTCCTGAACTGAGTCGCCTACTTGCCGACCAAGGTATGCAAATCTTGTTTGTGCCTTCTTCCACAGATTTGCAAAGTGGCTATCAGCGTGTTAGAATCTGCTCACAGGCGCGCGCCATAGAAAATGAATGTTATGTGGCTGTTACGGGCAGCGTAGGGCATGTGCCGCGTGTGGTTAATATGGACTTGCAGTACTCTCAGGGAGCTATTTTTTCGCCCTCTGATTTTGCTTTTCCACAAAATGCCATCATTGCTGAGGGTACACCCAATAGCGAAATGACCATTATAGCTGATGTAGATTTAGACTTGCTCAAGGAGCTACACACACAAGGCAGCGTCAGAAATTTGAAAGACCGCCGCAAAGATTTGTACAGCTTAAAGTGGATTGGTTAGGAAACATTTATCATCCAGGGCAGATGTTCATTCAATTGCCAGTAATTTTGTAACTGGTAATTGAATAATCTGGCTTGCTATTCTAGCAAGAGGCTAAGAACAGTTTGCAGTTGTGGATTATGCTTGATACAATAGCTTACAACCAGACAGCTAAAAAATCTCCTTATATTTTCTTTGAGAATCTTATCATAAGCCTTGTTTTCAGTTTTTTCGCTCATTTATACAAAGATACGATTTAAAAGACTTAAGAATTTACTTTCCCTCTCATTTATGTACTTTCAGCACAAAATCAAAAACTATCCTCGAAATATCAAAAGACAATAAATCTAGTAAAAGTAATTCAGATGTTAATTAATTGAAGGTTTGGCAATATTATTTTTAGTTTTATGATTCAGATTAAAATAATTTGATAAATTTGTGTTTTTGGTATGGCTGCAAAAAATATTTCTTAGACAATGTTCTATGTATAGTTACACGATTACAAAAACTTTATTACTTTCATTTTTTTGTATATTTATAACATTTGTTTTTCAACTCAATGCACAAGAAAGTGAACGCTTGGGAGTGCAAGATATGACTCCTATTCTATCTAAAGACCTTATCAACCAAAACGTGAGTGTAGCTTCTAAAAGTTTGGAGAGCATTTATGATGCCCCAGGTGTGATAAGTGTGATTACTTCTACCGAAATAGAGCGGTTTGGAGGCAATAACCTCCTTGAGGTACTGGAGCGCGTGGCAAGCGTTTATGCCATAGGTTCTTATTTTGCACCTAACAATGTGCTTAGTATTCGGGGCGATTTGGCAACACCCTACAACAATCACGTACTTATCCTTATCAATGGCAGACCGACCCGCGAGCATCTTTTTGGAGGAATAGATTACCCCGTCTACTTAGCATTTCCACTTCAGGTAATTGAATCCATTGAAGTAGTCAGAGGGCCAGGCTCAGTGCTGTATGGTACAAATGCCTATTCTGGCGTAATTAATATTATCACTAAAGAAGTAGTAGAAGACCAGACACAAGGCAGTTTTGAGTATGGCTCTTTCAATACTTTTGGTTTCAATGCCCTCAGTACCAAGATAAGGGATAGACTGAAAGTGAGCTCTGCTATTCGATATTTTGGGCAGGAAGGTTGGCAACACGAAGCCGTAGGCGAAGATGGAGGCAGGCTAGATTACCAAGCGGGGCAAAGCAACTTAGGAGCCAGCCTGAATGTGGACTTTGGCAAGTTGAATATGCAATCTTTTGTTAGCTACAGCTCACAATCAAGCACAGGTGTATTACCCATAGGTGGTACAGGCTTGCGCAATCGTGCCATCAATACATTGAGGGTTTTCTTTGATACAGGTTATAATATTTATGTTTCTAAGCGATTCAAAATTGCTAACCACGCTACTTTTAATGCTATGCGTACAAGATTTTCTAACCCCTCGGGCGATTTTGTGGGAAATACCAAAGATGTATTACTAGAATCTACCGCTTTTTATGACATAGGCAAAGGGCTAAACCTGACTGCTGGCGGCACAGGTTATTTTCAGGTAGGGGAGGCAGAGATAGGTGATGATGCTAACCGCGGTGTGCCTAATTATGGCAAGTTTTGGTACAACGGCTATGCACAGCTAGATTACTTATTACCTCTGAAAAGCAAACTAAAAGTGAAACTAACCGCAGGCGCGCAATACAACAAACCTTCAAAAATCAAAGGTGATTTTGTGCCTCGTCTAGGGTTGATTGCTGATTTTAATAAAAATTTAGGGCTTAAGCTACTTTACGGACAGGCTTTCAGGGCTGCTTTTGAAGCGGAAAGTACCCTCAATGACCCTCCTGTATTGCAAGGACAGCCAGGATTACGCCCTGAAAAAGTCACTACTTTTGATACTCAACTCTTTTACAGTAAAGGTAAAATGCAAATCTTTGCTACCTACTTCAATTCATTGCAAAGAGATTTGATTATCCAGACCACTAATATTAGCCCCACTACTTATGAAAATGCCAATAGACTTCAACTGAATGGACTAGAGGTAGAGTTTAAATTTGCAACCCGTTCTACGTTTTTTATCACAGGTTCTTTTACCTACCAACAAAATGAACTAACTGACACAAAAGACAACTCAAAAATACAAGATTATACACTCATGCCACAAGTAATGGCAAAACTAGGCATATTTTATGATTGGAGGGAAGCAGGACTCTCAATCGGCGTTTTTAATACCTATATGGGAGAAGCTAATAATCTTGAAGTGCCTGATAATTTACAAAATCCCATTCCTGAGGCTTTCAATTTTATGACTGTAAAGGTAGATATGAACTTGAATGATTTATTCAATATCACTGAGAAAGAAGAAACAACCATCACAAAGGTATTGCTAAGTTTTTATGTTACTAATTTATTGAACGAAGAAATATATTATCCTGAATTTGTAAGACGTAAAATTAACACGCTACCTGGTAGGGGAGGGAGGGCATTCTACACTTCTTTCAGAGTGCTTTTTTAAAGATTGAAAATATTGAAATTGAGATATGAGCAGTAGTCTGAGAAATTATATTTTGTGGCTTTGTGTAGGATTGTGCTTTTGGGCAAAGGTTACCCAGGCACAAGAGACAAATATATCGGCATTGCTCAATGCTGCAAGGGCGCAGAGACTACAGAATAATATGGAGGAAGCACTCAGAAATTATGTGCAAGCAAAAAGAAAATCCGATAAACTCTCGCCAGAACTCAGAACGTCTGAAATAGATACAGAAATTGGGAGCTTTCTGGACAGTCTAGGTGTGCATGACAAAGCAAGGGAGTTTTATTTTGATGCTTACAGCAAGGCCAGTGATAATTCTTCAAAAGAACAAATCTTGACTTATATTGCTAATTCTTTTTTTAAGAGCGGAGGGAGTTACCTGAGAAGGTCTCTTGTCTATTATCTTGATGCACTCAATTTGGTGAGAGCAGAAATCAAAAAAGACATCAATAAAGAAGTAAATTTACTCAATCAACTGGCAAGAGTATATACTCAACCTGAGATTGATGCACTAGATACTGCCTACCTCTACCGAAAAGAAGTGCTCGCCCTAGAAAAAACACGCAATACCACACAAGGAATGGCATCAGCTTGGAATAACCTTGCTTATACCAACCGACTCATTGCAAGTAAGCAACTTAGTAAAAATGACCGCAGCACTGCCATGGACTCCCTCAAAAGCGCGCTGAAATTCATAGAGAAAGCAAGAGAAGTCAATGAAAATGACCCTAATATTAAAGAAAATAAGCTCATTACGCTCATAAACTTGGGAGTAATGGAGCAAAGCATAGGTGAAGATGCCAAAGCCCTAGAAAAGTTTGAAGAAGTAATGCAAGTAAGAATGCAGCAAAACAACCAACTCGAGATGGCACGTACTCACAATCTTATTGCCAAATTACATTTCTATCAGCAGCGATACCCCGAGGCTCGCTATCACGCCAATCAAGCCATTACCCTCTCGAAGCAAATCAATGATAAATTCTCAAGATTGACTGCTTACGAAATCTTGGCAGATGTACACGAAAAAATAGCTGACTTTCGCCGACTCTCCAAATATAAAGACTCACTCTATACACTCAAAAACGAACTTACTAAAGATGAAATTCTAGCGCAACAACAGCAAAACCAATACAAAGAACTCATCAACCGAGAAGTACAAAAAGTACTTACCAAAGAAAATGAAGAAGTAGAACTAGAAAAACAAAAAGCTGAAAATGCAAGAAAAGAAGCTCTATTACAAACAGAGCGAGCCGAAAAAGAAAAACAAATAGCAGAAAAAAATGCCGCACGTGCAAGAGCTGAAAATGCTTTTATACAGCAGCAAAAAGCAGAGTCGGAGGCTAGAAGACAAAAAGCCGAAAAAGAAAAAGCCGAAGCTGAAAAACGTACTGCACTCGCCGAAGCTGAAAAGCAAAAAGCCGAAAAAGAAAAAGCCGAAGCCGATAGACGTACTGCCGAAGCTGAAAAAGCCAAACTGGAAGCTGAAAAAAATAAAATCGCCTCTGAAAAAGCCCGCCAAGAAGAAGAAAGCGGCGCACGCTTTGCTAGGCTCGTATTCATGGGCATATTGGGTTTCTTAGCATTGATTATCTTGTTCATATCTATCTTCTTCTATAAAAATCAACAAAAAAACAAACAATTGCAAGCCCAGAAAAAAGAAATAGAAGCACAGCGAGATGACCTCATAGAGATGAACGAGGAAATTAACCAGCAAAAGGAAGAAATAGAATCGCAAAGAGATGTTATACAATCTGAAAAACAACAGTCTGAAAAGCTACTGCTTAATATCTTACCTTATGAAGTAGCCTATGAACTGAAAGAAAAAGGTACTGCCACGCCAAAATCGTATGAAATGGTATCAGTACTTTTTACAGATTTTAAAGGATTTACAATGGCTACTGAACACATGAACCCTACACAGGTAATCAAAGAATTGGATAAATGCTTTGGGGCTTTTGATGAAATATGCCAGAAGTATGGCTTAGAAAAAATTAAAACCATTGGAGACGCCTACATGTGTGCAGGAGGTATCCCCATAGCCAACAAGACCAACCCCATTGATGCCGTCAGAGCAGGGCTAGAAATTCAAGCATTTATGCATCAACTTCGTGAAGAACGCATCACTCAAGGACTACCTTACTGGGAGCTAAGGCTAGGAATCAACTCAGGACCGTTAGTGGCTGGCGTAGTAGGTACACAAAAATTTGCTTACGACATCTGGGGAGATACAGTCAATACCGCAGCACGGATGGAAAGCTCAGGTGAACCTAATAAAGTCAATATCTCTGGGGCTACTTACGAACTTATCAAAAATCAGTTCGAGTGTAAGTACAGAGGAAAACTACCCGCCAAAAACAAGGGAGAGGTAGATATGTATTTTGTGCTTGGAGAGAAGAAGTAAGTAAGTGAATTATGAATTGCTAATTCATTCATTATCAGTAGTTTAAGAACTAAAATTGTCAGAATTATTTTTTATATTTTCCTAAACAAATCTAAAACATAAAAGAATAGCCTACTTCAAAGCAATGGAAGATACATTTGTACAGAACTCAAAAATACTGCGTGGCAGTAAGGCATATCCATTGCTAGCCCCTAGAGGTATTTGGATAGCTAATCAACATCTGTTTGTATCTGATACAGGGCAGAACCGGGTGTTTATCTGGAACAATATTCCTGAGGATATGCACCAAGCTCCTGATGTAGTGTTGGGGCAAACCAACGAAACAAAGACTGGAAGAAATGCAGGCGCACTCGTAAATGAAAGCACCTTGCATTACCCTTCGGGTATCTGGTCTGATGGGCAAAAACTAATTGTAGCTGATGCTTGGAACCATAGAGTTTTGATTTGGCATCAACTCCCTACCAAACATGGGCAAGCTGCTGATGTAGTATTAGGACAGCCCCACTTCAATAGCAATGAACCCAATGTAGTAGGTATTTCACAACCACCAACAGCACAGAGTTTGTATTGGTGTTATGGCGTCTTTTCTGATGGAAAGCACCTTTGGATAGCAGATACAGGCAATCGAAGAGTGCTTTTCTATGCGCATGTTCCCACTGAAAGTTATGCACCTGCCGATGCAGTGATAGGTCAGCCAGATTTTCATTCACGTGATTATGACCCACAAAATGCACTTTGGCCTTATTCTGTAAAAGTAAGTAAGTCGGGAGTACTAGCCATTACAGATACACAATATTACAGAGTATTGCTTTGGAATGATTGGCAAAGAGCTTTTCAACAACCAGCAGACTGCCTGATAGGGCAAAATGATTTTGATAGCAACGGACAAAATCAGTTTCTTCCTACACCACAAGCACATACCTTGAGTTGGTGTTATGATACCTGTTTCTACAAAGAGGGAATCATTGTAGCTGACACAGGCAATAGCCGACTTTTATACTTTGATAAAATACCTTCTCAGTCTGGGGCTTCTGCCGGTGAAGTCTGGGGCAAGCCTAATTTCATGACCAGTAGTGAAAATAAAACTACTCAACTTAACACAGAAAATACACTTTATTGGAGTTTTGCGATGGCTACTGAGCACGATTTTCTTGCCATTGCAGATACAGGTAATCATAGGGTACTACTACACAACCTATTGTAAGTCTAAAATAGCTACATTTACAAATCTATTTAGATTTTACACGCCAAAGTGAGTTGGTGTAATATGTTTTGGTATCATAGAAGTTTTTTACTGTCGCAAAGCCTGCCGTTTCTGCCATTTTATTGATTTGATAAGGTGTATATTTATAAGAACTTTCGGTATGAATGGCCTCCCAAGGAGCTAATTCTACATGAAGGTCTAGCTTTTTGATATACACTGTTTGGTTGATGCGGCTCATCAAATAACTCTTAGCACCACCCTCTATGGGGTCATAGACAGGATAATGTCTGAACTGAGCAATATTAAAATCTGCGTCAAATTCTTGATTGATTCTATTGAGCAAGTTGAGATTGAATGAGCGTGTTACTCCGTGCTTATCATTGTAAGCCTCTAAAATAATGGCGGGATTTTTCTTTAAGTCCATACCTATCAGTAATAAGTCATCGGGTTGGAGATTTTCTTGCATTTGACTTAGAAAATGGATTCCTTGGGAATAATTAAAATTACCAATATTAGAACCTAAGAATAATACAATTTTTCGATTTTTACTGGTGAGATTAAGTTGCTCAAGCGCAGTGAAGTACTCACAAGGCAAACCTTCTACTTCAAGTGTTGGGAAGTTTTCTTTTAAATCTTGTGTTAAATCAGTAAGTGCATCAGCAGAAATGTCAACAGGTAAGTATTTAAAATTTGCCTTAGCTTTCAAGAAATTTTTAAGTAATACTTTGGTCTTTGCCCCGTCACCAGCACCAAACTCAATCAACTCAAACGGGGCATGAGTAGGTGAGAATAGCTCCAAAAGCTCATCATGGTAATCTTTAAATATTTCTAATTCACAATCAAAAAGATAATACTCTGGGAGGTGCATAATTTCTTGAAATAGCTTACTGCCTTGCTCATCATAGAAATATTTTGAGGGAATGTATTTAGGGTCATTGCTAAGGCCTTTTCTGAGGTCTTCTGCAAAAGAGTGATTCATTGAAATTATATTTATTTATTTCTAATTGTATTACTTTCACTTTTGAGATTGTGAACTACTAATGTGTTGCTAGTCTTATTCCTGTAAACTGCCAACGCTCGTGTGGATAGAAGAAATTTCGGTACGTAGGACGTATATGGCTCAATGGGGTTATACAAGAACCGCCGCGCAGAACCATCTGATTAATCATAAACTTGCCATTGTACTCGCCCAATGCCCCTTCGGCTTTTTTATAAAAAGGGTAGGGGAGGTAAGCACTATTTGTCCACTGCCATACATTACCATAAAAATTGACTTCTTGGGTTTCAGATTGTGGGGATAATTGTGAGTTTTCTTGAAATATTGCAAAATCAGGAATTTGTTGATGTGTTTGTTTACAAGCTATTTCCCATTCAAACTCTGTGGGTAATCTTTTGCCAGCCCATGCTGCATAAGCATCGGCTTCATAGTGGCTTATGTGCGTAACGGGAGCTAATGGATTGACTTTTTGTAAGCCTTGCAAAGTATATTGATACCATTCTCCTTCTATTTTGTGCCAATAAAGTGGTGCTTCTATTTGTTCATTTTTGACCCATTCCCAAGCTGGTGAAAGCCAATGTTTAAAGTTTTGGTAGCCTCCGTCTGCCATAAATTCCATATACTCTGCATTGGTTACTAGTCTATTGGCTATCTTGAAATTATGCAAAAATACTTTGTGTACGCCACGCTCATTGTCAAAATAAAACTCATTGCCTTCATGGCCTATGGTATAAATCCCTTCAGGAAACGCTAAATAGTCTAATTTAATAATTTCTTGTGGTGAGGGTGAGAGAGTGGGAGAGGGGAGGCTTTTGTAAACAGGAAAAAGTGGATTATTGGCCAGAATATACTTTAAATCGGTCAGTAGCAGTTCTTGGTGCTGCTGTTCGTGATTGATACCTAACGCTACTAATGCTTTTTTGTCAGCATCCAGGGCGGTATTTTCTAAAAAATCAACCATATACTTATCTATGTATGCACGGTATTCATACACTTGTGCAGCAGTGGGACGCGTCATGTTGCCTCTGTGCGCTCTGAAAGTTCGCTTGCCCATGCTTTCATAATAGCTGTTAAAAAAATAAGCAAAATCGCTGTTAAATTCTTGATAACTAGGACAGTAAGGCTTGAGGATAAAGGTTTCAAAAAACCAAGTAACATGTGCTAAGTTCCATTTGGGTGGACTCACAAACTCCGCAGGCTGCACTACATAATCCTCGGTCTGTAGTGGCTCACAGAGCTGTTCTGATTTTTTTCTAATATACTGGTAGTGTTGAATAAGTGTCGTATCGATGGGTTGTTTTGTTGCTATTGGATTTTCTAAAATTTGCATATAATAAATAGTAAGTAAGGGCTTTGCTTTAAAGACTAAAATTACCAAAGATATTTGAATCAATCAAATGGATAATTTACTAACTGAAGATAAAGTAATTTGTTGGTTGGAAACACAACAATCCAAAGGTTTCAATATTTTGTGATAGTTGAAAGTTGTTAGTTTGTTGGTGGGTTTGAAAATGAAAGTGATAGATTGGATTACTCGCTGTCTAATTTTCTTAATTTAGTATTTTTTTGCTTTCTACTTAACATAAAATAAGTTATAAGGAATATAAGGCTTTCACTATTATTATAATATTAAATATATAATAAACATTATGTTAAGTAAATACATCTTATAAGATGATTATCTGTTTTCTCCCTCCTAAAATATTTCCGAGAGATTAATTTCAAAATCTGGTAGTATATTCTCTCCTGAGAGAGGTTTTGAGAAATCTTGAATAATGCGCTCACCGTTTTCACGATAAATGTATATTTTACATTCTTTGGGTGAAATGAGCCAGCCTAACTGAACGCCATTCTGCATCCACTCCTCCATTTTGACTTTTGCTTGGGTTAAGCTATCCGATTCTGACATCAGTTCTATGACAAAGTTAGGGCTTACTTTTGCAAATTTGCTGCGCTGTTCTTCGGGTACTTTTGCCCAGCGTTCGTTGCTCACCCAAGCTACATCAGGTGCATACATGGCTTTATTAGGTAAGGTATATCCCCCGCTTGAATCTGAGACCTTACCTAATTTTTTTTTCTCATTCCAAACTCCTACCTTAACTAAAAGAGATGAGTTATTAAAACTCGTGTTGAGTCCTGTTGGTGGCATAATGATTAATTGACCTTTACTATTACGTTCTATTTTTAAATCCTTGTTGGTGATGCAAAAATTGTAGAGCTGCTCATCTGTGAATTCGCTCAAGCCCTGTGTATTGATGGTAAATTGCATAGTGTTTTGTATTTATTTTTCGTATCAAATATACGAAATTAGTTTGTTTATTCAAACCTAAAAGCCGTTTATCAATCAAAATTTTGAAAATAAAACAGTTTCCATAGATAAATAATACCACTCAGTATATGGAGTAAGTAGCTGATTATCAACAATATACTTTTATAATGTAAATATCCAAGCGTTTTTATCTTCTTTAAACTTTCAGCAGCAATCACCATAAAAAGCAAATAGTTAGTCATAAAGATTTGCCATAAGAAATTACCGTGTAAAAATCTCTCTCCTTTTTCTACTAAGCAAAACCCAATAAGGCATGCTGATAAAAACAAAATAATTACATACTTTAAATGAAGTTCACGCAATAGTGTCTTAGGAAACAGACACCCGTAAACTATCGGAAAAAACATACTTGCCAGCATGTCTGCCAGCAAATTGGCACTGTGCGACTTAATAACTGCTAAGAACGCAAAACCAATTCCTACTTCTTCATCTTTTCGATAGATAACTTTCAAAGTATTGAGTTCATAAATAAGGTAGTACTCTACTAAAATCATCAAAAAAATAAATCCTGAAATACCTATACTTAGCCAAGTTTTCGAGCTATACATGCCTGATTTCAGCAAAACAAACAAAGGAAAAATAGGCACAAATACAAATAGAAAACTTGGCTTGATAAGCACTTGTACAATACATAGAAAAAGCACCCATGCCATTAATTTTTGGCTTGGCTTTTCGGCTTGTATAAAATTAAATGATGCTTGAAACAATAAAATTACAAAAGGCATCAATAAAATAGTGGTAGAATTATGCCATACATTGGTGGCCAATTTACCCAAATACATTCTAAAATGAATCCAATCATACAAAACTGGAAACAGAATTAATAAGGACGAAACAATCAGAATGAGCTCTAGCTGATATACTTTGTAAGATTGAAATTGTGTTTCTACCCATTTGAGTGTTGTAAGATACTTTGCCACAACTGAAATGCTCATTAACACAACAGAAACTTGATTCAACCAAAAAATATTTGTACTAAATCCGGCAAGTGAATAAATAATTAAGTAATATAAGGGAGGAACAGGAAAGCTATCCTGCTCGAGGTATCTCAACAAGATATTTATATGTTCGTGCAAATCTGTATAAATATGATAATGTAAAATTCCTTCAAAAATAAAAAAGCTACACAAAGCTACTATAAGCACAAAAAAAACTCTTAATCTTATGATGGTCATTTCTTCATTGGGGAATAAGTTGGTTGATGATTTTAGAGGTCTGCCCCTCACCTACTTCATAAAGATAAAAAAATTCATTTTCAAATACCTTTCTTAAATCAGCAAAAGGAGTATTTTTTCTTATCAAAATATAATCTGCTTGTTTTTTTAACTCCGCACGATAATAAGGTATGCCATAAATGATTCTTTGATTTTGATGTGTCATAAGTGGCATACTTAGCAATTCAAAAGTATCATTTTCTGGTATAAATCCATAAGCGATATAAATTATGTCCTTATTTTTTGCAATGAATCTACTGAAATCATTGATTTTTTGATGATTTTGAAGGCTAACAACTCGATGATTTTGCCTATTCTGAATATCTGCCCTAACATGTGCTAAATTCAAGAAGAAACAAGACAAAACAGCTACTGTAATACCATGGCGAATAGTGGGATTGTGTTCCTTTGCTAAAAAAGGTAAATAAAAATAGCACAAAATTGATAAACTTCTTATTTCTCGCCACCAAGCTGCATCATAAAGTCCTAATAGCAAAAGAAAATTAAGTACAAATAAACCTAGTATGGCTAAATGAGCTTGTTTGTTTCGTTTTGTCAAAAGAGCTTTAAAAAATACAAGCCCCAAAAAAACTAAAATTAGATATTTTATACTTAGATAAGCTAGCTTATAACTACTAAAAGGGTCTTTTAGATAGGCTTTAATATTTACCCAAAAATGATTTAAGAAAGAACTAAAAAAAGCTTCAATCTCATATAAACGTAGTAAAGCAATGACATGAGCAGCATAATTAGGTACATACTCAGTAAATAATTTTAAATAAATAAAAGAAAACAAAATATAAAAACTGCAAATGCTACCATGTAGCACTATATGTTTTTTCTTTGTAAAAGCAAATATTAACACCACCCAAAAAAACCACAAAGGCCTGAAAAGTCCTGCCACAAAAATTAATGCTAACAACAAAACAAGTTGATTTGATGAAATGCCCCGCTGCTGCTGATACAGGTGATAAAACATTAAACCTATGCTTAATCCAAAAAAGGCTTGCAAACTCTCTTGAAGATAAGTTACAGCAAATTGAAGAGTAATAGGAAAAGAAAGAAAGAGTAAAATAATCAGTAATTTTTCCGCCCTGAGGAAGTGCCGCTGTAAAAGAACGAGTATCACGCTAACAAGAAGCAACAAGAGATTCAGTAAAACTAGGTTAAAACTATGCCAACCAATTATATGCGCGAAAAAGGCATGTAAAGCAGGATAAGCGAAGCCATGAGCATCAGCACCCAGCCAATCTGCACCTTGTAGATTATACGTGAGTGCAGCCTTTGTACTGTTAAATTGATACGCTGCCAAGCCGTTGAGATAATAGAAATATTCGTCTGACCAAGTAGGTAATATACTGTTCCAATCAATAGATAGTAGATAAAAACCATAAACAGCCAGTACTGACAGAAAAAGAAATGCCACAACATAATTGATGATTTTATCCATCTTGTATGTATTAGAAAGTTGAAGGAGAAGCATTAGGCATTCTCCGATTCTACACATAAAGAACACCTATCACCCGTCAAAAAAAGAGATTATCCAAACAAGTTCATCACAGATTTTTTACCCTTTTTACTCATTAGATTCATTTTTTTAATCATTTTTTGCATTTCTCCAAACTGTTTTAAGAGTACATTTACATCTTGTACACTTGTGCCGCTACCTTTGGCTACTCTTTTTTTACGATTTGCGTCTAAAATAGAAGGGTTTTCACGCTCTTTGGGGGTCATAGATTGTATAATAGCCTCAGTAGCCTTGAATGTATCTTCGTCTATTTCTACATCTTTGAGCATTTTGCTCATACCTGGCAGCATAGAAATTGTATCTTTGATATTGCCCATCTTCTTCATTTGATTGATTTGAGATAAGAAATCACTCAGGTCAAATTTATTTTGACGAAGTTTTTGTGAAAGGCGTTTGCTTTCTTCCTCATCAAAGGCTTCTTGAGCTTTTTCAACTAGCGAAACTACATCACCCATATCCAAGATACGCCTTGCCATTCGGTTGGGATAAAAAATGTCAATGGCATCTAATTTTTCACCTGTACCCACAAACTTGATGGGCTTCTCTACCACTGCCCGAATAGAAAGTGCTGCGCCACCACGCGTATCACCGTCTAGCTTAGAAAGCACTACTCCATCAAAATTTAGCCGTTCATTAAAAGTCTTGGCAGTATTGACAGCATCTTGCCCTGTCATAGCATCTACCACAAAAAGGGTTTCATCAGGATTAATGGCTTTTTTGATTTGCTCAATCTCTTGCATCATTTCCTCATCAATGGCAAGCCGACCAGCGGTATCAATGATGACTACGTTTTTTTGATTTTGTTTGGCATATTGAATGGCATTTAGGGCAATCTGTACGGGGTTCTTGTTTTCTGGTTCTGTATAAACCTCTACCTCTACTTGCCCCCCTACTACTTTGAGCTGCTCAATGGCTGCTGGGCGATAGACATCACAAGCTGTGAGTAACACTTGCTTATTTTGCTTTTTGAGAAAACGTGCTAATTTGCCTGAGAATGTAGTTTTACCTGAACCTTGTAGCCCCGACATCAAAATAATAGCGGGCTTGCTTGTCAGCCTAATGTCTTCTTTTTCACCACCCATGAGCTTGGTCAGCTCATCTTCCACAATCTTAACCAATAATTCCCCAGGATTAACATTGATAAGCACCTTGCGTCCTAGTGCCTCCTCTTTGATACGGTCGGTTACATCTTTGGCTACCTTGTAGTTTACGTCAGCATCTACCAAAGCTCTTCTAATTTCTTTTACAGTGGCAGCTACATTGATTTCTGTAATCTTGTGTTTGCCTTTGATGGTTTTGATGGCATTATCAATGCGGGTAACTAAATTATCAAACATAATATTTGTATGGTTATCTTATTTTTTATTTATTCAACTCAAATCTAATGAGCAAAAATAAAATTTCTTATTGGCATTTAAAAGTCTAATTCATTATTTGTAATAAGTTTGAGGCAATATCACTAATAAATGAGTGAATTTTAAAAAAGAATTGCCAAAATCAAAGGCTTAAACATCTTTGCGTTACAATCAATTTGAGATTGGTATATATTTGCAAAAGCTTTTGAACGAAGATAAGCGATAAATCTAAAAAATGCGTTAGTACTGTGTAATTAAGGCATAAAAGACTTATCAAAGCAATTTTTAGAAAGCCGTATTAATTTTACTGAGCATCTTAAATCAAGTTCCTCATTATGAAATTCACCAACTTTAATAAGAATAAAAAACAACTATTGCTATTTTGCATATTCCTTTTCATTGGATATTCACATAGTCAGATAGCTTACGCCCACCCCCCTACCCTTGCTAGCCATTATAATTTAGGGAAAAAAAATATATTTTTGGCTTCTATGTTGATTCCTACTGACCCCACCATTAGCATAGCCATACTTCCCAACGACCCCATCACACTCAGTTCAGGAGAGCTATTTGAGGTACAAGTCTGTCAAGGAAAGCAGTTAAGGCTCGAGGGAAACTCCACAGGCATAGGAAATCTCACCTATGAGTGGAGAGATGTGTTTACCAATTTTACAGTAGCCACTGGGGCAGTTTTTGAAGGTGCATTGCCCGAAAGTGTCTATGCCCTTTTTGTAACAGACGAAGAGGGAACGGTGCGTTCTTCAGCTTCAATACAAATTTGCTTGCTCAATACGCCCCCTATCAATGTAAGCATTAGCACAGAAGGAGCTACTACTTTATGTAGCGAAGATGAGGAGGCTTCGCTCACGCTCACCGCTAATGCAGAAAGCTCGGCAAACAGTCCCTTTTGTGGTGCGCCTCGCTTCAAATACCAATGGTACAAAGATGGGGCATTGCTAGAAGGTGAAACTCAATCCACACTCACCATTGACAGTGAGGTAGAAAATGAAGGCTTGTATTCTGTAGAAGTATCCAATGATTGTGGCAGTGCTAACTTAGTTTCTGTTCAGATTAATACTATTCCTGCCGCTCCCGAAGATGTAGCCATTACCTCCCCCACGAATAGTAACGGGGTACTATGTATAGGGCAAAGCATCACATTGCAAGCCACTGCCAACAACGGTGTAGATACTTACAGATGGTTCTTAAATGGAGGGGCTACGCCTGTAGGCACGGGTAGTAGCTACACCACAAATATAGAGGGTAGCTATACTGTAGAAGCAATCAATGGCTGTGGAAGTGCTATCTCTGATATTTTTGAAGTAGAAGTAATCACTACACCTGCTGTGCCTGATGTACTCAGCTCGCCCATTGACGGCATAGGCTGCAGTACAGAGGGAGTAGTTCTTTTGATTGATAACATTAATAGTAATAATCGCTTAGATACTATCCGCTGGTTCAAAGACAATGCAATCATACAAGAGCTTGTTTTTCCTTTTTCGCAGGGTGTTAATTTTACAGCTTTTGAGACGGGCACTTACTATGTAGAACTCATTAATACTTGCGGTAAAGAAGTTTCCTCCACGGTTGATGTATTCATCACACAGGTACCTACTTTTGCAGCAATAGAAGCTACTCCTTTCAGTACTTTTGCCCCTAATTGTGTGCCAGCTATCAATGAAATTACTTTGAGTGTAGATACTGACGGGGAAAATTTAGCTTACGAGTGGTTTTATTCAGCCGATGAAGAAGATTATGTACTCATCGAGAACTCATCTTCTATCAATATTACAGCAGCAGGTTATTATAAGGTAGCCCTCTGCAATGCCTGTCTTAGCTGTGAAGAAAACGAAGAGTTGGGGCTTTCTGATGAGCGAGTTTTCTCGGAAGCTATCTATATCAATGAAATTACAGATGCACCCATACAAGATGTAATTCTTTTTACTGATGAGGCCAATCCTAGTTGTTTAGGCACACTGACCTTGCAGACCGATGAAGCAGGCACAGGAGCTAGGTATGATTGGTACTTGAATAGTGAGTTATTGGCCACTACTTCTGAGCCCAGTTTTACGGCTACTGTTTCAGGAATATATAGTTTGATAATCAGCAACGCTTGTGGTTCTTCCAATCTCTCTAACGAACTACCAGTTGAAATAAAATTATTTCCTTCTGATGTGCAAATTAGTCCCTCAGGGAGTGAGCTTTTTTGCTACACAGAATTTCCTACTCCTTTCACAATGCAAGCTGCAGCACAAGGTACTGATTTGAGCTATACTTGGTTTAAAAATGGACAACCTGTTGGTACGGGCAGCACCATCAATGTAGTAAGCTCGGGTACTTATACCGTAAAAGCGAGCAACGATTGCGGGGAGGCAACCTCTGCCGCAAAATCTATTAACTTTGAAGTACCTCCCCTACCCCAAAATACCATTTTAGTTGCCGACATTTGTCAAAGTCCAATTGAACTTCGTGTGGTTAGCTCAGGCACAAATGCCACTTATCAATGGTTTAGGCGAGTGGGTGCTGGTAGCACCTTGCTTGCCACTACCAACAACGCCAACTACCAAGTAACTCAAAATGGTACTTATTTTGCCAAAATAGCCAATGCCTGCAATACTGAAGGGATTTTCACCAATGATGTAGAGGTAGTGATTGGTAATACGCTTCCTCTGCCAAGCATTGTGTCAAGCCCCTCACCTACCATAGACCGTATTTGTCAAGGCGAATCGCTCACTTTGCAGGCACAAATTAGCAATGCTACTGGATTGACCTACCGTTGGTTTAAAGACAATGTGCTAGTAACAGGTCAGCAGAGTGCTACCTTAGAGGTAAATCAATCGGGTACTTATCGTGTAGAAGTATTTTTAGAAAATAACCCTACCTGCTCGCGGCTTTCCTTGCCGTATTTTGTGTTTGTGCGCCCTCAGCCTTCTTTGTTGGTATCGCACCGAGGTCCTTTGGCATTTTGTGAGGGAGATAGCACCATACTTCGTGCAAATGCTACCATAACGCCCATCAAATATAATTGGTACAAAGACGGAAACTTCGTGCAGAGCAGCAACACACTTATTGCTAAAGAAGAAGGGAGCTATCGCCTAGATGCAATTTATAGTGATGCAGTAGTATCATACCCTTGTGCAGAACAGCTTTCGCAAAGTATCTCAGTAACCACAAGCCCTAGCCCAGTGCCTACCATTGGCTTAGAAGGTGGTATCTTGACTGTGCTAGAGCAAGGTGAAATTTACCAATGGAACCTTAACGGCATACCAATTTTAAATGCTAATTCACCTACTTACTTGCCATTGGATTCGGGGCGTTACTCTGTTACACTCGTCAATGCAGTAGGCTGTGCGGGTACTTCTGAGGAGATAAGCCACCCTGGTACTTACCTGGAAGTTACTCCTTCTATACAAGTAGCCCCCAATCCCAACCAAGGCAGCTTTCATCTCATCATTACGAGCCAAAGCAGCGCAAGCATACAAATTTTCAATGCTCAAGGGCAGATAGTATTTGAGGAGCAAGAAGTAAATAAAGTAAATAGCATTGCAGGCTATGCCATTGTAAGGGTCAATCATCTTACACAAGGCTTGTACTACCTGAAAGCAAACTTTGATGGACGCTCGTTGAGCAAAAAGATTGTGGTACAATAGCAAATCTTGTCAAACTGTTGCTTTTGCACTTGGCTTTCTTTTTGCGAAACAAAGATTGCAATAGCTATTTATGCTTATAAGCTAATTCTTTTTTTCTTTATTAAGATGTGCTAACTAATACTTTTATGGATTTCAAAGTGGTAAACACAATCCAAATAATTATGACAATACTTTCAATAAGATACATTTTTTCCCTTTTTGGTATCTCAATAGCTTGGTGCTTCTGCTTTTCTATGCAACTGCAAGCACAAGAGTTAGAAGAAGCTACACTTGCCTTTCAAGAGCAACGCTACGAAACAGCACGCATTATCTTAGAAAAAATTAACCCCGAAGATATTAAAGCTGAAAGATTAGTCTTCTGGCTACTCAAAGCAAAAGTCTATGCTCTGATTGCAGCAGATATTAGAGGAACTTTTAATGGGCAAGATACCGTAGCCTTATTCAAATCTTATAACGCTTATCAAAAGCTTAAAAAAGAGGTCAGCAATAGCACAGAAAGCAGCTACGCTGATAGCGCACGCGTGGGGCTAGATAGCCTCCACAAGGTAGCCATTAATATAGCAGGAAATTATTACAAGCAAGCCTACCAAATCACCCGCAACACAGGTACATCTACAGATTTACAGACCAACAGCCTCTACAAAGTGGCATTTGAGGCTGCCGAACTTGCCAAAAAACTCAATTTTCAGGATACACTCTCGCATAGCATTGCTACTTACTCGGCTTTTTTAAGGCAAGACTATCCAAGCTATGTCCGTACTATGAAAGAAATGATAGGAGTCATAGATGATAAAACACTCAAATACCAACGCTACGAAAATCTCATTGCCACTTGCCGTGATGTCATCAATGATACCCAAGAAACGCTCAATGTATTGGCTCTTGCCTTGAATGATTTTCCTGATGATGAAAAATTTATTCGAGCACGCATAGACCTCAATGAAAAACTAGGAGAAAATGACGAAAAACTACTTAATGATGCAAAAGCACGTGTAAGAATAAATCCAAACGACCCCATCAACTATTTTAACCTTGCCATTGTCTATCAAAGGCTAGGGCAGCATAGCGAAGCACTTGATAATTACCTCAAATGTATCAATCTTGACGCCTCTAACTTTACAGCAATCTTTAATGTAGGGGGGATTTACTTTAACAAAGGAGTAGAAAAATTACGTAAAATAGATGGACTTACTTTTACAGAATATCAAAAAGAAGGCAAAGTAATAGAAGAACAAGCAAATGAGAGTTTTCAAGAAGCCTTGTATTATTTTGAGTTACTCTATAAAATGGACGCTACCAACCCTACTATTCTGAAAAGCCTACAGCAAATTTATCAACGTCTCAAAATGCCTGAAAAAGCCAAAGAAATCAAACTTGTGTTAGAAGAAATGGAAGGACAATGAGCAATGACAAATTACTCAGCTTCCTACCCCCTGCCGATAAAGTTGATGAAAATTTCATCAACTTAATTTTGTTGCTTATCGTATTGAATTTCTGAGGTTAGCAGGCAAAACGTTTAACAATTTAAGTCTATTTTTGCTTGTAGCTCTAAAATCAATACAAAATGACCAACAAAAATGACCAAGATACGCACTTTTTTTCTCAAACTACTCCTACTGCTGGCAGCTTGGGGGCTAAACTTTTCTGTTGAGGCACAAGAAAAGGTCTTCAAGGTGGGGCTTTTTCAAGATAAACCACTTTGTTTTCAAGACCATGATGGAGGCTTGAAAGGTATCTACATTGATATACTAGAGCACGTAGCCCTGCAGCAAGGCTGGAAACTAGACTATATCTATGACCCTTCTTTTGAGAAAAACCTAGAAAATCTGAAAAATGGTAAAATAGACATCATGGTGTCTATTGGTTTCTCCGAAGAACGCACTAAAATCTTTGACTTCAACAAAGAAACTGTCTTGACCAACTGGGGTGAAGTCTTTGTGCACCGCGATTCTACCTTGCGCTCTATTATCAACTTGGCAAACAAGAAAGTGGCAGTGATGAAAGGTAATATCTACTATGAAGGAAACCACGGACTAAAAAGCACCGCCGAGCAATTTAATTTAGACATAGATTTTGTAGAAACTACTTCTTATGAAGAAGTACTCAACCTGATAGACCAACAAAAAGTAGATGCTGGGCTTATTAGTGTGCTTTATGGCGATATGCACAAGGCCGAACACGCAGTAGAAGGGACACCCATTGTATTTCACCCCATAGAGCTAAGATTTGCACTCACTAAGGGCAAGCCCGACAATGACCTTATCATTAAGGCAATTGATGAGGAATTACGTAAAATGATAGACGACCAAAATTCTGTCTATTACCAATCGCAAGCAAGATGGCTTAACCGAACTGCAAGCACTACCAACTATAAATGGCTTCTGACTGGCTTGGCTATTTTGGCAAGTGTAGTAGGTATTCTGATGGCATTGAGCTTTGTGCTCAACCAACAAGTAAAAAAACGAACCATAGAGCTCGTGAAGCGCAACATAGAGATAGAAGACCTCAATACTAATCTTGAGTTCAAGGTACAAGAACGCACCACTGAGGTCATTCGTCAAAAAGAAGAAATAGAAGCTAAAAAACACGAATTAGAGCATATCAACAAGCACATGCGCGACAGTATCAACTATGCACGCAATATCCAAGAGGCAATCCTGCCTAAACAAACCAAAATCAAAAACTATATCCCTAAGCATTTTGTGTTTTCGCTGCCAAGAGATATTGTGAGTGGTGATTTTCATTGGTTTTTTCATGATGAGCTATCAGGTAGAAGCCTTCTAGCAGTTGCCGACTGCACAGGGCATGGTGTACCTGGTGCCTTTATGTCTATGCTCGGTAAATCTTCATTGGATTATATTATTCATGAAAAAGCAGTTTATCGCCCTGCCGAGATTCTCACACACCTGCAAGCAGACGTGTATAGAACCCTAGAAAACCAAGCCAAAGACGGTATGGATATTGCCGTTTGTAGCTTTGATTTTGAAAACATGGTATTGGAGTTTTCGGGTGCGCAAAGTTCACTCTTTCTAGTAAGAGGTGGAAAAGTTACAACAATCAAAGGCAATAAATTCCCAATTGGAGGAAGTATAAAACACTACAAAGCTGAGCGTACTTACGAGCAGCATTGCATAGAACTCCGCCAAGATGATGTAGTTTATCTGAGCTCAGATGGTTTTGCCGACCAATTTGGTGGCCCTGATAACCGTAAGTATGGAGCAAGAAATTTTAGAGAATTTTTAGAAAAAACCCACCAACTACCTATGGAAACACAAAAAGAGGCTTTTCAAGAAGAACATCTAGCTTGGCGAGGTAAGCAAAAACAAATTGATGATATTTTAGTAGCTGGTGTAAGGGTATCAAAATCGTAGTATAAATGAGATTTTATCCTTTCAAGTACTCAAAACACTTAAGTTTGATAAAATATCGTTTAACTTAGCGATACCAACAAAAATGAACTTATGAGAAAATACTTGTTTTTTATAGTTTTAATGAGCCTCTGCTATGGGCAAGCCACCGCACAAAGTGCCAGAGAAGTTGAAGAGAGCTCTTTTTACCTCTCTATGGAAGATGCCTTGCAAAACCCCAGTCAAGTCTATAAACTTGACCTCACTTGGCAGTATATGCTAAATGTACCCACAGGAATGGAACAATTTACCAATCTTAGAGAGCTTAACTTAGGCTGGAACAAACTCAGTGTGCTGCCCAAAGAGCTGCTCCAGCTTGCTAACCTCAAAAAATTAGCCCTCAATAATAATCCACGCCTCAACCTCAAAAAAATACTGACCCAACTCCAAGAGCTACCAAGCCTTGAAGAACTCAGCATTGGATGGGAAAGTATGACTGAAATCCCCCACGAAATAGTAGGGCTAAAATCACTCAAAGCATTGCAAGTTTTGAGTGACTCTACACTGAATACCAATCAGATGTTTTATGAGTTGGCAAATTTGCCCAGACTGCAAAGCCTTACCTTGATGCGCAATAAGTTTTCTTACATTGGAGATAATATACGTCTGCTTACTAACCTCAGTGAACTCAACCTAGCTGGCAATCAGCTTACTGAATTGCCTAACCGAATCAGCCAACTAAAAAAAATTCGTCTGTTAAATTTACAGGCAAATTTGTTTCAAGATATTCCTGCTAGTATTACGGCCTTCAAAGAGATGATAGAACTCAACCTCTCAGCCAATAGCCTTATTGAGGTGAGTAACAAAATAGGTGCATTTGAGAAGCTACAAACACTTGACCTCAGCGAAAATAGTATTAGGGAAATATCTAACCGTCTAACCAATCTTATCAACTTACGTAAGCTCAATCTCTCGCGCAATGACATACAAGAAATCCCTAAAAATATCAGCAGCCTAGAAAAATTAGAAGAACTTGACCTTAGCTATAACGCTCTCAATGACCTCCCTGAGGGCATTGCTGATATCAAAACCTTAAAAATCTTTAAAGTTGGAGGAAATCTAAATGTTAATTTTTTGCGTTATTTCAAAGGGCTTTCAGGTACAGAACACTTCCTAAGACTGGCAGAACTCGACCTGACAGGCAACAAACTTGACTCCCTCCCGCTTACAATTAGCCAAATGAGAAATTTACAAATTTTGCATCTTTCCAACAATGCCCTGAGCTATGTGGCAGATGAGTTCTCGCGACTCTCTCGGCTGACAGAACTAGATATTGCAGGCAATGAGCTAAGAGAAATCCCATTGGGAATCATCAACATACCCAATCTGCAAAAATTAGTGCTTGATTTTAATAAAATCAGTAGAATCCCCGATGAAATTGCTAACATGACTGCGCTTAAAGAAATCTCTTTACGCTATAATCCGCTTTCAGAAAATGAAGTAAACAAACTACGGAGTATGCTGCCTAATGTACGGATAATCAGATGATTTTACTAAGTTAATCTATCATACATACGATTTACCAATAGATAGGCACACATTTATCAAAAGAAGCGCTCTACAAGCCACAAGGTTACGTTGTTTGAGCTCCAAAGTAGGGAATAATAATTTTTAAGCTGGTTAATTTTTCAGTATTTTCACAACACCCGTAGGGTGTTGCAGGCTTACCGCCAAGGTTCGGGCAAGTCTTCCCATTCATCTACATCATTTCGTTCAGGAAGCAAAAAAGGGCTGATGCCTAGTTGTATCAAATCTGCCAATGTATTGGAAAAGACCTCGGGAGTGCTCCATTTTTTCTGCTCGAAGAGTTGAGGAATCATTTGTCTAAGTCCTAGTAAATAGTAACCACCATCAGGAGCAGGTCCTATCACTACCTGCGAGTCTTCAAGTGCTTTAAACGCATGCTCTATGTCTTGTGCTTTTAGTTCAAAACAATCGCTTCCAATAATCACCACGTGTTCATAGCCTTCTGCAAAAGCCTTAGCAAAAGCAGCATACATCTTTTTTCCTAAATCACCTTGTATTTGTAAATTTTTTTGGCAGCTGTTCCAAAGGTCATTTTTGGCAATAAAATCAGTATAAAAAACTTTTTTATCAATAGCGAGATGTTTCGTTATCTCAAAAGTATGTGCAAGCAATGCCTCGTAGATAACTAAGGCACGCTCTTCTCCCACTGTTTTGGCAAGCCTCGTTTTTACTTTCCCCAATGTTGGATTTTTGGTGAATATTAAAAGGCATTTTTTTGATTTGTCCACGATAAAGATAATTTAATATTTTTTTTAAGTTGAAATCTATTTCGCGATAAAAAAGCAAAATAACAAAACGATTGCAAGAATAAATGCTATTTTTTGTATAAAAATTCAAATATTTGCAAGATAGAAGAATATCGTTTGTTTGTATCTAACCTTAAATGAAATGCTGAAAAATTTACCTACACTCTTTCTAAGTGCTATACTATGCTTCCATACTTTGGGCATACATGCACAAATGCAAATAGAAAGCACTTTTCCTAACATCAAACCCTCTACAGCCGAAGAGCGCAAAGCTGCTACACAGCAAAAAGCTGCCTTGCAAGCGCAGACTTGGTTCAAGCACTATCCCGTGAGAAGCATAGGCCCTACCGTAACGGGCGCACGAATTGTGGATATTGACGTAAACCTCAAAAATCCCAAAGAATTTTACACGGCGTATGCCTCAGGAGGTGTATTTAAGACACAAAACAATGGGATTACTTTTGAACCTATTTTTGATAAACAAGACCGCCTTACCGTGGGCGACATTGCCCTCTCTCCAGCCAATCCTAATTTACTTTGGGTAGGGACAGGCGAAAATAACAGCAGCCGCTCTAGCTATGCAGGCTATGGCGTTTATAAAACCACAGACGGAGGAAAGTCTTGGCAACACGTAGGCTTAGAAAATACCCAACACATCGGGCGCATCATAGCCCACCCCACCGATGAAAACACGGTCTGGGTAGCAAGCCTAGGGGCTTTGTATGCCCATAATCCTGAAAGAGGGGTTTTTAAAACCACTGACGGAGGTAAATCTTGGAAAAAAACACTTTATATTAGTGATAGCACAGGCATTGCTGACCTCATCATCAATCCAAGCAATCCAAAGCAACTCTGGGCTGCTGCTTGGGAGCGCAGCCGCAAGGCTTGGGATTTTAAAGGCAACGGCGTTGAAAGTACACTGTACTTCTCTAATGATGGAGGTGAAACCTGGGAGAAATCTGAAAAAGGACTTCCCAAAGCTGAGTTCAGAGGGCGTATGGGCTTGGATATTTGTCAAAGCCAACCCAACATACTCTATATGGTGATAGACAACCAAGAAGAAATCAAAACAGAAAGAGAACCTGAAACAGATGCGCCCAAATTTATTTTCAAAGATTTTGAAAAAATGAACTCAACAGATTTCTTGGTACTCAAAGAAGAAGATTTGAACGACTTTCTCTCTAAAAGAGGATTTCCAAAAAAATATACTGCTACGCTAGTCAAAAAAGAAATCAAAGCAGGTAAATATACACCCAAAGCCATTGCCAATTATTTTGCAGATGCCAATGAAGCCCTTTTTGATACTGAAGTGCGAGGTGCGGAGCTGTATCGCTCTGATGATGGCGGCAAGTCTTGGAAAATGGTGAACAGCTATCCACTCAAAGGAATTTATTATACGTATGGCTATTACTTTGGGCAGGTAAGGGTAGCCCCTAGTAATCCCGACCAAGTCTATGTGCTAGGAGTGCCTATGCTACGCTCTGATGATGGTGGAAAAACGTTCAAAGTAATTGCGCCTACCCAAAAAGTACACGCCGACCACCACGCCCTCTGGATAAACCCTAATGATGCACAACACATTATGAATGGCAATGATGGAGGCTTGTATGTAAGCTATGATGCAGGAGGCTCTTTCTTGCACTTCAACAACACAGCTACTGCTCAGTTTTATACCGTGGCAGTTGATATGGAAACGCCCTACAATGTCTATGGAGGGCTACAAGACAATGGCGTAGTAAAGGGTTCTTCTAAGCATGTACCCAATGAGGGAAAATTTTGGGAAAAAATCTATGGCGGTGATGGTATGTTTGTGCAAGTCAATCCCAAACGCTCCGACTTGGTTTATACAGGCTATCAATTCGGTAATTATGTGCGGATGGAGGCGGGCAAAAGACCAACTCGCATCACGCCTCAGCACGATTTGGGCGAAGACCCTTTACGCTTCAATTGGCGTACTCCCGTGGTGATGAGTAAATTCAATCCTGATATTCTGTACTTCTGTTCTCAGAAGGTGCACCGAAGCCTTGACAGAGGCGATACCTGGCAGACCCTTAGCCCTGACTTGACCAAAAATTTACCTGCGGGAAATGTTCCCTTCTCTACCATTTCGTCGTTTTCAGAATCGCCCCTTGATGTGCAGCTGCTTTATATAGGTACAGATGATGGACAAGTGCAAGTAACTAAAAACGGTGGTGCGAATTGGCAGAATATCACACCCAGTGCTGTAGAAGGTCGTTGGATTAGTAGTGTAGTTGCCTCTCCACACCAAGAAGGGACAGTATTTTTGACCTTTAATGGCTATCGCTTTGATGAGTTAAAAACCTTTGTGTATCGCAGTGATGACTATGGGAAAACTTGGCAATCACTTCAAGCCAATTTGCCAGCAGAGGCAGTCAATGTAATCGTGCAAGATCCTGTGCAGGAAAATTTATTTTACCTTGGTACTGATGAGGGTGCATACATTAGCCTTGATGCTGCCAAAACGTGGCACGTGCTGAGTGGTGATTTTCCGAATATCGCTACTTATGATGCCTTGGTGCACCCACGCGAAAATGAGCTGGTGCTTGGTACTCACGGTAGAAGCATTTACATTGCTGATGTAAAACCTTTACAAAAATTAGCAAGCCTAGATAAACTCCCTGCAATGCACGCTTTTGCACCTGAAAAAGTACGGTACTCTGAACGCTGGGGTAGCCAACAAGCCAAGTACCAAGAACCCATACAGCCAAAAAGTGAATTGCTTTACTTCATCAGTCAAAATCAAGAAAAAGTACCCCAAATTCAGATTTTAGACAAAGAGGGCAAACTCCTCCGCAAAGCAGAGGCAGCGAAGGAAGCAGGATTTCATACTTGGGCGTGGGATTTGAAAAAAGATGACGGTAAATTTGTTACCCAAGGGACTTATACACTTGTAATCAAACAAGGCAAAGAAGAAACCAAGACTACTTGGGAGGTGAAATAAGAAATATTCTAAGGAAAGAGTCGCTCAGAGCGACTCTTTCGCTTTAAACCTGACCCTTTCTTGTGTATAAACTATTGATAGTCAAATACTTGTTTTAGCTAACAATTGACCATTGATAATTAATCATTACTAGATATCTTCTAGCTTTACATCTCTGTAGATGTCTTTTAAATCTATTTCGCAATCATGGATATTGATTTTTTCCTGAACACTTTTAAGTATATTGAAAAACCACCCGTTTTTATCTCTACTATAACTAGAGATATAAACACTTTCACTATCTACCATAATGTATTGTGCTAGGCTTTCCAGTTCAAGATAGTATCTTAAATAAAATATCTTAAAGTTCTTCATTTTTCAACATTCTATAAATAGTAGATTTTCCAATATCTAATTTTTGTGCCACCAGCACTACATTATTGTTGTATTTCTCTAAAAAATGGCTAATAATGCTGGTAGTGTAATCTTTGAGCGTCATTTCTTCCATAAGCAGGTCTGAGAGTGTCGTGGCAGAATTGAAAGAGATATTATCTTCTTCTATCACACCGTCATTTGCCATCACAGAGGCAAGTTCAATGATGGCTTTTAGCTCTCTTACATTGCCTGGGAAGGGATATTTCAGGAGCTTTTTTTGTGCCTCTGGTGCAAGTGAAATCTTGGGCAGTTTATTGTCTTTACAAAACTCATCTATAAAAAATTTTGCCAAAAGCAAGATGTCATTACCTCGCTCGCGCAAAGGCGGCACTTTGATGGGCAGCCCTAATAAACGGTAATAAAGGTCTTCTCTAAAATTACCTTTTCGAACTTCCTCTGCCAAATCTTTGTGCGTAGCCACAATTACACGTACATCTATTTTTACTATTTCATTGCTTCCCACACGAGTTACTTCTTTTTCTTGTAGTACTCGCAGCATTTTTGACTGCATGTTCAAATCCATTTCGCCTATTTCATCAAGAAAAATAGTGCCTTGATGTGCTTCTTCAAATTTTCCGATTCGGCGTGTGTTTGCCCCCGTAAATGCGCCTTTCTCGTGCCCAAATAGCTCACTCTCTATGAGCTCTTTGGGGATAGCCGCCACATTGACTGCCACGAGGTTTTTCTTATTTTGCTTTGAGTTGTAGTGAATTGCCTTAGCCACTAGCTCTTTTCCTGTGCCTGTCTCACCAGTAATAGATACTGTGATATTGGTTTTGGCTGCCTTCTCCATCAGGTCAAAGACCTTTTTGATGGCAGGGCTATTACCTTTAATTATTTTACCAAACTCGTATTTTTTTCCAATTTCTTCCCTTAGGTAAGTAATCTCCTCTTTTAGGCTTTTATTTTCTCTGATGTGCCTAATACTGTTCCAGAGGCGTTCTTTGGCATCATCATCTTTCACGATGTAGTCATAGGCACCTTCTTTGAGTAGTTTTACGGCGGTAGAGATGTCTTCCTGACCTGAAACAATCACTACAGGTATTTCGGGGTGTTGCGATTTGATTTTTTGGAGCAGTTCTCCCCCACTCATGTCAGGCATTGAGTAATCAAGCGTAATGACCGAGGGTTTGAGGTGTAGGCTGTTAAGGCATTTTTTAGCTGAGGTGAAGACTTCTACTTCATAATCAGGGTTGAGAGAGAGGTGATAAGCCAATAATTGTCCGTACATCTCATCATCTTCTACTACAAATATTTTGAATGACTCCATGCGCAAGAATTTTGAATTTATTGATTATTGAGATTGTTTTAAAATACTTTTATTTTGAAAACGCAGTATTACTTACATTGCTTGCATCAATAAGTATTCCATATTTGGAATACTTATTGCAAAATATGATTACTTTCTCATTTTTGTAAAATTAAATATATTTTGGGAAAATAATACCATCTAAGTATTATTTTCTTGTAAAATGGCTTCAAAACTAAGTATTTCTAGGCAAGCCTTGTAGGATAGTAGATAATCAAATAAATAGCATTGAAGAGGACGTTCCTCACTTTTGTGCTGAAAGTAGTTGTTGCAAGATGTATTGTACCGAAAAAACCCTATTCTCGGCTTGTTGCAATACCAGACTCTGGGGACTGTCCAATACGGCATCACTTACTACTACATTTCTCCTTACAGGGAGACAGTGCATAAACTTAGCATTGTCTGTAAGTTGCATTTTTTTTTCTGTGATAGTCCATTGGCTATCTTGGCGGAGTACCTTGCCATACGAAGTAAAAGAGGACCAGTTCTTGGCATAGACAAAATCAGCTCCTTCAAGGGCTTTGTCTTGATTGTATTCTATCTTTACTCCTGCCACAAAATCAGGGGAAAGCTCATAGCCTTCTGGGTGTGTAAGTACAAGTTCTACTTCCAAATGCTGGATAAACTCTACAAAAGAATTGGCAACTGCCTGCGGAAGAGCCTTAGGGTGAGGAGTCCAAGAGAGGACTACTCTGGGGCGTACTTTTGTATTGTGTTCTTGAATGGTGAATGCATCAGCAAGAGATTGTAGGGGGTGGCGCGTTGCCGATTCTAAGCTTACAATGGGTACGCCTGCATATTGTATAAACTGCTGCAATATTTCTTCGGCATAATCTTGGGTTAAATTCTCTAACTGTGCAAAACTCCTCACCCCAATTATGTCGCAATACTTACCCAAAACCCCTATGGCATCTTTTACGTGTTCGGCTTTGTTGCCATTCATGATGACCCCTTCTTCGGTCTCGAGTTGCCAGCCTTCTTGGTTGAGGTTCATCACCATTACATTGAGCCCCAAATGAAAAGCAGCCTTTTGTGTGCTAAGGCGTGTGCGCAAGCTAGGGTTAAAGAAAAAAAGTCCGAGTGTTTTTTCTCTTCCAAGTGTAGCATTTACAAAAGGACTTTTTTTGATAGCTTGCATTGCTTGAAGTGCATCTGGTAAGCTTTTTAGGTCAGAAAATTGGGTAAAATGCTGCATTATTTTAATTGGGTTTATTCAAGATAAGCATATTTAAGATGTAATTCTGGTGCTTTACTACCTTCTACACGGACAAAAATATACAAAAAGAGATAATTTTCAAGAAAGCCTTTGACTTTTTAGGCAAAGATTTTTCTAAGAAATGGATAATTAATAATTGATAATGATTAATTAAATAAAATGCTGATAATCAAGTATTTAGTAATTTAAAAATGACACTTTATTTAATCATCTTCACTAACTCAATAATTAGTAAAGAAAGCCGAACAAAGTGGACAATAATGCTGTAGGTATAAAATATTTATTTGATACTCTACACGCCATCAGTATTGCAACAAAAGTAACTGACCATCAACTCAAGATAGACTATCTTTGGTAAATCAGATGGACAATACATCATTCTAATACGTAAAAGTTATGGCAAAAATAGTAATTTTAGAAGTTGGTATCGCGAGGCACACCGCCACAGCTTATTTACAAAGAGCCTTGGGCAAAAAAACACAAAATCACCGTAGTCTCTCCGATCAGCACTTACCATTGGATACCTTCCTATTCTACGCATGTGGGAACACAGATTTTACTAATGTTTCACAAATGGTTCTATTCAAAATCCGTGTTTTATCTGTCACATAAGTATCATCTGTGTTCAATGGATAGTAAGATGCAACTTGAATCAACCATCGATTTATTATTTATAATTCATTACTAATCAGTATTTTACTAAATTTAATTATATACTTTGTTTAATAATCACTCTTAACAAAAATAACCATTTTTCTCTCTCTGGTCAAAAAGACATTTTCATTTTCAGCACAGAGAGGTCAAAATCTTAAAACTATAGATGTAGAAATATTATCACGGATTCAGTTTGCCTTCACGGCAGCTTTTCACTATATCTACCCACCACTCAGTATTAGGCTGGGGGTAGCTTTTGAAGGCTTGTATCTTAAAATCTATGAAGACCCTTCAAAAGCCACCCGTTCAAGCCTCATCAGCAAATTGCAGATGAGTTAGCTACTTCGCGAATGGCCACCTCTAGGCTACTTAAAAAATTGGAGAATGCGCAGAAAATCCTACTCTACCACAATCAGATTAAAATTTTAAGAGATTTGTAAATTATTTTATATTGTAAAATCATTAGTCTTGAGCTACTCGAAATCTCTTCAATAAAACTTGATAATGACAAAAGTCGGGCAGCATAGACCTCCTCCTAGCTTTCCCTATATTTATGCAAGCAATCAGCTATTAGCTTGGTTTGCATACTTGATAGAGCGTTTGGCGCGTTGGCTATCTTGATTCTCAAAATAATCTATGGCAGATTGTATATCAAGGAAAAAATGGTCTTCACCTATTTTTTGAGTTAGCCCTACCTTATGCAGCAAATCACGCAAAGGCCCTATCATACTGACAAAATAGATTTCAATATTTTTTTCTTTTAAGTCTTTGTGAAAATCTATGAGCATCTCCAAAGCACTTGAGTCAAAGCTGTTCATACTTTCACAATTCAGCACCAAGTATTTTAATTGCATACCTTTTCGTAGCATTAGCTTTTGCATAGTATCTTTAAAATGATTGAGATTAGCAAAATAGAGCGAAGCATCATAGCGCACAATCAAAACATTTTCTCTTAGTACTACTTCTGGAAAACGTGCTACATTTCTGTAATCATCTGTATCTGGTAAACGCCCCAATTCGGCAAAATGTGGACGGGTAGTTTGGTAAATCACCAATGCCAAGGAGAGCAACACACCAATCAAAATGCCTTCGCGTATGCCGAGCGTGAGGGTGAGTATAAATGTAACCAAAAACATCATGAAGTCAGCTTTTTGGTTTTTCCAGAGATTTTGAGCATATTTCACATCAATCAATCCAAGCACAGCTACCATAATGATAGAGGCCAATACAGCTTGGGGCAAATAATAAAACAGCGGAGTGAGAAAAAGTAAAACAAGCATAATCAGTCCTGCACTAATAAAAGCAGCCACACCTGTTTTTGCTCCTGCTTGTTCATTTACTGCAGAGCGAGAGAAGCCTCCTGTGGTAGGATAGCATTGAAAAAATGCCCCTCCTGCATTGGCAAGTCCAATGGCTACCAGCTCTTGGTTAGGGTCTATTTCATAGTCTTTGTGCTTTGCTTGTAGTGCCTTACCTACTGAAATAGCTTCCATAAAAGCAATCAATGCTAGTGTCAAAGCAATGGGAAATAGCTTGCCCCACTTTTCAAAGTGGAAATTACCAATACCTACATTAGGCAGACCCGAAGGAATTTCTTTGACAATTTTAACGCCCTGCGCATCAAGTTGAAACACAACGACTGCCAATATGCCAAATACCACCACAATCAAAGCCCCAGGAAGAGATAATTTATAGCGTTTGTTCATCTTTTTGACAGTACGCACCAAGAGAATACCTGCTACTCCTAGTATGAAAGTAAGCCAATGAATCCCTGAAATCTTGTAAAAAGTATCCATCACAATGTCTTGAAGCAAACTGCTGTTGGTGAGCGAAATACCAAACAGGTGCTTCAATTGGCTCAATGCAATAATCAAAGCAGCAGCATAAGTAAAACCACTAATGACAGGTCGAGAAAGAAAATTGACCAAAAAACCCAAGCGAAATACCCCAAACAAAAACTGAATCAAACCCATCATCAGTGCCAATATGATGGCCAGCTCAATATATTCTGTAGAGCCTGCTTCTGCGATTACCAACAGCCCTGCGGCTACCAAGAGTGAATCCATAGCTACGGGACCCACTGAAATCTGGCGAGCTGTACCAAAAAATGCATAAATGATTTGGGGTACCATGGCAGCATACAAGCCATAAACTGGTGGTAAGCCCGCAATATAAGCATAGGCCATGCCCTGAGGAATAAGCATGACGCCTACCGTAAGCCCTGCTGAAATATCGCCTTTAAGGTTATTTTTTGAATAGTTAGGAAGCCAACTTAAAATAGGTAGCCATTTATAAATATACATATTTTAATATTTTGATGCGTTTATTGCTTTCTACAACAGCATTAATTCCTTTTTTGTGCATCAAATATGAATATTTTTTTTGGAAGAGGCAAGATTTTTCCATAATAGCCTTGAAGCCAAGCTACATTTACGCTGTACTCTACCCTTTAGGCTAAATATTATTTCATCTTTAAAAAACTTCTATTCACCGATTAATTATGTATGTTCACAAGAAAATAGTGGCTTTTTATGTATTATAATGGCTGATTCATAAAAGTATCAACTACTGAAAAATAAGACTGCGTTAATGTATTCAAAAAATAAGTCAGTCAAATTAATTAAATACAAAATACTCATTTTATGAAAAGATTTCATTTGCTTACCTTTTTATTTGCGATTATCTCACTTGGCTTTACTGCCTGCAAGAGTGATGACCCCGAGCGTGCCAATACTTTTACAATTGATGGGCAAAACTTCCAACTAGACAATGCTTATGTGTATAGTTACGGAGATGGCGAATTTACTGTGCAGATGCAAAATGGCTCAATGAATACTGATTTTAGCTATATAGGTCTTACAAACTTTTTGAGCATCGACATCAACTCAAGTTCTCTGACTGAATTAGCAGCGGGTACATATCCCTTGAATGTAGAAGGTGGTGCAAGTGCTTTTACGTATGCCCAAATATATACTGGTATCACACTTGACGAAAATGGCGATTGGTTAAATCAGACCAATAGCTATGGGAATGTAACTGGTGGGACAGTAACTATAAGCAAAAATGGCGATACTTATACTTTTGACTTTACGCTCATCTTTGGCGATAGAACTATTACAGGCTATTATAGAGGTACGCTGGAAGCAAGAGAAGTTGTAGGCTAAGGGTTTATTAATTTGTAGAAATTATAATGGTCATAATACATTGAAATTCAACGTACTATGAC
>CAYZQI010000008.1:0-61035 GCA_964480455.1 uncultured Cytophagaceae bacterium
ACAAAAGCAACTGGACTAAGTATCCAAGAAATAGAAGCATTGCGAAAGGAAAATGAGGAATAAAGTGCTAAGAAAGGCGTATTTAGGAAAATGTAAACAATAATTTTGGTTATTTCAACTTATAAGTTGCTGATAATGATAGCTTTAAAAATCACATTTCACAACTCATCATTCACACTTTCCTTATCAAGGATATAAGATATACTTTTCTCTTAACTTTTTGTATTTTATTAAATCTTCCTGCCAAGTTTGTCTGATTTGTTTTTCGCTCATACCAGCCTTTATCTGTTTTTTTAGTTGATAAGTACCTACTAAGGTATCAAAATAGCCATTAAAAAAATTTTCTTTATCAGGGTATTTTTGATAAAATTCAATCAAATATTTGAGTGTAAATGCTGCTTTTGGTTGGCTATTTCTAAAATCTTTGCCATAGCATAGTTTATCTTGGTATTTTGGATTTTTTGCCATTCCTACAATACTAACAGGCATAAAAGCAAAATCACCTAATATTTGATAAGGCGCACCAATCATCTGAAAAGCATCGCAAGTGCCACGCCCTACACTGATTTGAGTACCTTCAAAAAGGCAAAGTGAAGGGTACAAACGTACAGATAAATCATTGGGCAAGTTGGGCGAGGGCGGTACTGGCAAGCTGTAGTTTGCTTGGTGCAGATAATCTTTGATTGGCACAACGGTCAGGTCGCAACGTATGTCATTTGCTAACCAGCCTTCTCCATTAATCATCAATGCCAGCTCACCCACTGTAAGCCCATGTACAATGGGTATGGGGTGCATGCCCACAAAAGATTTCAGCTTTGGGTCAAGCATAGGGCCATCTATGTAGCTGCCGTTTGGGTTGGGGCGGTCTAGTACAATAAATTGCTTGCCCTGCTCGGCGCAAGCCTCCATAGCATAGTGCATAGTGCTGATATAGGTATAAAACCTAGTGCCTACATCTTGAATATCAAATATAAGCACCTCTATCTCTTTGAGCTGCGCTAGGGTAGGTTTTTTATTTTTTCCATACAGCGACACAATGGGCAATCCTGTTCGCGTGTCCTTTGAGTCAGCAAGATGTTCGCCTGCATCTATATCACCCCTGAAGCCATGCTCAGGGGCAAATACCTTCTTGACCTCAATGCCCAAGCTGAGGAGAGTATCTACAAGGTGTGTGGCTTGCCCCACAATGGAGGTATGATTGACCACCAACCCTACTCTTTTTCCATACAATTCGGGTAAGTAGCTCTCGAACTGTACAGCTCCTAAACTAGGCTCTACACTTCCTTTTCTAATCATTTTGAGGTGTTTGGGGGCAGTACTTGAAAGCGTGGCGGTAGTACGTGCAGGCAGATTAGGTGTGCAGTGCATAAAAGCAATGCTTATGAGCTGAATTGTTAGTAGAGAGATACTCTTTTTGTAGTTTTTTTTCATAAGTAGTGTTGGTGTGTAAGTAATCTTTTTAGGTGAAAATTATCAGTGAACCAATATTTTATTCAAAGTATTTAGTGTTTCCAACGCATCAAATTTAATACAATTATGAGAATACAAAAATTTCTGTGCTTTTTTATTGCTTGTGTAGTACAAATTATGTGCTATTTTAGATAAGTTGAAATTTTAGTACACTTTGTACTTACAAGACAAGATGCTCTTGTCATTTTAGAATAGCAAGATAACTTAATTTCAATATTTTGAGCTATTTTTGGATAAATTTTTTTAAAAAATTGAGGTTTATAAAATTCCACACTTTATGTCAGAGATTTTGGTATTGATAATATTTGGTATTTTTTCATTTTTAGCCGTGGTAGCGAGTCTAGGGGTGCTTTTGAGTAAAAATATTCTTTATAGTGCTTTTTTGCTTTTACTGGTTTTTATGAGTGTAGCGGCGTGTTATGTTTTGGCAGGGGCTGATTTTTTAGCCATTGCACAAATTGTAGTGTATGTAGGGGGGGTATTGGTATTGTTGCTTTTCGGGATAATGCTCAGCAACCAGCACATGCGCCCTAATGCAGTAGAAATATACGAAACTTTCAAAGCTCCACAGAGCGAACACAAAAATCTGCTGGGCGGAATTTTAGCAGGTTTAAGCATGTTTTTCTTGCTGCTTTACACCCTGAAGGAAGCACATTTTGAGGAGCAGACTTGGCTAAAAAACTCTATTGCGACAGGTAAGACCCTCAAAGAAAGTACCGTACAGCCTATTGGCATTGGCTTTATGACTGATTATGTACTGGCATTTGAGCTAATCGCCCTGCTGTTGCTTGTAGCATTGATTGGTTCTGTAACATTGGCAGCCTACAAAAAATAGACTACTGCCAGAAAGAAAAAGTAAAAATAATCACACCATTTTTACTTTTTGAACTACTGATGACAAATGTACTATAAAGTTCATGATTTTCTGACCTCTTTAACGCTCAAATACCCTTATAAAAGAAGGCTTTTTTAGCAAACTTAAGTAGCGTTTTTGCAGGCTTTGTATGTCTTCTCTTTTATCAGAAATACCTAACAAAACTTTGTAAAGTGTAGCCCCTTTGCTAGATTCTGGGCGGATGAATATTTTTTCATTTTCAAAGCCACTGATTCTAAGCATTTTGCAGAAATCTTGTGCATCTTCTAGGCTCGAGTAGCCTATCAACTGAAGCGTGAAACCTTTGGCATTAATGGCAGTACCCCACTGGCTGTACGTTTTGTTAAGCTGAAAATCAGCACTACCTTTTTCACTTTCTTTGAGCGTAGTAGTAGAAGAATTGGGGCGTGTAGATTCCTCTTTTTGAGGTGTATCTCGGTCGGCAAATGCCTCTGGGCCTGCAATGACCTCAATCTCGACTTTGGCAGTACCCGTGGAGATAAGATCTATGATTTCGGCGGCAGCCTTAGAAATATCCATGATGCGTCCATAAGCATACGGCCCTCTATCGTTGATACGTACAATGACAGACTTTCCATTGGCTGTATTAGTTACTTTTACCTTACTATTGAAAGGGATTTTATTGTGGCAACCCACCAAGGCATTGTTATCAAATTTTTCTCCACTAGCTGTTTTTCTATTGGCAAAGCGGTCGGTATAATAAGAGATTACTCCTTTTTCTTTAAAACCCACTTGGCTATAAGCTTGTTGATAAATTTGAAAAAGAAAAAACACAAAAAAGAATATTTTTATTTTCAGGGTTTGCTTCATAAATGATTTATTTTAATAGAATAATGCTATTGATTCAAAAATATTAAATTATTTATTGATATTACAATTTTATTAGCAAAAGTACTTTGTATCTAAGTAATTATGTTATAGTTTTACCATTGATTTAATCAAAATATATAGGACAGTGGAAGAAAACAAAGAAAAAGATGAACTTTACTCAAAAAGGGTACGTGCAGGAAAGAGAACATATTTCTTTGATGTGAAAGCGACACGCTCAAATGATTACTACTTAACCATCACTGAAAGTAAGAAAAAATACCGTGATAATGGTTTTTTTTATGAAAAACATAAGATTTTTCTTTACAAAGAAGATTTCGAGAAGTTTTTTGAAGCACTCAAAGAAAGTGTGGATTTTGTAAAGACTGAACTCATGCCTGATTTTGATTTTACCCAACTAGACCAATCATCTGAGATGAAATTTGAAGAAGATGATGACTTAAAATGGGAGTAATCACGAAAAAACTACCCGAATAACGCTTTGGCTTGAAAGTAAGCCAAGCGTTTCTATCATTTTGTACTCAAAATTTTTCATACCCAACGTCTTTAGCCATGATACTGCACCCAAAGGCTACCTTTAATCTTGCCCTTGTATTGACTACCATCATGGTCATGGTTTGGCTTTTCTCAGATATTGTGCTGTACTTACTGGTCTCCTTAGTGATTTCGTCTGTACTGCGCCCTATCACTGATTATGTAGATAACTTAGAGTTTTTTGGTATCAAAGTACCTCGTTCCTTGGCAGTATTGGTTTCTTTTTCATTATTAGCAGTAGTTCCTGTTTTGTTCATACTGATGTTTGTACCTTTGATTTTAGACCAAATTACAGTGTTACAAGGGATTCGCTTCGACCAGGTCGTTGTGAGGCTGCAAGAACCTATCTTACAGATAGAAAACTTCATTCTCAATAATTTTCGCTCTGAGCGAGAGGCAGGTTTTCTGATGAAAGAAATCAACGATACTCTTATTTCTATCATAGAAAGTATCCAAGTGGGTGCTTTGTTGAATTATGTTCTCCAATTTACAGGCACTATTTTTATCTATACATTGGCAGTCAGCTTTATTACATTTTTTTTACTCTACGAAAAAGGGATTCTGCGAAGAAGCCTGCTTGCACTCATCCCCAACGCCTATTTTGAAGTAGGAATTACTACCATCCATAAAATAGAGAAATTATTATCCAACTACCTGGTAGGCTTGCTTTTACAGATTGCCATTATGTTTACCATCATTGCCTTGGGGCTTACCCTGAGCGGTACTAAATATGCCCTCACTATTGCTGCTTTTGCTGCCATTGTCAATCTGATTCCTTATTTAGGTCCTGTGATTGGACTTTTATTTGGGCTTATGGTGGTGATTTCTACCAAAAGTATAGATACAGAACTGAATCACTATCTTTTTTTGGCTTTAAAAATAGCACCTGTGTTTGCAATTGCGCAGCTCATAGATAATCTTTTGCTTCAGCCCATTATTTTTTCAAAGAGTGTGAAAGCACACCCTCTGGAGATTTTCATTGTTATCTTTGCAGGGGCTGCCATTGCAGGAGGCTTGGGCATGATTGCAGCAATTCCAGCTTATACTATTTTGCGTGTTTCTTATTTAGAACTCAGCGAAGGGTATAAACAATACCATATTTTTAAAAAAGGAGGGAGTACCATAAGGTAGTGTCAGGCAGAGATTAAGTATTTTTAAAAAAGTAAATACGAAGTACCTCCTTGGCAAAGCACTTCGTATTAGCGGTTATTATTTCCAATGCCTCATAGGCAGCCCTGCCACAGGTGAGCGAAAAGTTACCAGTCTATCCATACCCAAAGAGCCTACATAAACCGTCTTGAGGTCTTCTCCTCCAAAGTTGATACTAGTAATGAGAGCCAATCTGCTACCCACACAGCCCATCATGTGTTCGGGGGTCATCTTACCCTCTGCCAACGCAGCAAAAGCCGTTTCAAGTGCTGTATTGTTGGGGTCTTCAAATACAGTATGTGCTTCTTGTGTTTTAGCATCTATGATAATCAGCCCATTGCGTAGCACTGTGGTAACCCAAACATTGCCCTCGGCATCAAAAGCGAAGCCATCTACCACGGCGGTTTCACCGAGAGATTCAGAACCAAAAGTTTCTTTTGTGCCAAGGCTTCCATCAGGATTGACAGGAAAGCGTGAAATCTTAGCTGCCATAGTTTCTGCTACATAAAGGTATTTTTCTTCTGCATCAAGGCGAATTTCATTGGTAAATACAATGCCATCACCTACTACACGCGCCCCGTTTTTATCAATCAAGACCACATGGCCATCGGGCTTTGGGTCGGCGGCTGCCGAAAACCAAGGCATGCGGCGTGCTGAAATAGCTACCCACAAGCGGTCTTGGCTATCTATAAAAGCGTAATTAGTAGGCCCAAGTGGTTCGCCATTTAAGTTATCAAATACGACCTCTGTTTTGCCATCTCTGGTCATTTTTAAAATTTTATTTTCGTCCCAATCAGCGAGGTAGAGGTTGCCTTGGCTGTCCATGGCCATGCCGTTGGTAGTGCCAGAAGTGCCTAGATGCTCTTGAGAACCATCGGGATTGATTTTGGTAACGGCGTGTCGGTTATCAGCAACCCACAGCGTGCCATCTTTTTCAGTAATGACACACTCCGGACGGCTAAGTCCTTCTCCGTAAAAGTCTAGGTCATCAAGGGTGAGTTTGAAATCTTTAATCCAGCTCATAATCTTTGTTTTGTTATAGGAAATATTTAATTCATAATATTTTTAAAATTACAAAACAAAATGATAACGGGCAACTCACAAGTAAAATTCTTATTGAAAGTAGGATGAGTGCTGCTCAGCTTTTACAGTAAAATGAGAGCTAACTGTTTAGGTAGATTATCTTTACAACGCCAAAGGTGTGAAATCTTTGTAAAAACATAAATATAAGTGCATAAAATCTCGATAAAGGTAGCATCTTTGTTATCAATTTACTTTTTGATTGATATAGCTAAACAATTATTTTAATTTTAAATACCAACCATAAGGAAAGTGTAAAATATGAATTGTGAAATGTGATTTTTTAATGTTCTCATTATCAAAGACTTAACAGATAAAAATGTCAAAGTTATTTTTTATTCTTTACTAAGCATATCAAGAAATCAGAAATGATAATTTAGACTTTTCTAAATATGTTTCAGCCTCGTGGCAGGTTAGACAGCTTTAGCTCATCGCTCGGAGGCTTATTCTTCATTGTTCAAACAGCCATTTATACCTCCAAAAAAACTTATCTCACCGTAACTTGTTCAGTTTTTTTGGTGTGAAGTTCATTTCAATATTTTCAAGAATAAATGAAACTGAAAGACATCAAATCCGTGTTTATTATTAAATTTGCGCTTGCTTGATATAGGTATTTGTGCTTTGACAAATACCCATTGGTTGAGTGTACTAATAAATTTAACTTAACTTAGAATCAAAATCATAATTTTTATAAAAAAAGAGAAATGAAAGTAACTATAGATGATAACTCAGGCTATTGTTTTGGTGTAGAGTATGCCATTCAAATGGCCGAAGATGAATTAAATGAAAGCCAAACACTTTATTGCTTAGGAGATATTGTACATAATGATATGGAAGTACAGCGATTGTATAAAAAAGGGCTGCGCATCATAGACCGTGAACAAATGAAACATCTTCAAGATTGTAAAGTGCTTATCAGGGCACACGGCGAACCGCCTGAAACCTACCAAATTGCCCTCCAAAATAACCTTGAGCTGATTGATGCCTCCTGCCCAGTGGTATTAAAACTACAAAATAGAGTCAAAAATGCTTATGATACAAGCACGCAAAAAAAAGGACAAATCGTGATTTATGGCAAAGAAGGACATGCCGAAGTGATAGGGCTTACAGGACAAACCAATGAAGAAGCCATCATTGTAAGCAACGAAGAAGACCTAGCAAAGATAGATTTTACACGCCCTATCACACTGTTTAGCCAGACTACCAAAAGTACACAGGGCTTTTATCACATCAAGGCGTGTATAGAACAAAAAATAAAAGAAGCTAGGGCGCAAGAGTTGAGTAGCTTCAGTGCTAATGATAGTATCTGCCGCCAAGTATCTAACCGAGAGCCACAGCTCAATCAATTTGCACAAGACCACGAGGTAATTGTGTTTGTGAGTGGTAAGAAAAGCTCTAATGGTAGGGCACTTTACCAAGTGTGTAAAGCAGTAAATCCTAAAAGCTATTTTATTGAAAACGAAAATGAGCTAGCACCTGAGTGGTTTCAAGAAGTAAATAGCGTGGGGATTTGTGGTGCTACTTCTACTCCTATGTGGCTGATGCAGCAAGTAGCTACACACATTGAAGATATAAATGAAACAGCTTTGATTGGATAATTTGTTAGTTATATTGCATACACAAAAAGGCTCTTAGACATCTCTACAGGTATCAAAACCATTCACTATACTACTTGGCTTGGGAGGTTTAAGAGCATTTTTTTGATGAAGACTGACCCAAACAAAAAAAGCTAATAAAGCAACACTAGAAGTTGCTTTACTAGCTCATCATTTTTGTTTGTTTTGTGTAGAAAGCATTTTTTTGATAAATATCTGCCTGCTAGAAACAACAAGTATTCCTTAAACTACAATCATTTAGATACATCAATCCAAAGGCTGAATTATACCAAAGATGCCACCTTTGTTGAGGTTTTTCGTGTCTATGCGTATGTTTCTGAAAAGATTTTACACCTTGGGTATTGTGAAGATAACCTACCTAAACAATTACATAAAATCTATAGAATCAATGCCAAAAGAGGCAACAATTAACCTCGTTTGTCTGCCCAATTCTGATTTTTGCGGCTGAAATTGCTTTTCTCTACTTTGAAGTCTTGCACAAGTTTATCTCTCTGCTTTTGGATTTCTTTCAAATCACGGATTGCACTTTCAAGGTCTTGCATCAATTTACGATTGCTATTGTTGCCTTTATTTGATTCTCTCATTTCGGTTTATTTGGTTAAGTACAACTATTTAATATTTTTGCTAACATTTAGTCATCAATTTTATGGTTATTTTTGATAAAAAATAAACTTTTTCGACAAATTGAAAAAAAAGACCGACTAATAAACCTTAAAATAAGATTACCCAATTATGACGGATAGCATAACTTACAAAAAAACTCCCAAAAATGGAAAAAAGTTTATCCTTTGGATTGTACTATTTTTGGTGCTTTCCTGCCAAGAGTCAGAATACAATAGCCGTATGGTGCAATTTTTCTTAAAAGGTAACCAAGCCTTGGCACAAGAAGACTATAGCACAGCCTTGCGCTACTACAATGCTGGCATAGAAATAGACAGTAGTTTTGCAGATATTTATAACAATAGAGGAATTATTTTTTTTGAAATCAATCAACTAAATAACGCACTTACTGACTACAACACCGCCCTACGCCTCAAACCCAACTTTGCGAATGCACTCTTAAACCGAAGCAACCTCTATTATATCCAAGAAGCATACACCCAGTCGCTGCAAGATTTGAATCAGCTTATCAAAATACTGCCTGACTCCGCTGAGATGTATTTCTACAGGGCACGCACGCATTTGCAGCTTCTTAACTACAAAGCTGCCCAAAAAGACCTTGACCAGCTCCTCAGCAAACAGCCCAACAATGCCGCAGGCTACGACAGCCGTGCCTACCTCCACTTAAAGCTGGGCAACTATGCCCAAGCCCGCAAAGATTTAGAAAAAACACTTCAGCTTGATGGCACCTCAGACTTAGCCTGGGCTAACCAAGGGCTTTGGCACTTACTCACGCAGTCAGCAAGCGATTCTGCTTTGCTGTGTTTTCAGAAGGCAATTACACTCAAACCCGATGAAGCCTATACCCTTGCAAGACGCGCTGAATATTGGATTGCTAAAAATGACCTAAGTCAAGCAACAGAAGATATCAAACAAGCAAAGAAAATAGCTCCTAAGAATGCACAAGTACAGCTTGCCGAAGCAAAACTGTTTTTGAAGAAAACGAAAATGAATGAAGCCTTACAAATACTCACAGCTCTTGAGCTAGAGAAAAAACTTTTAGACGAAGTGTATTTACTGCAGGGTGAGTGCTATCTAAAACAGGATAAACTCAAAAAAGCATGTGAGATTTGGCAAAAAACTGAAAAAATTAATACGCATCTTGCTGCAAATTATCTTAAACAATATTGCCAAAAACGTTAAATTGAGTGTTTTTTCTTTTTTTTGACAGCTGATTTTAAAAAAAACCTACACGTGTAATTAGATTATTTGTTTTAAAAAAGAAAAAATTAAATAACTCACGTATATTTGCACAAGATACAAAGACAAAAAATGAAGAGCAAGTAAACAAAATAGGTTGAAAATTTGTCTTTAAACTGATATTAATTCAAAATATCCTATAAATAGTTAATAGTTTGTGTGTAATTGGAAACTCTGTCAGCATTGCTGGCAGAGTTTTTTGTTTTATGACTTACTCAAAACATACAAATTATTGATAATCAATCGCTTAATTTGATTAATCAAAAAACATCAATCCCTTGATTTATCTTTGTACCAAATCAAAAATCACAATGTACAATCTCTTGAAATACAGATTCTGCAGATTCAGCTAATGTTCATAAGTCTTTCATGGCAAGTTTTTCTATAAACTATTTTAGTACAAACACTTATTTGCGTTACTACACATCTATTCAAAAACCTGTCAAATTCTGATAAAAATGAAATCTGGGGAGCAGTCAAGTTGTACAAATCTGGGGCTTATTTATTTTAGTAGCAATAAGCCAATAATCCTAATTTCTAAAAAATAAATTCAAGTGTATTTTAAGTTTGTGTTAAGTCGGTGTGTTTTGGCTTATTTTGATTAATTTTGCGTCTTAATTAAAAATCGCAATGCAAAATATTAGAAATATCGCCATTATTGCCCACGTTGACCACGGCAAAACTACTTTGGTAGATAAAATTATCCACTTCTCTAAACTTTTCAGAGAAAATCAAGAATTTGATGACCTTATTTTGGACAACAATGACCTCGAGCGCGAAAGAGGTATCACCATTACCTCTAAAAATGTGTCTGTACGATACAAAGATGTCAAAATCAATATCATAGATACACCTGGTCACGCCGACTTTGGTGGCGAAGTAGAGCGTGTCTTGAAAATGGCTGATGGCGTGCTTCTTTTGGTAGATGCCTTTGAAGGTCCTATGCCGCAAACACGCTTCGTACTAAGCAAAGCATTGAACTTAGGCTTGAAGCCCATCGTGGTAGTCAATAAGGTAGATAAACCCAACTGCCGCCCAGATGAAGCTCATGAAGCCGTATTTGACCTCATGTTTAGCCTTGATGCCACCGAAGAACAACTCGACTTCACCACTATCTATGGCTCGGCTAAAAATGGCTGGATGGCAGAAGATTGGAAAACACCCACAGATAGCATAGAACCACTCATCAAATCTATTGTAGAAAATATACCTCCAGCTCCACAGCAAGAGGGTACACTCCAAATGCAAATCACTTCTTTAGATTTCTCTTCTTTTGTAGGACGTATTGCTATTGGGCGTGTAGCAAGAGGTGTACTCAAAGAAAATACGGACATAGCTCTCTGTAAAGCAGATGGCTCTATCAAAAAAGTAAGAGCAAAAGAAGTACACGTATTTGAAGGTTTGGGCAAAAGCAAAGTAAGTGAAGTTACCTCGGGCGAGATTTGTGCTGTTACAGGTATTGAAGGTTTTGAAATTGGAGATACACTTACAGACCTAAGTAGCCCTGAACCACTTGCCCGTATTTCAGTAGATGAACCTACAATGAGTATGCTTTTCACTATTAATAATTCTCCTTTCTTTGGCAAAGAAGGCAAGTTCGTAACTTCACGCCACCTGCGCGACCGCCTTTTTAAAGAAATTGAGAAAAACTTAGCACTCAAAGTAGAACTTACTAATAGTGAAGATAAATTCTTGGTATATGGACGAGGTATTTTGCACCTCTCAGTATTGATAGAAACTATGCGTAGAGAAGGCTATGAGTTTCAGGTAGGGCAGCCTCAGGTACTCTTCAAAGAAATAGATGGGCAAAAACATGAACCTTTCGAGACGCTTGTGGTAGATGTGCCTGCCGAAGTAGCCGGAAAAGTAATTGAACTTGCCACACAACGTAAAGGCGACTTGACCATCATGGAAACCAAAGGCGAATGGCAACACTTAGAGTTTAGTATGCCTGCACGTGGCTTGATTGGCTTGCGCAATTTGGTACTTACAGCTACTGCTGGCGAAGCCGTGATGAACCACCGCTTTGAAGAGTACAAACCTTTTAAAGGTGAAATCACCACACGTGCCAATGGCTCTCTTATCTCTATGGAAACAGGTATGTGTACTGCCTATGCCATTGATAAACTACAAGATAGAGGTCGCTTCTTTGTAGAACCTGGCGAAGATTTGTATCTAGGGCAAGTAATCGGCGAACATAATAGGGACATAGACCTAGTAGTGAATGTGCAGAAAGGTAAAAAACTAACCAACATGCGCGCCTCAGGCTCAGATACTAATATCAAAATAGCTCCTAAAACATTGTTTTCTCTTGAAGAAACACTTGAATATATCAAAAAAGACGAATACGTAGAAATCACGCCCAAATCTATTCGAATGCGTAAGATTCTCTTAGATGAAAACGAGCGCAAACGTGCTAAAGGTGGGGCTGAATAGTCTTTTATATTGCAGTAAAAATATTATCAAAGCTAGACTAAACCTCTTGTGCAGCCTAGCTTTTTTTATGAAACTGGTAGGGTCTTTTGACAAAAGCCGCTTCATTTTCTCAAACCCATCAAAATAGCCAAGTAGTACACGGGTATCTCATTCACTAAACGGGTTGCTCCCATGCGCCTGGCTGCTATCATAGACACGAATAGCCACTACTTCCGCCTCGGCGGTGAGTTGCCCCCCTGACCAAGCCTCGCACGTCATCACTGTCTTGCGTCCTTTTACTTCTACTACTTTGGCTACTAGCCTGAGTAGATGTGTATTGGGTGTAGGTTTTAGGTATTTTACAGTAAGTGTACCTGTAGCATACCTGTAGGTAGGCATTGTGTGATAAGGTCTGTCTTCGCGCAGGTAAGCATAAGAAGTAGCCGTTCCCATGGTGTGGCAATCAATGAGGGTAGCTAAGATACCCCCGTTCATGAGGTTTTTCCAGCCTTGGTATTTTTCACTCGACTTGAAATCACATAAACATTCATCACCCTGCCAGTAGCTTTTGATTTGCAGACCCTCGGGATTATCTTTGCCACAGCCAAAACAAATATTTCCCTCCATATAATCTTGTATAAAGGGGCTTTTTTTATCCAACGAGTTCATAGATTTTTACCAATTAATAGTAACCTAGATAAGAGAGTATTTAATAAATAACTACCCAGTCTGTATTAGGGACGGGGTCGCTCTGAGCGACCCCGTCCCTGATTAGCAACAAACTTGAATCTGATTTGGTTATAAGTACTTGAAATTGATTATTTGACAGGTTTAATAAAAAACCTGTCAGGTTTTAATATAAACTAATTTTGGGCATGGACTTAGGATTTCCTATTTACTCCCTAACAAATAGCCAAATTACTACAACTATCATATTTTAGACCCTCTTTTTTCTATTTTTCTGAAAATCCTCGAAGATAAAGCTACCCAAATCTTGCAGATTACTGTAATAGGCTTTGCCTTGGTTGGCTTCGGTAAATTCCCTTACAAATTCTTGTAAATAGCTATCAGAAGCAATCATAAAAGTAGTAATGGGGATTTTTAGGCGTCTGCATTGTACTGCCAGTTTGAGTGTTTTGTTCAAGATTTTTTTATCCAGCCCAAAACTATTTTTATAATACTGTATGCCCACTTTCATACAAGTAGGTTTACCATCAGTAATCATAAAAATCTGTTTATTTTGGTTTTTACGCCTTCTGAGAATGTCCATGGCAAGCTCAAGCCCTGCAATGGTATTGGTATGGTAAGGCCCTACTTGCAAGTAAGGTAAATCTTTGATTTGGATTTGCCAAGCATCATTGCCAAACACAATAATATCAAGTGTATCTTTGGGGTAGCGCGTAGTGATGAGTTCGGCAAGTGCCATAGCTACTTTTTTGGCAGGCGTGATGCGGTCTTCGCCATAGAGAATCATAGAATGGGAAATATCAATCATCAGTACCGTGGAGGTTTGTGCTTTGAACTCAGTTTCTCTTATCTCGAGGTCATTTTCTGAGAGCATAAAATCTCCTATACCGTGGTTAATTTGGGCATTTCGGATAGACTCAGTAAGTGAGATGTTCTCCAGGGGGTCGCCAAACTGATAGGCGCGCATATCTGTACTAGCTTCTTCGCCTTGACCTGAGTATTTAGTATGGTGATTACCGCTTCTGTGCCTTTTAAGTTTTCCGAAAACTTCTTCAAGTGCACTTTTTCTAATGCTGATTTCGGTTTTGGCAGTGATGCTGATTTCACCTGATTCTTCGTTCTCGGTGATGTATCCTTTTGCTTTGAGGTCTTCTATAAAATCACCCATGCCGTAGTCGTCGTCAGTGAGGTTGTATTGCTTGTCAAGGTTGTTGAGCCATTGTAGTGCTTCGCTCACATTGCCGCCTGTAATGGTGATGAGCTGCTTGAAAATATCAAATAATTTATCAAAATCTGCCCCTTCTTTGCTCTGCTGTGGCACGAATTGGGTAAAACGATGTCCTTCCATAATAAAGTTAAGTTGTGTTTAGCCATAAAATATGTAGTGCCTTAAAACTACTTCAGTATAACAAAGTATTCGTAAAATTGATTTGTTTGTGTTGAAATCTTATAGTTTTCTGGCGATGAAGGGTAGCTAGTACAACTGAGGCTGATAAGATATATTTTTTAGACTAAATTCCCAAATTTGGAAGATAAATGGGCAATTTTTGTTGAGTAAAATTGCCCACTGAAAAAAAATCAAAAAAAATTACTCTTTGAACTCAGGTTTTCTTTTTTGCATTCCTGCTTGCATGGCTTCTAGCAAATCATGCGAATAAATCATGGCAGCATTCCAAGTTGCTACATAGTTGAGTCCATCTTGCACAGAGTGGTCGCGTGTATAATTAAGTATTTCCTTTGTGCCACGTGTAGTAAGAGGCGATTTTTCGGCAATCAATTGTGCTATTTTGTTTACTTCTTCCATCAGCATTTCACGGTCAGGATAGCATTTATTCACTAAATGTACTTGTTCTGCCTCTTTTGCAGGCATATTACGGGCAGTAAATGCCAGTTCACGTGCTATGCCGTCAGCAATGATTTTGGGCAAGCGTTGCAGCGTACCTACATCAGCCACTAAACCCAAATCTATCTCTTTTACACAAAAAAAGGCATCTTCGGAGCAGTAACGCATATCACAGGCAGCAATCATATCAATTCCGCCTCCTACACAAGCCCCATGAATGGCAGCAATAACAGGCTTACGGCATTTTTCTATCACAGTAAAGCTCTCTTGCATGTCTAGCACTGCAAGCCTGAAATCCTCTCTGGCTCGCCCAGGGTCGCCTTTTCCACTCATTTGCGCTTGTGTGCCTGCAAACATATTGAGGTCTATGCCTGAGGTAAAGTTTTTACCTTCTCCACTGATAATGACTACCCGAACGGCCTTATCACGGTCTAACTTCGGGAATACCTCACGCATTTCTGCCCAAAACTCAGCCGTCATAGCATTGGCTTTTGTGGGGTTGTTGAGGCGTAGGTGTGCCACATAATTTTGTACATTTACAAGAATGGTTTTAAATTCATAAGTCATAATTCATCTTTATTTAAGTGTTCAAATGGTTTGCAAACGATTGTCTTTCAAAAATTGGTAATTTATTTGATAAACCTTACTTCGTAGGTACATCTAAAATAAAGAACCTATACAAAAAACTCAAAAACGTATTGAGTAGATACAAAACAAAAGAAATATAAATATACACACAAATAATAGAACTAAAACCTATATCTCTTGAGATAGTTAAATAAATAGCTTATGAAACGACAATGGGTAATTGCAGACATACACGGATGTGCCAAGAGTTTAAAAAACTTGGTGGAAAATCAAATACAGTTAAAAAAATCAGATGAATTGTATCTCTTAGGTGATTACATAGACCGAGGACCCGACAGTAAGGGTGTGATAGATTACATCATTGGTTTACAGCAAAAAGGATTTAAGGTAACTCCACTCAAAGGTAATCACGAAGATGTTTTGCTCACTTGTTATGCCCAAGATAAAAAAACCAATCAGCCACATACTATTTATGACCTAAAAGCAGGCTGGTTCAAGCACGGAGGAAAAGCAACCCTCAAAAGTTTTGGTGCTGAAAGCATTTTAGAAATCCCCAAAAAATACATTGATTTTATGGCGCAATTGCCACATTATACCATATTAGATAAGTTTATCTTGGTGCACGCAGGCTTCAACTTTAAGCTAGATAATCCCTTCTTAGACCAAAGAGCCATGCTTTGGATTAAAAGCTTTCGGGTAGATAAATCCAAAACCAGAAACCGCCGCATTATCCACGGGCATATCCCTCATTCACTCTCCAAAATCAAATACCAGCTCAAAAATGCAGATGCTATCAGCCTTGACAATGGCTGTGTGTATGAAGAAGATGGAAGAGGTAACTTACTGGCACTTGAGCTAAATACTCTGGAGCTAAAGATTCAACATAATATAGATGTGCCTGTAGTGTCAGTACACAAAAACACTTACTTTTCTGTAGCTGCCTGAATCTTCAGAAACTCCTAAATGTTAGTTTCAAAAAACCAATTTTATGGTTGCTTATTTAGAGATTGAGTAAAGTTTTAGTAGATTTGAAACTAAATCTGACAAAACAAACACTTACAGCAGTCAAAAATAATTATGCACTTCAAAATTGGAACGCGCGGAAGTCAGCTTGCACTTTGGCAGGCATACTATGCAGAAAAGCAGCTCAAAGCCCAAGGAGCAAGCACCGAAATAGTCATCATAGAAACAAAAGGCGATAAAGTACTCAACCAAGCACTTTCTAAGATTGGGAGCAAAGGGCTTTTTACTGCCGAACTAGAGGAACAACTCTACAACCAGTACATAGACCTTGCCGTGCATAGTGCCAAAGACCTTCCCTCAGAACTCCCCGAATCACTTAAAATCATTGCTTTTAGCCAAAGAGAAAATCCACAAGATGTATTGGTAAGCTTTCAAAGTGGCTTACAACTGAGTCAATTAGACGAACACGCCGTTATCGGAACATCTTCTACACGCAGAGTGGCGATGCTCAAACGGCATTATCCTAAGGTCAAAATCAAAGATGTGCGAGGCAATCTCCAGACACGCATGCACAAGCTAGAGCATGAGGGTTATGATGCGCTCGTTTTAGCTTATGCAGGTGTACACAGAATGGGTTTTGATAAATACATTGCAGAATACCTATCACTTTCGCAGTTTACACCCGCAGTAGGGCAGGGCAGTATCGCCATAGAAGTTAGCGAAAACCTAGCCGAAGAAAAGCAAACTTTTATTAGAAAGGCTATCAACCACTACGAAACCGAAATCTGCCTCACTGCCGAGCGAATCTTCTTAAAACAACTACAAGGTGGCTGTAGCGTGCCTGTCTTTGGGCTTGCGCAGCTAGAAGGCGGCCTGCTTTCTCTACACGGAGGCATAATTGGGCTTGACGGGCAGCAAATCATAGAAGAAAGACAAAGTATTGCTCCTACAAAAGCAGCTACCCTAGGGCAGCAACTTGCCCAGAACCTATTGGCAAGAGGAGGTGATGAATTGCTGAAAACCATTAAAACAACGCTCTAAACCGTAACAATTGTAAAGAAAAAGCACTTTAATCTGTTGGAAACGCATATTTTTTTTTAAATTAACAATTTATTAAACGCCTTTTTTTGTAAAATCCGTTAAGAGAAAAAGACATCAAAATTTAAGTAAACCTATGAAAAAGTATTTATTAATTCTGTTTGCAATTGCAATTACCTCCTCTCATTTTTCAGCAAAAGCCCAAATCAGTCCTGAGCTACTTGATAAAACTTGGCAAGTACAATTTGACATGGACGAGTATATCCGCAATATGAGCGAGTCTCAATTTTCAGCCTTTAGCAAACTTTCTGTATCCAAACGCCGAGAAATAGAAACCCAAATGCAGCAAGATGCCGCTTCTTCATTGTTTGAGTTTAAATCTGACTTTACTTTTAAAGTAAGTAAAAATGGCGACATCTTAGAGCAAGGGCAGTGGATGATTCAGCAAGACGGAAAAACCATCATCGCAAAAAATAGCGAAGGTTTTGAGGATAAAATCACGCTGCTAGAAGTATCAAAAGACCGCCTAGTGATGAGTTCTGAGCAATATGGGCAAAGCGTAGTACTCGTTCCTTTGAAAGAATAAATAATTGATAATCAGGTATTCTTTTCAATAGTTCATCACATTTTTTAGCAAAAAAACAGCCTTTGAGCTATCTCAAAGGCTGTTTTCGTTTTCAAATATTTCAGCATTTATCCAGCTTTTTCGTGGTACAAAACTTAGTATTTTAGCCTTCGGTAGTGGTAAGAGGCTTTGAGCTGATTGATTTCTGAGAGGCTCATAGGGTTCTCTTGCACAAGCAGGTAGGGAGCTTTCTTAAATTTTGAGATGACCTCATAAATGGTCTCGAGGTGGTTATGACTGATGTCTAAGTATTCAAGGCTTTTCAGTTCCACAATCCATTCAGGCAGTTTGGTGAGTTGATTACCTCTGAGCGAAAGTACTCGGAGCTTTTGAAGATGGACAATATTTTCGTGCAAAGAAGTCAGTTGATTTTGAAACAGATTTAGCTTTTCTAATTTTTGCAAATACATTACCTCAGCAGGAATTGAGCGAAGCTGGTTATCTGCTAAATCAAGGATTCGGAGGTTTTTTAAGAAGGCAATCTGCTTTGGAAGGCTTTTGATGAAGGCGTGTCTTATTTCTATTTCCTCTAGGCTTTTGAGTTCTCCAATACTTTGGGGCAAGGTATCAAATGTTTCCCTATAAAGATAAATTTGTTTGAGTGCGTGTAGGTGCTGAGTAAACCCATATTTTAAGCAAAAGGCAATGATATAGCCACTACTCTGCATAAGTCTTTCAAAATTATCTATTTTGGGCTGCCCGTAGCTAGTCATAAGTTGAAAGGCAAGTTCTACGTTTCCTCGGTTGCTACTCTCAAGTAGCCTTTTAATCTTCTCATCATAATCGGTAGGTATGGAAAAAGGATTTGTATTTTGCATATTTCCTGTAAATAGTAGAATGTGTAAAAAATAATAGACTGTTTTTTACAGTAGTACCTATTTTTATCCAAAAAGTTGTTAGAATTTAATAGATGTGTTAAAATATTTTTGTGGTTTAAGTACTTGTTTTCTGCTCATTAGCCCTACTTTTCTTCAAAAAATGCTAATACACTCTCTCCTGCCTTTACTTTATCACCTATTTTCACGTTAATTTTACTATCCAAAGGTAAAAACACATCTACCCTCGAGCCAAACTTGATAAACCCAAATTCCTCTCCCTGCACCACAGCACTTTGGGCTTGTAAATAACAACAAATGCGGCGTGCCATTGCACCTGCAATTTGCCTTACTAGAATGGATATACCTTGCGGGCTTTCAATCACTATACTGTTGCGCTCGTTGAGCTCACTAGATTTAGGATGCCAAGCTACCAAATATTTGCCATCATGGTACTGATAATAGCACACTTTACCACTGATAGGGCTGCGATTGGCATGCACATTGAGCGGTGACATAAAAACCGAGATTTGAAGGCGTTTTTCTTTGTAGTATTCTTTCTCAAGCGTTTCTTCAATCACTACTACTTTGCCATCGGCAGGCGAATAGACAGCGCTACTATCAAAAGGGGTATGTCTGGCAGGATTTCTAAAAAACTGCAAGACAAACAGCCACAATAGCAGGCTACCCAAAACCAAAAAATAGTTGAGCCACTGTAGAGGCTGAAAGTAAAACAAGGCAACATGGAGCAGTACCAAGCCCAATGTCAATGATGCTAAAATTTGATGTCCTTCACGGTGTATCCTCAACATGTGTTTTGGGAGAATTTAATACTATGACAAAATTAGTGCTTACTACGCAAAAGGCGAAAGAAAATTCATAAAATCAATCATTCCATCACCCTTTTGGTAATAATTTTGCAATACTGATAAGAAAAAGATTCAAATATGAGGCACTTTATTTTCTTATTCAGTACATTATTACTGCTCCAATTTGCTACTACAAATGCCCTTGCACAATGCGGACAGCTAGATAGTCTTTACAGGATTTTGCGTGTGGCAAAGCTAGACGTTGATAAAATCAATACACTCAATGCGCTAGCAGATGAATTAAGCACCATCGGCAAAGAAGGGCAAGCCGCTTTTTATACCAAACAAGCCCTCAGGTTGGCAGAAAAAGCAGGCTATGAAAAAGGCATTGCAGATGCGCTCACTAGGGTAGCACTTATTGACTATAAAGACTTAGGAAAACTAAGTAAATCAGTTGATGATTTTAAAAAAGCACTCGAGATTTATGAAGAATTAGGCGACAAGGTTCAAAAAGTAAGAACGTTAGGTATCATCGCTAATTTTTATTACCGCGCCTTAGATGATGACAGCCACCAACAAGCTCTAGATTATTTTAAAAGAATAGCAGTACTTCAGCACGAGCTAGGCAATCTCAAAGCCGAAGCTGAAGCGTATGAAAGCATTGGTACACTGCACGGGAGGCTTTATCAAGATAAAGAGGCGTACCAAGCCTATGAAAAAGCACACCTCATCAAAACCAAAATAGGACTTTCTACCCCTACTAATGAAAGAATCTTGGCAAAATACAGAAGGCTTAATCAGCTTGAGAGCCATATCAAGAACAGCAACAATACCCAACTTGCTACTGGCTTTGGAATTGCTATTGCAATTATGCTTGTGCTTATCATCACGCTTTGGGTGCAACGCAATAGGGCTTTGCAGCTTCTCAAAAAGCATAACCCCGAGCTTCTGGTCAAAAAGCCTTGGACTGATGATGTGCCGCTGCCTCAATCCTGATATTAGCGGAGCGCGTGCCCACAAAGAAGTAACCAAAAGCTAAGTATTTAGCACAATTTGCTCTATGCGCATAATCAAAATATGAATTATTTTGATATGAATTTCTTGGATACGGTCTGCATAGCCAAAATGCGGCACTCTGATTTCTATGTCGGCAAGCGCAGCCAACGCCCCTCCATCTTTACCTGTCAATGCCACTACTTTGATATGTTTTTGGCGTGCCATCTCGGCAGCTTTTATGATATTTTTAGAATTGCCACTGGTGCTAATACCCAAAAAAACATCTCCTTCTTGCCCCAATGCTTCAATAAATCTTGAGAAAACATATTCATAGCCATAGTCATTGCTCACACAAGAGAGATGGCTTGGGTCTGAAATAGCTATACCGGGTAGTGCTTTTCTATCTGCACGATAACGCCCTGAGAGTTCCTCGGCAAAGTGCATAGCATCACAATGTGAGCCTCCATTGCCTGCACTAATTATTTTTTTATCTTGTTTGATAGCTTTTGCCATCATTTGAGCAACGGCTTCTATTTTTTTTAAACTATCTTTATTCTCTAAAAAAACACTTAAAAGGGCTTGTGCCTCTTCAAGTTCATTACGAATGAGGGTAATTTGTGCTGAGGTCATTTGTCTCTGGGATAAATTTTTTCATCTTTTTCTACCACTATGTTCACCACATCTGGCACTGCTAAGGCAGTAGGAAATTCTTTCTTAAAGGCTTTCAAAAATTGTTGATACTCATAAGGCTCTAAAAAATCACCTACACGTACTTGGTATCGGGGTGCATTGTATATCATATAAGGGGTAAGATTGGGAAATAAGGCATACGAACGCTGTCTAGCCTCACTTGCTGCCTTGCGGTCGCGCCCACGATAAATCTGAATACGCCACCCATCAAGCTTGATGAGCCCTTCAGGAAGCCCTAAATCTACCACCAATGGGGGCGCATCTAAAAACTCATTCAATTGTTGCGTAATGTCTGCTTTTTGGGTAGTAGAGTCAAACTGAAGCAACACCTCTTTGACCAAAGTTTCATTGCCCTCATATCGCTCAGGGGTATAGTTGTATTGCTTGCGGTAAATTGCAAAATCATCAGAAGTAGTGGCTATAGGTACTGAGGCAGGGGCACAGCTTGCTGCCATTAGTGCAAGTATAGAGAAAAGGTGTAAATTGAGTAAGAGTCTATTCTTCATTTTTTCGGGCTAATTTTTGGCAAAAATAAAGAGAATCTTGTAAAATCTTAAGAAATACAGCGCTATTTAATGCTAGAATATTGCTTAAATAAGGCCCCTTTGTTTTTGGCAAGATAAAAGCCTGAATCTGGTAAGCTTTCCTACAATGGAGTAGGAAAACTCAAGCATTGAAACAAAGCCAAGCTTTCTGGGTTCAAGTCAAATTTTCCCTTTTAGCCACCTCACACCCCTTCCCTCTCCTCAAGAGAGGGCATAAGGAAGTCAATTTGACTTGCACCCAGCTTACTTTAAGAGTAAGCTAGGCTTTGCAGTACAGTATTTTTGGTTTGATTGAGTTTTTGGATAGTAACCTCATCAATTACCCCTTGTACAATACCTTTGAAAGTTTCTTCAAAAATCACTTCATTTTTATCGTTAAAATACTTTACCAACACGCCTTCGTTGCTTTTCTCGGCTTCTTGAATGACCCAATATACTTTGGGTTTTTTGGTTTTGGGCTTAAATGAAAATAGATTCATAATGAATAGGATTAAGAATTTCAGGTTATATGATTATTTGTTAATTGTTTGATTTGTAGCATTTCAAGCTAAAACATTACACTTGTTTTTCAATGCTTCATTCAACTCAAAGACACCACCCCTAATTAACAAGTTGCACAGTGATTTTATTTTTTTGCCTTTGTTACGAAATGGTTAAGATTTGATAGTAGTATTGTTGTTACATAGGTGTCAGATTGTATTTATTTTCTTACGATAAGACCCACAAGATGTTCAAATTCACTTCATTTCCTACATCATTTATTTTGATGAAAATTTACAGTTTATGAGTATGCACAAAAAAAGCCTTGATTTTAGGGCTAAAATCAAGGCTTTTGAGTAAATAATGAATAAAGTACGTAAGTTTTTTAGGCAGCAACAAGAAATTTAGTTAAAATAGATAAACTTAGGTTCTCTGTCATCTTTTCCTAAAAAGTTGAAGCGAATCCCAATGACATCACCGTCATTTTCAATAGAACCTACATTTACAAAAAAATCAGAATTTGGGCTGCTGCTGTAGGTATCGTTTTGCCCTGCACGTGCTACATTGATAATGGTGCCATATTGCCATTTTACGGTCTTGTCGCGGTTGTTAAATTCTAAGATGTTGAACTCAGGCTTACGGTTTTTGTACCATACATACGCACCACCAGCTATGGCTGCCAATCCTAAAATAAGACCTATTCTTTTTTTCATGTTGTTTGGGGGTTTTCCGTTAAAAAAATTGTGCTTTTTGTTTTATACTTAGTTAAGTAACAAAGCTACAAATTTTTGTTCTAATTTCAGTGAAAAAAATGAAAAATTCGCCTCAATAATCAAATAAAGGCTGTAGCCGTACGCAACAAATGGATAACTCGCTACACATAAAATAAATAAACTTATCAGATTTAGGGAGTAAACAGGAAATATTATACCCAAATCAGATTCAGGCTTATTGCTAATCAGTGACGGGGTCGCTTTGAGCGACCCCGTCCCTAGTACAGACCGGGTAGGTTATTTATTAAACACTCCCTAAAGTACATTTCTTTCAATCAACCGCACAAGATTTTCCAAGCCTTTTTGGTCTTTTTCAGAAAAATCATTTAGCTCAGTACTATCTACATCTAATACCATCACCACATTTTTATCTTTGTCAAAAACAGGCACTACAATCTCTGAGCGAGATGCCGAACTGCACGCAATATGCCCTGGAAAAGCATCTACATCTGGCACTATGAGGGTCTTTTGCTGTGTGTAAGAAGCCCCACAGACTCCCTTATCAAAAGCAATACGTGTACAGGCAAGTGATCCTTGGAAAGGCCCTAGCACGAGTTGATTATCTTTTACGATATAAAAACCCACCCAAAAAAACTGAAATGCCTCTTTCAATACTGCCACAAAATTGGCAAGGTTGGCAATCAAGTCTGGTTCATCGGCAAGGAGTGTAGCTACTTGTGGTTGAAGTGCCTCATAGATTTCACTGCGCTGCTGGGTATCCGGAATATAAATAGACTCTGCCATTTTTTACTACTGTTTAAAATAATCTACTAAACACATACTTTTGCACTCAGAAGTGCCTCGTGAGGAAAAAAAATTCTGATATTTTTATTTCTAAAATACTGATTATCAATTGATTAAACTAGCTAGTAGCTGACAATCAATAATTCAAAATCACTAAAACACAATTTAAATAACTTATGACTGCGCAAAAAGCCCTGAACTCAAGTACCTGTCACCTCTGTCGCAAACAATACAAACAATCAGTGCTGGAGTATTCAGGCTTTGGGCAAGGTCAAGAGTTGCCTTCATCACACCACCGCTACTCATGCCTGCAAAAATACCACATTCTTTTGCCATACGGCGTGTGGTGGCTTTTGCTGCTGCCTCATCTACATAAAGAATGCTATCTACACGGGCAGGTTCATAGATTTTGGGTAAAAACTCTGGCGACCATTTGCGAATGCCTGGAATACTAGCCCCTTCCTCGGGCTGCACACCCACAATCTGAATGTCGGGATTTTGCTCTTTCAAGTAGCGTGAATTGCCCATGATGGTGCCAGTAGTGCCCATGCTTGCTACAAAATGGGTAATTTTCCCCTCAGTAGCTTGCCAAATTTCGGGTGCGGTAGTGAGGTAGTGTGCGCCCCAATTATCAGAATTGGCAAATTGGTCTAGCATAAAATAACCTTCTTTGGCTACCATTTCTTCGGCAAGGGTGCGTGCATATTCTATAGTGCCTGCTGCTGGAGTAAGTATGACCTCCGCCCCAAAAGCACGCATAGTGTCTATGCGCTCTTGAGTAGAGTTTTCGGGCATAATGAGCGTGATTTTCAATCCAAAAGAGGCAGCAACCATAGCAAGTGCAATGCCTGTATTGCCGCTAGTAGCTTCTACAAGCCTTGAGTGCTGATTGATGACTCCTCTTTCTAAGGCTTTTTGTATCATATTGAAAGCGGGGCGGTCTTTGACACTTCCCCCTGGATTATGCCCTTCCATTTTCCCATAAACTTCTACAAATTTGGGTATTTCGGGAAGAGCTACTTTTACGAGAGGAGTATTGCCTATGAGTTGCCCAATGTTTTCTACCTTTTGCATTTTTTGATAAGATGAAACAATATTTTATTTAAATTTAAAAGTAGCTGTACTGAATTTACTCCCTAAAAACACCACTCTCATAAAAAAAGTTAGCCGTCCTGGTCTGATTCGCCCAATAAATAAGAAATTGTATGTGGGTTATTGGGCTTCTTGCTACTATACATTTACCCAAAAATCTATCAGAAACTTTCTACTCTCTGAATAGCCTCATAGCTATTTTACAGTGCTTCTCCACCCAAATTGCCAGTCAATCTACTCATTAGTATTTGTATATTTGCTATCTATTGGCAGAACTCTAATTAAAATGTTAAAATGGACTATTCGCTTAAGAAGTAGCATCTAATCATAAAAAAATCATAAAAAGTGATTATATTCGCAAAAAAATAACAGAACCTATGTCTTTTATTAACTTTCAGCATAGTTTTTTGCCAAAAAATGATGATGAAAGTAACTTTTTAATAAATCATCAGATTTTTAAACCCTCTAAAAACATGAAAAAAATACTACTCCTTATCTGCTTGCTGGTAATAGGCAATGTTTTTGCCCAAACCCCCAAGCCTCCCTACAAGAGTTCTAAATTTGCACAATTGGGCGAAGAACTGCCTACCCCCAATAGCTACCGAGGGGCAAATGGTGCCCCAGGCCCCGATTATTGGCAACAACAAGCCGATTACCTCATCAAAGTAGAACTATTTGAAGAACAAAATCACCTTAAAGGTGCTGAAACAGTTACTTACTATAATAATTCTCCTTTCGTATTGGATTATATTTGGTTACAGCTAGACCAAAATCAGTTCCGTAAGGACTCTGATACATACCTTACCTCTACCAGTGGGCTTTCAGAAGAAAATGTCTATGGATTGTACCGCCAAGGGTTTATCAATGAAGCAGACCTTGGGCTAAAAATAAAAAGTGTGAAAGATGCCAATGGAAAAGACCTTCCCTACACTATCAACAAAACTATGATGCGCATAGACTTGCCTACGCCTATGGCAGCAAAAGGAGGGAAATTTACCTTCTCTATCGAGTGGGAACACAACATGCGTGAGCGCAGCAAAGTAGGCGGTCGTGGCGGCTATGAATACTTCCCTGGAGATGGCAACAACGTCTATGCTGAGGCGCAGTGGTTTCCACGCTTGGCAGTTTTTGATGATGTGAATGGTTGGCAAAATAAGCAATTCTTGGGCAGTGGGGAGTTTGCACTTACTTTTGGTAACTATGAAGTGCAGATTACTGTACCCGAAGACCACATTTTAGCTGCCACGGGTGAGCTGCAAAACCCGCAAGATGTCCTCAGCAAAGAGCAACTCAAACGCTGGAAACAAGCCGAAAAATCGGACAAACCTGTGGTGATTGTAACTCAAGAAGAAGCTACTCAAGCTGAAAAAAACAAAGCTACTAAAAAGAAAACTTGGATTCATAAGGCAGAAAATGTACGTGATTTTGCCTGGGCTAGCTCGCGCAAATTTATCTGGGACGCTATGCAAGTAGAAGTAGGAAACAAAAAAGTCTGGGCTATGTCGTATTACCCCAAAGAAGCTAACCCTCTCTGGGGAGATTACTCTACCAATCTCGTGGCACTTACCCTTCGCAATTATTCAAAGCATACTTTTGATTATCCTTACCCTGTGGCCATCTCCGTAGAGGCTTCTAATGGTATGGAATACCCCATGATTTGCTATAACTACGGTCGCCCCAACCCCGATGGTACTGTTTCAGACCGCATCAAAGCGGGTATGTTTGGGGTGATTATCCACGAAGTAGGGCATAATTTCTTTCCAATGATTGTAAACTCCGACGAACGCCAATGGACTTGGATGGACGAAGGACTCAATACTTTCTTAGAGTTTCTCACTGAGCTGGAAGTAAGCAATACACCTTGGGGAAAAGTTGCTTATCCTAATGGCTACCCTGCCACGCGTGGTGTACCCAAAGCTATCATACCTTATATGAAGTTAGACTCTGACAAGCTTGTACCCATTATGACCAACTCAGAGTCTATTCTTAACTTTGGGCCCAATGCTTACACTAAACCTTCTACCGGGCTAAACATCTTGAGAAATACTATCATGGGGCATGAACTTTTTGATTATGCTTTCAAACAATATGCCCTACAGTGGAAATTTAAGCATCCTCAGCCTGCTGATTTCTTTCGAACTATGGAAAACGCTTCGGCAGTAGATTTAGACTGGTTTTGGAGAGGTTGGTTCTACACCACGGAGCCTTGCGACATTTCTATCGAGAAAGCTACCCTCTTCCAATTACCTACGGCTGAGGGAAAAATCAAAGTTGATAAAGAAAAAAGCCCTTTTGAAGTAAAACAATTCAATCGTAAAAATGCTGATGGATTATTAGCTAACCTTGAAAAAAATGGATTTAGAGTCAGTGAAGCTGAGAAAGGCATTGTTTCTACCGAAAAATACTACTATGAGCTGGAGTTTAAAAACGTTGGAGGGCTAATTATGCCCGTTATTGTGCAAATGCAATACACAGATGGCTCAGAAGAAATTATTAAAATTCCTGCTGAAATATGGAGAAGAAACCCCAAAGATGTCAAAAAAGTATTCATTACTGACAAGGAAGTAGCAAGTTTTGTGCTTGACCCCAAGGAAGAAACGGCTGATATAGATACTACAAATAACTTTTTCCCGCGCCAAAAAGAAGAAGGTGCTTCTAAATTTGATGAGATGAAGAAAAAAGAAGAAGGTGATAAATAATTTTTATTTTTGATGCTTCATCATCAAAAAGCCTTTCCAGATTATCTTGGAAAGGCTTTTTTCATATGATTATCTAATTTGCTTGAAATTTGTACTTTCTCTCTCAAAAATACAAATGAGTATTTTTTTGCACTCAGTTGTTTATTATTGATTCATTCTAATCTTACCAAATTGATTATGCAGTTTACTTCACTATGTATTCGTATTTTCTTATGCTATTTTGGAGTTTTATTTTTTCAGTATTTATCTGCTCAAGAAATTGAAAAAAATGGTCTATTTCAATTTGAGGGCTACCTAGAAACTTATTACAGCTTTGATTTTGCCCGCCCTAGCAATCAAGCAAAGCAAGATTTCTTATTTTCTTTCAATCGGCACAATGAATTTACAGCCAATCTTGGGCTGCTACAAGCAAAGTACAAGACAGAAAAAGTTAGGGCAAATTTAGGACTAATGGCAGGCGTATTTGCCAACGATAATCAAGGGGCAGAACCAGGCGTACTCAAAAATATTTTTCAGGCGAATGTAGGTTTCAAACTCGCCAAGCAAAAAAATCTCTGGATAGATATGGGCATAATACCAGCACACATTGGCTTTGAGAGTGCTAAGGGGGCAGAGTGCTGGAGCCTGACCCGTGGCTTACTTGCAGAAAACTCTCCCTACTATGAAAGTGGCTTGAAACTTTCTTATACCTCCGAAAATGAAAAATGGTACTTGGCAGGACTTTTACTCAATGGTTGGCAACGCATACAACGCCTAGAAGGCAACAATACCCCCGCTTTTGGACACCAAATCACTTTTACACCTCACAAAAACATTACTCTCAATAGTAGTTCATTCATTGGCACAGATACACCTGACAGCACGAGGCAGATGCGTTATTTTCATAATTTCTATACTAGATTTCAGCTTTCTGATAAATGGGGTATCATCACAGGATTTGACATTGGCTTTGAGCAGCAAGAAAAAGGAAGCAAAACACTTAATACCTGGTTTTCACCCATTGTCGTTTTGCGCTATACACCCACCGAAAAACTCGCCTTTACTGCAAGAGGAGAGTACTTTAGCGATGAAAATGAAGTCATTATTGCTACACAAACGCCCAATGGATTTCAGACGTGGGGCTATTCTATGGGACTAGACTATCGCTTCACCGAATTTGCTACATGGCGCATTGAGGGCAGGACTTTTCAAAGTAAAGATGAAATTTTTATGCTTGATGGACAGCCTTCTCAGCAAAATTATTTTATTACTAGCTCCTTTGCAGTATTTTTCTAAATTACTCAAATAATTATCTAAGGAATTGCTTACCAATTATGATTCTTTGACAATTTTTGTGATGGTGTGCGTTAAGATGAGCTAAATACTGTTTAGAACATAAATGCCAGCGGACTAGAAGTTCGCTGCTACAGATTTCCACAAAAATTGTCAGACAACCGCAATTATTAAATTATTATTTATAACTCATTAGTAATGAGTATTTTATAAAAAGTAGTTATCTACTTTATTTAGTTCTCTTTACCATAAATGTCTAAAATAATCGACCCTATATGATTTTATTTGGTATCAGAGACTTTTGGTAAATAAAATCTATGATAAATCTGTTTAAATCAGTAAAATCTATGTTTCAAGATGTTATGTATTAAGTAAAATCACTTAGAACCAAATAATCTAATTGTCCCTTTTCTTGACCAGAATACTTTATTGTTGTTTTGCGTAAAATCATTCTTCTATAAGGTTCGCCATGTTTTTTCTAAAACTACTGAAATGTTTTTAATAGCACAAAGTTTTTGTGTTACTTTACCTTTGATTTGAAAACATACCCAAATCAATACCAATGAAATCAATAAAAACACCTCAAATTTACTTGAAAATGAGAAAGCATTTTAACAAAACCAAAATCATTGCAACCGTAGGTCCCGCCTGCAACGCAAAGGATAAACTCCTTGAACTTGCCGAGGCAGGAACAGATATCTTTCGCCTCAACTTCTCGCATGGCACACACGAAGAACACCTCAAAGTAGTACAAAACATCAGGCAAATCAACAAAGAACATAACCTCAATCTTGCCATTCTTCAAGACTTACAAGGGCCTAAAATTCGTGTGGGAGATATGGAAAAGGGGGAGGCTATGCTCGAGAAAGGCAAGCAACTCATCATCACTACCAAATCCGAACTAGGTACTGCCAAAAAGATAAGCACAACTTATACAGCCTTGCCCAAAGATGTAAAAATAGGTGATAAAATTTTGATGGATGATGGCAAAATCTCTGTAGAGGTAACCGATGTAACTGCTACTGAAGTCATTACAAAAATACTTTTTGGCGGTGTACTCAAATCCAAAAAAGGGATTAACCTGCCCAATACACAAGTATCTTCGCCCTCACTCACCGAAAAAGATACCGAAGATTTGATGTTTGGCTTGGAACACGAACTAGACTGGATTGCACTTTCTTTTGTGAGAAATCATATTGATATTTTACTTTTAAAGCACCTTATCCGCCAAAAAAGTAAAAGCTGCAAGGTGATTGCCAAAATAGAAAAACCCGAAGCCATGCAAAACCTAGATGAAATCATTGCAGTCTCTGATGCGCTTATGGTAGCCAGAGGCGACTTAGGTGTAGAAATAGGTATGGAAGAAGTGCCTATGGCACAAAAAACCATCGTCAAAAAATGTATCCAAGCAGCCAAACCTGTCATTATTGCTACACAAATGATGGAAAGCATGATTACTAACCCAGGCCCAACGCGTGCAGAAACCAACGACATTGCCAATGCAGTAATAGATGGAGCAGATACCTTGATGCTGAGTGCTGAAACTGCTGTGGGAAAATATCCAAAGCTAGTCATCGAGGAAATGACCAAAACGATTTACATTGCTGAAACAAAGGCGGATAATATCTACCACAAAAATCAACAGGCAAACCCCTCTTCACCTACTTTCTACAACGATAGTGTCATAGCAGCCGCAAGCCGACTAGTAGAAAATGTAGATGCAAGTGCTATCTTAGGAATGACTAGCTCGGGCTACACTGCTTTTAGGGCTGCAAGCCACCGCCCAAGTGCCAATATCTTTATTTTTACTGCCAACAAGCAGTTGGTTAATCAATTGAGCCTAGTGTGGGGTATCCGTGCTTTCTACTATGATAGATTTGAATCTACTGATAAAACCTTTCAAGATGTGCAGCGCATCTTGTTAGAAAAAGGAGTGATAGAAAAAGGAGATAGGATTATCCACTTGGCTAGTATGCCTATCAATAAAAAACAGCGAACTAATGCCATTAAATTATCTATCATAGAATAATTTTAGGGTAATCTGAGTAAGACTTATTTTTTTATTTGGATATTAAAACTATAAATGCTTTGAAAAATCACTTTTTTTTCTTAGACTTGTCCAATAAAAAATAGGTCTTTTCCTATTTTACAAACCCTAAAATATTCTTAATTATGAATTTTGACTATATCATTGTAGGAGCGGGCTCGGCAGGATGTGTACTTGCTAACCGCCTCAGCGAAAATCCTGACAACCAAGTGTTGCTCTTAGAAGCTGGAGGAAAAGACTCCAAATTAGAAATCCATGTACCCGCTGCTTACTCTAAACTCAACAACACAGAGGTAGATTGGGCCTTCCATACCGAGCCTCAAACCCACGTAAACCAGCGCCGTATGTTTCAGCCCAGAGGTAAAGCATTGGGCGGTTGTAGCTCTACCAATGCTATGGCATACATCAGAGGCAATGCCGAAGACTACAACGACTGGCTAAAAATGGGTAATGCTGGCTGGGGCTATGAAGATGTACTGCCTTATTTTATTAAATCTGAGCACAACGAACAAGTCCAAGGGGCTTACCACGGGCAAAATGGCGAACTCAATGTTACTTTTGCCAAAGAACATAAATCTCCTCTTGCCGATGCTTTTACACGTGCTTGCCAAGAGGTAGGGATTCCCGAAAACCATGACTTCAACGGGGCAAAGCAAGAAGGTGCAGGCCTTTTTCAGTTTACTATCAAAAATGGTAAACGCTGGAGTGCCGCCTCGGCCTTCTTGAAGCCCGTCATGAAACGTCCTAACCTTACTGTACTCACCCTTGCCCATACCAAGCGATTGCTTTTAGAGGGCAAAAAAGTAATAGGCGTAGAGTTTTTTAAAGGCAAAAAGAATAATGAAACACAAACCGCCCATGCACGCAAAGAGGTCATCTTGTCGGCAGGTGCTTTTGGCTCGCCACAAATCTTGATGCTCTCTGGTATAGGCAATGCCGAAGAACTGAAGGCAAAAGGAATAGAGGTGCTGCATCACTTACCAGGTGTAGGCAAAAACTTACAAGACCACGTCTTCTCGGTCATTAGCTGTATGTGTTCTATGCCCATCACTGCCAACAATAACCTCAAACCACTCAACCAACTTAAAGCATTAGCGCAGTTTATGCTTTTCAAAAAAGGGCCACTTACTGCAAGCCCCCTCGAGGCAAATGCTTTCGTAAAACTTGACAAGAATGCCGACCGCCCTAACCTGCAGCTGCACTTTGCACCCGTACACATGGGAGGCTACGATAAAGACCTCTACAACCCCAATACTTACCCACATACAGATGGCTACTCAATTCTGCCTACATTACTCAAACCCGAAAGTAGGGGCTACATTGGGCTACGCTCAAGCCACGCACTAGATGCGCCTATCATTCAGCCCAACTACCTAGAGGCAGAAGCAGACCGTACACTCTTACTTGAAGGTACTAAACTTGCACACAAGGTATTTCAGTCAGCAGCTTTCAAAACTTATCTCAAAGAACAGCACTTCCCTGCTTCTGTTGCCAATGATGATGAAGTAATGGAGCATATCCGCAAAACCCTCGAGACGGTGTATCACCCAGTAGGAACTTGCAAAATGGGCAGGGACGAAATGGCCGTGGTAGATACCAACCTTAAAGTACACGGCTTGGAGGGCTTGCGTGTAGTAGATGCTTCTATTATGCCTACCGTTGTTTCAGGTAATACCAATGCGCCAAGTATTATGATTGGCGAGAAAGGTGCTGACCTTATCAAGGGCATCAACACTGCACAAACTGCTGTACGTGCTAACGCTACGGCTTAGACTTATAATAATCTCAGCTTAAATTATTAATCGTATCTTGGCAAACAAGCCTCTACGCCCAGTGGAGGCTTGTTTTATTTTTTGCTACCAATAGTGAAATTGGCTAAAATTAAGATTAGCAAAACAATAAGCCTTATCCCAAAAAAAATGTTAATAAAAATACTTCATTTGTCTTTTTTAATTTATTGCTTTATTTTTATAATAAATTGGATAATAGAACCCAACAGTAATATTAAATTATCAAAATCATGCAAGATTTACGCTTCCCTACCTCTACCCAACCTATTCGTGACCTCATCGTGCACACACAACAACGCCGTCCTCTGGATAAAATAGTAGAAAATCGTACTGTCTATGGTAGTGAACGTGCTGAACTGAATATTTATGAAACCTTTGAAGAAGCAAGCCTTGTAGAATTGCAATTTAATCACGCGGTAATTGTAGGTATGATTGAAGGCAAAAAAGTAATGCACTTTAGCGGTCAGTCAGCACTAGACTTTCTGCCCAACGAAACCATGGTACTGCCTCCCAATCAAATGATGAAAATAGATTTCCCGAAGGCTTCTATGCAGCAACCTACACGCTGTCTGGCTCTGCTCGTTTCAGATGAATTGGTAAAAGATACAGCAGCACAACACTACGAGCAGCTTAACCAATATGATGACTGGACAGATGGACAGGAGATAGGTAGTTATGCTATTTTGCGTAGTCCTCAGATTACTAACAATATCCACCGCTTAGTGCAACTTTTTTTGGAAAATAACCAAGCGGCTAAGCCTACTTTTATTGATTTCAGCTTGAAAGAGTTGATTATCAGAGTATTACAAACTGAAGCAAAGCAATTGCTACTTAATCCTTGCACCCAGAAAGACCCTCGGCATCGTTTTACAGAGGTGGCGCAATATATTCATAAGCACCTCAAAACCGAGATACAGCCCGAACAGCTCTGCCGCATTGCAGGTATGAGCCAAGCGAGTTTTTATAGGTATTTCAAAGAAGCATTTGGAGAGTCTCCTACCACTTACATTACCAAAGAAAAAATACGTGTTGCCAAGCAACTACTTGCCAGGCAAAATTGTAATATCTCTGATGTTTGCTATGAGCTAGGGTTCAATAGTTTGCACTATTTTGATAGGGTCTTTAAGAAAATAACAGGCATTACACCTACCCAGTTTAAAGAAAGAATTGCAAGCTAAATGCAAAAATAAGGATAATTTAATACTAAAATTATGCAATTCTTACAATTTTTTTAAAGCTATTTTGCAATTTTCAGACTATAAGAAAGCCATTTGTAATATTTTTGCGTTATGCAGTAGAGCCTGTTAAATGGTATTTTCTAAATTTTCTGTATTATGAACAATCGCATTTATTTTGAAAACTTCGTCTTTTATTATTACATCAGCCACCTTGAAGCACGCAACATGATGACGCTCTGCTTTATTCCCATGGCTATTTCACTGCCTCAAATCTCAGAAGATGTAGAAGAAAGAAAACGGCTACTCTATGAGTTGTATCTCTATTTAGAGGGAGTCTTTGAAGAAGAACTACAGAACTTTGATTTCAAACCCATGTTTTCTGATGACAAAGATGCTGTACTTGAGCTTCAGATTCGCCCTAATTTATATAATAAACAACAAACTTCACAGTTTGTGCGTGAGCGTTTGGTGAGACTAGCGTCTTAGGCAATACAGCACTCACCCAAAAAAATAGCCCAATCTGAGCATAAAGCTACTTGACCATCTTAGCTAGTAGTTCATGTACTTTCTCAGTAGAAGGAAGATAATATTTTGCCTCTGAACCTTCTGCACCTATTTTGATAGTAAAAGCATCTTCGGGCATTGCCTTGAAGGTATCTTCATCAGTGCGGTCATCACCAATTGCCATGACAAAGTCAGATGGAAATCTCTCTAACCAAGTTTTTGCTGCTACCCCTTTATTGACGGCAGCGGGTTTGATTTCTACTACCATGTTGCCTTCTAGTACTTGCAATTGCATGTTGATAGTAAGGTATTTGAGATGACTACTCAACTCACGCGTGCGTAGCTCGCCCAAGCCAGTTTCTACTTTGCGGTAGTGCCATACGAGAGAATAGTTTTTTTCTTCTACAAAAGAGCCAGGGGTGCGGTTTACATACAAATCTAGTACGGGCATAATCTCTTGCTTCCACTCATTAGAGATATTTTCAGCCATGTGCCATTCACCTTCTTTTTCTTTTCGCCAGATGCCATGCTCGCAGATAAGGTCAAGCGGCAGGTCTTTAAGCCAAATGCCCAGACTATCTCTGCCCCGCCCGCTAATCACCACAACGTGGTTTCTGGAGTCATTGCAGAGTTGCTCGAGCAGTTTCAAGAGTGATGGCGTAGGTTTTGCCTCTTCTGGATTTTTGGTAAATGGTGCAAGCGTACCATCATAATCTAAAAACAAAATACGTTTTTTGGCTTGCTGATAGGTAACCAAGAGTTTTTGCAATACGTTGTTATCTAGCTTGCGTGTAATGCTTTGCTTTTGCAACTCTTTGGTTTCAGTAAGTCTTCCCAGAAAAAGAGTTACCCAATGATGAATATTGTACCTTTTGAGAGAGTTTTGCATCACTGCCATGTGCTGCTGTTGTTCTTCTCGGGGCATGGTAAGTGCTTGACAGAGTGCATCTGTGATTTGCTTGATGTCAAAGGGGTTTATTAAGATAGCATCAGAAAGTTCTTTGGCAGAACCTGCCATTTCACTCAAAATAAGTACCCCTGTTTGGTCTATCTTACTTGCAATGTATTCCTTACAGACTAGGTTCATTCCATCACGCAAAGGCGTAACCAATGCTACATCAGCCATTCTATAAAATGCTGAGAGTGCCTCTAAAGGGAAAGAGCGGTAAAAATAATGAATAGGTGCCCAATTTACTCTTCCATACTTTCCATTAATTCGCCCTACTAGTTCATCTATTTCAACTTTCAGACGACGATAACGCTCCACATTATCACGCGAGGGAACTACAATCATAAAAAGAGAAACCTTGTTAAGGTACTCAGGGTGTTGCTCAAAAAACAATTCTAAGGCCCTTAAACGCTGCGGGATTCCCTTTGAATAATCAAGACGGTCTATTGAGAGAATAATGCGCTCTTCACCAAGTGATTTCCTGTAGCGCACCTCTCGAGAGATAGTTTCGGGCAATGTAGCCGTTTGTGCGTATTTTTCATAATCTATCCCCATCGGAAAAGCATCAACTGTAACAGTTCTATTGTCAATACCCACCTGCCCATGCTGATAGCCTATCCCTGCCAATCTGCTGACAGAACTAAGAAAGTGCCGCATATCGTCATAAGTATGAAAACCTATCAAGTCTGCACCCAGCATACCGTTGAGCAATTCTCTACGCCAAGGAACAGACCTAAATACTTCAAAAGAAGGAAAAGGAATATGTTGAAAAAAACCAATGGATAAATCTTTGAAATGCTCACGCAAAAGTGCAGGTAATAAAAGAAGTTGATAATCGTGTACCCACACTGTGTCTTCGGGCTGTAAATGTTGAATAATAACTTCACAAAATTTTTGATTGACCTTTTTATAAGCCTCCCAGTAGGTTTCTTCAAAGACAGCATATTCTGCAAAATAATGAAAAATAGGCCAAAGTGTAGCATTGCTAAAGCCTTCATAAAAATCATGGATTTCTTCTTCGGTGAGAAATACAGGCACAAGGTTTTCTGCTTTGATTCCTTCTTTGATAACAGTTTGCTGCTTGGGGTCGGTTACTTCAAGCCCAGGCCAACCTATCCAAAAGTTATTGCCTTGCTTATAGACTGAACCTAGCCCAGTAGCAAGCCCACCTGCGCTTGGTTGATAAGAGAAGCCATCCTCTGTTTTTTCAATTTTTACAGGTAAACGATTCGAGATAATGATAGTTCTGCTCATGGTAGTTTAAGTGAAATGATGCTAGTAAAAATAGACACTATTCGCCTTTTTATGTATTCACAAAGAACATCATTAATTGTCGTTTTATCAAGGATTATCAAATAAATGAAAGCACTACCTGTGCTGACCTACAAAAAAGTTTTATCACCTACTTTTTATTTTGCATCTAAACCGAATATTTGTATAGTGTTATCCACAAAATACTCCTAAACTGTGGACAAGTTGTGGATAACTCGGACTTTCAGAATATTAGCAGCTATCTTTTCATTATCACACAATTTTTTTATCTTTACTCCACTACTCAGTGAATAGAGATTTTGAAAACTTCAAGTCAAAACTTTGATTTTTATCATTGAGTTATTGCTTTCAAACATCTAATTTTACATTTTTACTAATTCACTTGATTTTATGACACATTCAGAAGAAATTGCACAAATTCGCAAAGAATACACACTCGAGGATTTGGATATTTCAAAAGCCAATCCTGATGCACTTCTTCAATTCCAAAATTGGTTTGAAGAGGCACGCAAAGCCGAAATTCCCGAACCCAATGCGATGCACCTTGCTACTGTTTCTGCTGAGGGGCAGCCCTCCGGACGCATTGTGCTACTCAAAGGATTAGATGAAACAGGGTTTGTATTTTATACTAATTACAACAGCCAAAAAGGGCAACATCTTGCCCAATACCCTGCCGCTTGCCTCACTTTCTTTTGGGCAGAACTAGAACGACAAGTACGCATAGAAGGAAAGACAGAAAAAGTAAGTGAAGCAACATCAAGTCAGTACTTTCACTCTCGCCCACATAGCAGTCAGTTAGGGGCTTGGGCATCTCCGCAAAGCCAGGTGATAGATAACAGGCAAGTCTTAGAAAATAATTTTGAAGCGCTTACTAAGCAATACACCGAGGGAGCAGTACCCAAACCTCCTCACTGGGGCGGGTATCGCCTTTTACCTGAAAAGATAGAATTTTGGCAAGGTCGCCCTAGCCGTCTGCACGATAGGTTATTGTATGAGAAAATAGGCAATACCTGGAAAATAAGCCGTTTAGCACCCTGAGAAAATTTCTAAAATCTTAGATAAAGATATCTCTTATTTTTTTAATTTCAAAGTAATTTATCACAGCCAAAGCAGATGGCTTTGGCTGTGATTCAGGGCAATGTACTACAAATCCATTATTTTCTTCAGGCTCGCTTCATCGGCATTCAGCAAGCCTACCTTGTGGATTCTGGGTATAAGCACTTGCCAATTCTTATTTTTGGCAAAGATGCCTTTGAAAATAGGCAAAGCCTCCTCTAGTTTTTTGATATTGACCAACGAAACAGCATGCCAGAATTTCATTTCTTCATTTTCAGGAAACATAGCCTCTGCTGTGCTATAGGCCTTGAGTGCTGCTGCCACATCATTGTTTTCTATGGCAAGGTCGCCTTGGTTCATGTAGTTGTATGCTTGGTGTACCTTGTAAAGTCGGCGAAGTTCTAACAGCGGCTCAGGGCTATCATCTACCCTTAAATCTACCAATCGGTCTTGCCAGACTTTGCCTGTACTTTTTGCCCTGACTACGAGCATTGCGGCAGACTGCTTTCCACGAATATCTCCTCCAGCTTTTTCGGCAGCTTCTAGGCTAAGCAATAGCCGTTCTGCCAATGCCTCACCCTTTGATTTTTCAAAGGCTTCTGCCATTGCCCCCCATACTTTGTTGTTGAGCATCATGTTTGCCTGCACTGAAAAACCTTCACCCGCAAGATGCCCTGCAGCTTCTATGCAGTTACTGCCCGTATGTACTGCTACATTGCCTTGTGCATCTAAAATAGCAAATTGCCTTACTGCTTGCCCAGGGTCGGCTTGTACCAATCCTTTGAGTGCTTGCTGTGCCGTAAAACCTGCTTTGAGCATCTCTAACCCTGTGGGGCCAAGGGCGGGATTCACAAAAGACTGCGTAGCCACTACGCCTACTCCAGCCTCGCCCCAAGTAACGAGCGAGCCTACAGAGAACCAATGCGATTGTACGGCTACACCCATATCGCCTGTTTCAGGGTCTATGGCTACTATAGAATAGGTGTGTGCAAGTGGTTCATTGCCATAGGGAGTCTGTGCATACATAATTGGTGCAAGGAGTAGAGTTGTCAATAGAAGAGGTAAATAAAAAATTTGTTGCATGTTTAGTAAATAATTAAAGTGAAAAACTATACTTTGTTTTACAGCATTGCACAAATAAGTAAGTCAATGCTTGAGTAATTTCTTAAAATACGAGACTAAAACTAAGCAATATTTTACTTTTAATGAGATAAATATGAATTCATTTGAAAAAAAATAATTTTCTAAGCCAGTATCTCTTAAATTCTCTTAATTTTGTATTAGGATAAAAAATGTACTTTGAGTACAAGGCTAACAGTTTTACAGTTAGATTTTTTAACATCACTTAATATCATCTCAAAAAATGGGTGCAAACATCATTTCATTAATCAATCACAAAGGAGGAGTAGGCAAGACCACTTCTACCCTTAATCTTGGAAAAGCTCTTTCTTTGGAAGGGCAGCGCGTACTGGTAGTGGATATAGACCCCCAAGCAAATCTCTCGCAAGCTACTGGGATAGAAGAGCCTGAAGTAAACATTTATCAGGCAATTTGTGGAGAAGCAGACTTGCCCATTATCAATCTAGGAGAAAACTTTGATATAGTGCCTGCCGACCTGGACCTCTCAGAAGCAGAACTAAGGCTACAGTCTGATGTAAATGGTTATTTTATCTTACGAAAAATACTCGATAAAATAGCTGATAGCTATGATTTTATTTTGATTGACTGTCCTCCCTCTTTAGGGGTGCTTACCCTCAATGCTTTGATAGCTTCTAGCTATGTGATTGTAATTGTACAGTCGGAGTATTTGGCTGTAAAGGGTCTACAGACTATCTTCAATCTGATTGAGAAATTGAAAGAAAATCTCAATACTGAATTGGCTATTTTGGGCATGTTGATTACACAAACCAATCATACTGTCTTCAGGAAGAGCATTGCTGAAACTGTCAGAGGTTTATATGAAGGACGAGTGTTTGAAACTACTATCCGGCAAAACATTACACTGGCAGAAGCCTCTGCTGCAGGTCAAGACGTATTTGAGTTTGATAGCAAATGTAATGGTGCAGAAGATTATGCCAAACTTGCCAAAGAAATACTGAGCGAACGTCTGGCTATATCAGAATAATGCTGCTCTAGCAATGCTAAATAATTTTTTGATAGCCGCTGTAGCCTAAAAGAAATATTTTCAATCAATTCAAAAAAATAAAATGTGAAAATGGCAAAGACTTTTAAATTTGATGGACTTATCAAAGCCGCCGAAAAACAAAAAGAAGCGGCCGAAAAACAGCAAAAAGTAAGTGAAGTAAATGTAAAGCAGAACATCACTATCCGTGAAGAGTTTAAAAATCTCATTCCTCCCCTTGCTACCGATGAGTTTGAAAAGCTCAAAGATAATATCTTGGCAGAAGGTTGCCGCGATGCACTCATAGTTTGGAAAGATGGTGATGAATATGTACTCATTGATGGACACAACCGATTTCAAATCTGCACTGAATACCAGCTTGATTTCAAAGTAGAAGTCAAAGAGTTTGAAAATGCAGAAATAGTCAATGATTGGATGGTCAATAACCAATTAGGAAAACGCAATGTAAGTGAAGAAACCAAATCTTACCTAAGAGGTCTGCAATACAATAGAGAAAAGGGTAAAGTAGGCGGAACAGGGGCAAACCAATACTCTGAGCAAAAAGGTCAAAGTGTCCCAACTGCGCAACGCCTTGCCGAACAGCATAAGGTCTCTGAAAAAACCATCAAAAGAGATGAGAAATTTGCCATAGCCATAGATAAAATCACACAAGATAAACAGCAACTCAAATGGAATATACTCAATAAAAAAATAAATATTCCAAAAACTGCTACTATCAAATATGCTGAAGAAGTCGAATGGAAAAACGCAAGAGAAATAGGAGAGTTCTTAGAACAAGGGCTTAATTTTAACCAGGCCGTCAAAGAAGTTAAACAAAAAAACCAGAAACAACTACAAGAAGACCCACACAAAGTCTATTTACGTAATCTAAAAGCCAATATTATGAACTGTGTGAGTGAAGCTATCAAAAATAAAAACCTTGAAGCCTTACAAGAATTAAAGGAATATGTAGAAGAACTCGAGAACGCTTTGAACGACTAGAACAATATGGGAAGAAGAGCTATTAACAGAATTAGAAAAACAGACAAAGAAAAAACCCAACCTTGGATTCATACCTTATATCATTACTTTCAGAAAAATGGGTTGAAAGGTATCACGATGGATTTACTTGCCAAAGAAATTGGAAAAAGCAAAACTACGGTCTATGACTATTTTCCTACAAAGGAAGACTTGCTAGATGAGGTGATTCTCTACAAACTGGAAGAAATCAAGGGGTTTAAAAAAATAATTGGCAATACTGAAAAGACTTTCAAACAGCGATGCTATGAGCTATTGAAGTTTCAAACCAACCATATTGCAGATATTTCAAATATTTTTCTCTCTGATTTGAAAGCACTCTACCCAATACATTGGCAAAAAGTAGAGTCTTTTTTAGATTATCTCTCCGAAGAAACAGCCAAATTTTATGACGCAGGCATACAAGCCGAAGAGTTTAACCCTATTCGTACCAGTATATTGGTACTTAATGACCGCCTATTCTTTCGTACACTTACTGACCCCAACTTTCTGAACGCACACCAACTCACACTTCAAGAAGCCTTTGAACAATACTCACAACTACGCTTCTTTGGAATTATCCGCAATCAAGGAGATTAAACCAAAATACATTCCAGCCCCCTAAATCCCCCGAAGGAGGACTTACTAAAACTCCCCCTTTGAGGGCTGGGGAACTCGAGTGCTCTGGGACTTAAGAAGCTACATGAATGGTGAATGTATAACTCTCCACAATACGATTGACCAATAGCTGTTTGCAGGCTTCTTCGGCGATGGCTTTTGCATCATCTTCTTGGTTTGCTTCTATCTCTAACTTTATATGCCTGCCTACACGCACATCAGCCACAGATTTAATTCCTAGATTGGCAAGTCCTAGCTTAACGGCTTTGCCTTGTGGATCTAAAATTTCTTTTAGTGGCATTACATCAATTTCTGCAATAAATTTCATAAAAATTAGATTTATAAATGATTAAAAAGTATGTTTAGTCCAAGTATAAATTGTAAGTACAAAGCAAAAAGGTTAAAACGCTCAATACTATTTCAAGTGTAAAATTACTGATTAATTATTTTCTCTCTAAATAGCCAAGAAAGGCAAACATAAATAAATATAATCGGCAGTACGGCAGCCAATTGATAAAATGCACCTAGCACCGCAGCCACGCCAATCAGTACGTATCGCAGCTTGTTTTCTCGCCAAGCTAGGTCCTTAAACTTTAAAGATAACAAAGGAATATTTGCTACCATAAGTGCCGACAAAGTAATGGTAAAGCACACAAAAACACTTAACTTATCAAAATAATGACTCCAAAGAAGCATATCAGGCTGGTAGGCAATGCCTGCTACTACAAAGGCTGCCGCTGGCGAGGGTAAACCTACAAAATAGCTTTTGTTTGTCTGATATGTATTGAACCTTGCCAACCGCCAAGCTACACTCACAGCATATACGAAACTAAGGTACGCAAATGGAAGATAAGCCGTATCATGGGCTATGAGATTAAAGAGTAACAAACTTGGCAATACCCCAAAAGTAACCATATCTGCAAGAGAATCAAGTTGTTTGCCAATTTCGCTGTGTGCCTTCAACCAACGCGCTGCCAAGCCGTCAGCAAAATCAAAACCCATCCCGAGCAAAATCATCAAAACTTGTAGCACTACCTCTTGACTAGCAATACCGATACAGCCACAGAGTAGATTGCAAAGCGTAAGTAGATTTGGAATTTGTTTATGCAATTGTATAGGTCAATAAGATTTGAATGATTGGGTTAAAAAAGTGGCTCGCACATTACGAACCACACAAAAGAGAAGTGATGCTAGACATTTCCAAAAAGTTCTTTAATTTTGGCTACATTGGCTTTTAGTTCGTCGTCCTGCTCTGCTAAGGCTATACTACTTTCTACTTCTTGATAAAGTTTCATTTCTTCTTCGCTTACTTTACCATCAGCCAGGATATGTGTAACCAAATTTTTGAGTACACGCAAGCGAATGTGGTCAAATTGTTCTGAACTTAGGTTGAGCTTATCTGTAAGCTCTTTGACATCGGCAATTTCATCGGCTGTGATAGTACCATCGGCTGTAACTTGCTCCAATGCTTCTTTGATTTGGTTCTCGAGGGCTTGTAGCTGAATCATCTCGAAGGCTTTGTTAGAAACAGCAGCTTTTAATGAATTGACTAAGGATCTTAAAATACTCATCTTTACTAAAACTTAGGGTTGTGAATAAAACTATTTATCGGATTAATACTTCAAAATTACATAAATTTATGTACCTTTTTCAATGTTTTTATCATAGAGTCTTAATAATTTGTATGCCGCTTGGATAGGTGGGATTTCAGCATTTTTTACTTGTTGCTCTATCTCAGATAAGTGTTTTTTGACAAGCGGATGTGTATAAAAATACTCTTCTAAATTGTATTTGATAGCTTCGTGTAGCCAAGTGAGGTGCTGCACTTGTCTATTTTTAGATAGATAGCCAGATGTCTTGGTAGTATGATGATGCCTTTTGATGAGTTCCCAAATCTCTTGGACACCTTTTTTTTGAAGTGCCGAACAGGTAAGCACTTCTGTAAGCCAGCCACTCTCTGAGGGTGGAAAAAGATGCAATGCACTTTCATACTCTAATTTTGCAAGCCTAACAGCTTGCAGGTTATCGCCATCGGCTTTGTTAATAGCAATGGCATCAGCCATTTCCATTATTCCCTTCTTGATACCTTGCAGTTCATCGCCTGCACCTGCCAGCATGAGTAACAGAAAAAAATCTACCATTCCCTTGACAATGGTTTCAGACTGCCCTACGCCTACGGTTTCTACAAAGATTACTTCAAAGCCTGCTGCCTCGCAGAGCAGCATTGTTTCACGGGTTTTGTGGGCTACTCCTCCCAGCGAATTGCGGGCAGGTGAGGGGCGAATGAATGCCAACGGGTCAGTGGCTAGTTCTTCCATGCGAGTTTTATCACCCATAATACTTCCTTTGCTTCGTGAGCTGCTTGGGTCTACAGCAAGTACTGCTAGTCTTTTGCCCTCAGCAGTTACTAATTTACCAAGTGCTTCTATGAAAGTACTCTTGCCCACGCCAGGCACACCCGTAATGCCTAATCGGATAGCATTGCCAGTATGAGGAAGTAATTTTTCTAAAATTTTTTCTGCTTGTATGCGATGCTGAGGAAGATTACTTTCTATCAAAGTGATTGCCTTGCTGAAGACTACTTTGTCTTGTGCTAAAACCCCTTCAATGTATTGCTGTGCAGTAAGAACTGACCTTGTACGAAACTTAGATGAAGACATACATTAATTCTGTTAAGTTTAGTATTCTTTTTGCTCTTTTGGGAGTTTAAAAGTAAAGAATTATTAGCAAATAATGTTTAAAAAACTTAAATTGCCTTTATGAAAACTTACTTACATAGATAACCTAAACACAACGAATATGCTCAAAAACTTATTCCACGATATTGTCATTACTATTATTGTGCTTGCCTCTATGTGGGGCATTGGACAAGTACCTTTGTTTAAAAATCTCGAGGTACTCAACCCTATAGCCGAAGCCACCCAAGATTTTGATATGACTGATGTAGTATTCTCTAAACTACGCCTCGACCCAAAAGGTGATGATAGAATTACACTTGTAAATATTGGTGAACTAGGAAGAGAGGGAATTGCTATCCTGTTAGACTCCATACAGCAGTACCAGCCTAAGGTAATAGGAATTGATGTTTTTTTTAGAAGTGAACTAGACCCTGTGATAGACAGTATGTTTGAAGCTACTTGTGCAAGAATTAAAAATTTGGTATTTGTAACACAACTCGCCAAACCCAACGAAAAAGCCTCTTTTGATAGCTTAGAAACTTCTAATGAACGTTTTGTAAAGCATGGGCACGGGGGCTTTGCCAACCTCACTACCGAAGGGGCAGGCAATCAGACTGGTTTTTATACTTGTCGCTCTTTTATACCCCAAGCTACTGTAAAAGATGCAGGTATTCAATATTCTTTTGGGCTAAAAATAGCTGAACTTTATGATGCCCAAGCAGCCAAAAAATTACTAGACCGCAAGCAAACCTTTGAGGATATTAACTTCAGGGGCAATATCAATGTAGAACAAGTAAATCTAGGTGAGGTAGAAGGCAAGCAAGGGTCTGTATTTACGGCAGTTGATTTTGATGATATTTTTGAAGGACGCTTTGACGGGCAGGGTGTTTTTAAAGGCAGAATTGTTATACTTGGCTATCTAGGCAGTCAACTTGGACAGATTTCTTTTGATGATAAATTTTATACTCCGCTCAATGATAATTATGTGGACAAGCGCACACCCGATATGTATGGGGTAGTCATTCATGCCAATATTGTATCTATGATACTTGATGCCAACTATATCAATCAAGCAAGCCCTTGGCTAGAGTATTCTTTGATGCTTTTGATTACACTATTGAGTGCTGCTTTGTTTTCTTTTTTCTTTCGCAAAGTAGGTTATTGGTATGATGCCCTGACCATCTTATGTCAGTTAATTTTATCTACCCTAATTGTTGCCATTGGCTTGTATGCCTTTGTAACTTACAATCTCAAAATCAGTATTAATTTTACTATTCTTATCGTTTTTGTGATTGGTATTTTTATAGAGATTTATTTTGGATTGATTTTAAAACTTATTAACAAAGAAAAACAACAAAAGTAAAGCATAAATACGTTCTATAACTGTATTAACTAAATTTATCCCAACACATGAAGAATCATTTTTTTATACCATTTTACGCATTTCTTTTGGCTACCTTGCTAAGTACTTCTCTTTCTGCACAAAGTTATGTATTCAAAGTAATGGCAAGCAGTGGCACACAGACCTCGACAGGTAAAGTTTATCCAAGTGCCAAAAGTAAAAGCCTTGTGGTAGGCAATACCCTCCAAAACACTGACCAAATCGTGATGCCTGACAAAAGCTATCTTAGCCTCATGCACAGCTCTGGCGGCACGGTGCAAATTGCCAAAGCAGGCACTTACAGTGTGAGCGACCTCGCCAACAAACTTAAAGCAAGTACGCAGACTACTTCACAAAAATATGCAAGCTACATAGTGGGTGAACTTACCAAGAATGATGAGAAAAATCTTAACAAATACCCTCACAAATACCAAAATGTAACGGGTTCAGTTGAGCGTGCTACTTTTGAATCAGAATTAGTGAGTATGCTTCCAAGTGCCAAAGGGGGTTCTTATGTATTCAATCAGCCTTACCTACTTACTTGGCATCATCTTGCCCAAACAAAAAATTATATCTTACTTGTATTAGACCAGTTTGACGAAACACTCCTAGAAGCCACTATTCCTGATACTTCTTATACGCTCAATGTAAAAGATGAAAAATTTGCTGAAGCAGATATGCTCAAAATTGTTATCCTCTCAAAAGAAAGAACAGATGTAACACCTTATAAGAAAGATAATAACTATAATTTTTCTTACAGTCTGAATTTTTTAGAAGGAGGAAAAAAAGCTGAATTTGAAGAAGCCTTTGAACAATTCAAAAAAGAGCAAGCCAATTCTAGTATCCCTGAAGACGTAAAAAAACTAGATGAAGCAAGTTTTTTTGAAACACAAGGCTTTCTGCTTGATGCTATGCGTGCCTACAAAGAACTCATAGCACTTGACCCCGAAAACGAAGCTTACAAAATTGTCTATAATCAATTCTTGGTAAGACATCAGATTGGTAAACATAAAGAAATTCTCAACTCTGAGAAAGAATAATGTGTGAATTAGAGATTGAGTGATTAGTTTGATTGGAGATTATATTATCAAATCAATCTCCCAATCTCCAACCTTCATCACCCCCTATTCATCTCCCTCATTACACTTAGAGATTTAAGCTCATCAAAGTTGGCCACGTGAAGTTTATAGAAATCAATTAAGCAATCTATCACCAAAGACCTCAGCAAAAAAGGGATTTGCAAAGCCCTGATGTCTTCGGTATTGACCAATTCATTGAGTGCTGTTTTTAATTGCGCATAGCTTGCTGTATCAAGTAAAAGTGTTTTATGTTCTTCTACTTGTTGGAGCAGTTCTGCACCTTGTGCTGGTGCAAAGCCTAAAAAAGCACTCAGACGAATAAGAAAAAAAAGATGTGAGTTTTCATAATTTGAAGCCTGCTGGTCAAGTATTTTAATCTGCTCCCACAAAAAGTTAAACATCAATGTATTCTCTCCTTCTTCTTTGAGTGATTTTTGCATTACTTCAGCCATAAACATTGCAATCCCTGTTTTCTTCATATCAAAAGGAATACTCTGAAAAGGGTAAGCGCATTTTATTTCAGCAATACGGTTAATCTGCTCTCGGTGTGGGCGATGATAAACCACCATTTCTAGCAAGGTAAGGGGTTGAAAAAAGGCTATCTTATTGTTTTTTGCCTTCCTTGAGCGTACACCATTGATGATGTAGGTCTGAATACCCAATGCCTCAGTATAAACCTTTACAATAATAGAACTTTCTTTGAATTTGAGATAATGAATGACTATACCACGTGTTTTTTGAAGCATAATTAAATGTAATGAAGTACTTATTCACCTGATTTTACCATTATCGGCTATTTACCTAAGTAAAAAAGTATGCAAATTTACTAACAATCTAACTCCTAAAAAGTATTCTCGTACAAGCATAATTTATAGGGTTTGTTTTTTGTTAAAAACTTGATTTTCTTTGCTTTAGGTAATCAAAATTACTAATAATTTTGTATCTTTACATGTTAAAAATATGAATTATGAGTGAAATAATAGAGAACGGACATTTGGAAGTAGCTTCCGAATATTCAGCGGATAATATCCGTGCCCTCGAGGGGCTAGAAGCAGTACGTATGCGACCTTCTATGTATATTGGTGATGTAGGTACAAGAGGTTTGCATCATTTAATCTGGGAAGTAGTAGATAACTCTATTGACGAAGCCCTCGTAGGGCATTGCGATTTAATAGAAGTAGAAATACACCCCGGTAATTCTATCACGGTACGTGATAACGGACGTGGGATACCTACTGGTTTACACAAGTCAGGAAAATCAGCCTTAGAAGTAGTAATGACTGTGCTACATGCAGGAGGTAAATTTGATAAAAAAACCTATCAGGTTTCAGGTGGTTTACACGGCGTAGGCATTTCTTGTGTAAATGCACTTTCCAAAAAACTCATTGCCACTGTCCACCGTGAGGGAAAAATCTTCCAGCAAGAGTACCATATCGGTGTACCACAAGACGACATACAAATCACAGGTGAAAGTAATAAAACAGGTACTATTATTAGTTTTTTACCTGATGATGGCATCTTCAATACCTTAGAATACAAATATGAAACAGTATCAAAGCGTTTGCGTGAGTTGGCTTTTCTGAATAAAGGAATTAGACTCACACTGAAAGACCTACGACCTGAATCTGTTGACGAAAATGGAAACCCTCCTTATGAAGAATTCTTCTCAGAGGGTGGCCTAAAAGAATTTGTAAGCTACCTTGACTCTACTCGACAACCCATTATCCCCGAGCCCATCTATGTAGAAAAAGAAGATGGAGAAGTGCCCGTACAAGTAGCTATTCTATACAATAGTTCTTACTCGGAAAATGTATTCTCCTATGTAAATAATATCAATACACATGAAGGAGGCACACACATCGCAGGATTTAGAAGTGCACTGACACGCACCCTGAAAACTTATGCTGATAAAACAGGCATGCTCGAGAAAGCAAAAGTAGAGGTAACGGGTGATGATTTTAGAGAAGGACTTACCGCAGTTATCTCTGTAAAAGTAGCCGAGCCACAGTTTGAAGGGCAAACCAAAACCAAGCTAGGCAACTCTGATGTACGAGGCTTTGTGGACAGTGCTACCAGCGAAGTATTAGGCACTTTCTTAGAAGAAAACCCCAAAGAAGCACGTGCCATTGTGCAAAAAGTGATATTGGCAGCACAAGCCCGACACGCCGCACGCAAAGCACGTGAAATGGTACAGCGCAAAAATGTGATGGGGGGGAGTGGCTTGCCTGGTAAACTTGCCGACTGCTCAGATACCGACCCCGAAAAGTGTGAACTTTACCTGGTAGAGGGAGACTCTGCGGGAGGCTCTGCCAAACAAGGCCGAAACCGTGTATTCCAAGCCATTCTACCCCTGAGAGGTAAAATCTTGAATGTAGAAAAAGCACAAGAATACCGCATCTATGACAATGAAGAAATCAAAAATATGATTACAGCTCTTGGTGTAAGCTTTGGTACAGATGAAGACGATAAAGCCCTTAACCTCAGAAAGTTACGCTATCACAAGATTATCATTATGACAGATGCTGATGTGGACGGAAGCCATATCAGAACCCTAATCCTTACTTTTTTCTTCCGCTACATGCGCGCCCTCATTGAGCAAGGCTATCTCTACATAGCACAGCCTCCTTTTTACCTTGTCAAAAAGGGAAAAGAACAACGCTACTGCTGGACAGATGCCGAACGTGATGTAGCCATCAAAGAACTTGCAAAAGGTGGAAAAGAAGAATCTGTACACGTACAGCGTTACAAAGGATTGGGAGAAATGAACCCTGAACAGCTTTGGGAAACTACCATGAACCCCGAAAACAGAAATCTTAAGCAAGTGAGCATAGATGATGCAGCAGGGTCAGATTATCTCTTCTCTATGCTCATGGGCGATGAAGTAGCTCCACGCAGAGAGTTTATAGAAAAGAACGCCAAGTATGCCAACATAGATACCTAGCCATTGAAAATTTTGTCGGAGGAATTTTTATAAAAGATTCCTCTGGCAAAATCTGTACAAATCATTTTAACCTTTGCCCGTTAAGAAAAGTGTAAATTATGAGTAATGAAATGTGATTTTTTTAAAGCTCTCACTACCAGTAACTTATGATGTGAAGTAACCAAAATTATTATTTGCATGTTTCTAATAAATCCCCTCCAAAAATTTGAAAAGTTCCTTTGCTGTCTGAATATCTTGCCTAGAGAGTAAAAACCATTCTCCCCTGATTTGCTTTTTTTGAAATAATCTTTTAAGTAAATTCTCCCAAGTAAGCGCAAGGTTTTCGCTAGGAAACAATTTAGAACTCACAAGTTCTAAATTACTCCCTCCGTCCTCTAGCCGTCTCTGCCTGAAGTTTGGATCTATACTTTTCCCAATCTTAAACTCATTCGTACCTTCTTTTCTCATAATATACACATAGGCATGTCTTTCTTCAATTTCATAGGGCTGATACAAGGTACGTTCTAACTTATCCACACGCCCAGATAGATTGTGGATAAGTTCCTCAATTAAAGTATGTTTTTTATTTATCTTGGTATTAAGTGCATCAAGGTATTGATGGATTCTTAACTCAAATTTTTTCAATTCTTGCTTGGTTACGTATTCTTCTTTCTTCTCTAACTCCCTGATAATCAAATCCTCTGCCCAATCTCTAAATAGCCTCGCTCTCTCTGATTTAATAAAAAAGCCTAAACGGATTACACCGCGTTTTGTCCAAAAGGTCTGGATATGTGCTATTCCGCCTCTCGGATTAGCGTAACAATTTGTTACGCTAATAAAGTGTTTATCTTCTTCAAAATCTCTTGCATTTCTACTCTTATGATTTCTAATTACTTCCTCTGATACTCCATACCCTTCAGCCACAAGTTTGGTTTCCATTAGCCATTCGTGGGTTTCGTGGGGTCTTACATAAAGGATAAGCCCTTCAAATTGAGTTTCTATCAAGATTTGTTGAGGATTTTGCATTGGATTAAAGTTTAAATTTTGATATAAATGTATGCTGAATGTAGCATATAGTTTTGAAATAAACAAATTTTATAATTTTTTTTTCACAAAAATCTGAAATAAATTCAACTTAATCCTCTGCCCAATCTCTAAATAGCCTCGCTCTCTCTGATTTAATAAAAAAGCCTAAACGGATTACACCGCGTTTTGTCCAAAACACAATATTTCTTCTTTGCCCTGACTTCACAATTTGTGAAGTCAGCCAATGTGTTCCTACAATTAATTCTTCTTGATTTCTCTTCTTATGGTTAGAAATAACATTGGCTTCAACTCCATAACCCTTTGCAACCAAGTTTGACTCGAGCAGCCATTCGTGTGTATAATCAGGATAAACAATCAGATACAAATCTTTGAAGCAAACCTCTTTTATAATTTTTGTTTCCATTCTTTTTTGTTTTTTAGTTGGGCAAATATAATAAAATGTCTTTATAAAGACATTTTGAAACAAAATTTTTTTTATTCTTTCTCTTTTTTCTCAAAAAAAAGTTTCAACAGCATGCTTATGGATTTTGAAATCTTTGCCCCATTCTCATATTCGCTTAGTTTAGTTCTTGTAATTCCCGTTTCTTTACTCAGTTCTAATTGAGTCATTTTATACTTCTTTCTTAATTCTTTTAAGTTTTTGCCTGTAAAATCTATATTATCTATACTCATATTTCTATTTTTTGCGTGAAGATACTAATATAAGTACACCTATCAAAGACATTGACTATATCTGTTAAGTGTGAGTTCAAATCATTTTCCCGTAATCCCTATTCGCTCAACCCTAGCAGATTAATTTTCCTTCTCTAAGTCCCTGAACATCAAATCCTCTGCCCAATCTCTGAATAGCCTCGCTCTCTCCGATTTAATAAAAAAGCCTAAACGGATTACACCGCGTTTTGTCCAAAAAGTAATATCTTCACCAACGTTACTATTAGTAACAGTGATGTAATGTTTATTCAAGAATAATTCATCACTCTTATTCATTTTATGTTTGCAAATGTTATTTTCTACAACATCATATCCCTCAGCCACAAGTCTAGTTTCCATCAGCCAAGTATGTTTTTCGTGGGGTCTTACATAAAGTATAAGCCCTTCAAATTGAGTTTCTATCAAGATTTGTTAAGGATTTTGCATTGGATTGAAGCATTAAATGCTAAATAAAAAATCACTACGAAAAGAGTATTTTAATGATTTCTTTCAAATGCTTTTGCAAGGTCTATAATAAGGGCGACCTCTGCTGGTAAAAACGCAAACCACTCTCCTTTGATTTGCCTACTTGCAAAATAGTTTTTAAAGGTAGCCTCCCATAGCAAAGCCTGTGCTTCGCTTTTGAATCGGATAGTAGCAAGAAGTTCAAATGATTCGTTGGCAGCTTCAAAGTCAGCTATTCGTCCGAGCGGGTCTATGCTTTTCCCGAGTTTGTATTCGTTTTTACCAACTTTTCTTATCAAATAAACATAAGCAGCACGCTCCTCAATTTGATGCGGTTTGAAAAGATGAGCTTCTATTTTATCCACACGTATCGTGAGTTTGTGGATAAGTTCTTTAACCTCAATATGATTTCTATTGATTTTGTCATTCAAGGCATCTAAGTAGTTAAACATTCGCTTTTCCAAATTTACAATGGCATTTAAGTAATGATTCTGTTCCTCCCTTTTCTCTAACTCCCTGATAATCAAATCCTCTGCCCAATCTCTGAATAGCCTCGCTCTCTCTGATTTAATAAAAAAGCCTAAACGGATTACACCGCGTTTTGTCCAATATGTATTTATCCTTCTTAGTCCACCAGCGTCAGTAATACTGACGCTGGTAAAATGCTTATTCTCGATTAATTCATCAATACTTTTTCTTTTATGTTCTCTAATTGTACTTTCACTTACTCCATACCCTTCAGCCACAAGTCTAGTTTCCATCAGCCAAGTATGTTTTTCGTCGGGTCTTACATAAAGGATAAGCCCTTCAAATTGAGTTTCTATGAGGATTTGTTGAGGATTTTGCATTGGATTAAAGTTTAAATTTTGATATAAATGCATCCTAAATATAGCAGATATTTTTGAAATAGGCAAATTTCATAAAGGTTTTTTCACAAAAATCTGAAATAAATTCAACCCAATCCTCTGCCCAGTCTCTGAATAGCCTCGCTCTCTCTGATTTAATAAAAAAGCCTAAACGGATTACACCGCGTTTTGTCCAGAAGGTTTTCAAAGAGCCGCCTTGACCAACGGTGCCAGTATTTTTGGCACCGATAAAATGCTTTTCTTCAGTTAATTCATCTTTATGAAGTCTTTTATGTTCCCTGATGGTTTTTTCAGTTACTCCATATCCTTCAGCCACAAGTCTAGTTTCCATCAGCCAAGTATATTTTTCGTGGGGTCTTACATAAAAGATAAGCCCTTCAAATTGAGTTTCTATCAAGATTTGTTGAGAATTTTGCATAGGGTTAGGTACATTTAGGGTGTATTTCTAAATTCAATCATTTATAACAGTAAAACAATACTATTCCAGAATAAAATTTTTCATTAAAATAAGATAGCATGCTATTATAGCTGTCCCAAAACTTTTAAATACAATAAAAAAGACTTTTTGACGCAAAAACTATTAAATTTTAAAAGTAAAGAATGTTATTATTTTTATTTTATTAATAATAACATTTTTCTTATAATTGTTGTACTACATCTTTAGAATGATGCTAAATTTATGACTACTCAGTCATAAAATAAATGATTAATTTAATGACTGATTAGTCATTTCACTTAAATTTTAGCAATTTCTAAACTCATTTCCCAAAGTTTTTTTGCTTTGAGGTCGTCTTTAGCATCTCTACTGATACTTTTTATTTGTGACTTAGAAAAATACTCACCCGTGATATTGGCTACTTCGGGGTTTGTTGCAAGAAAAATAGAAGTCTCAGCACCCTGCTGAGGAGTAAGTAAAAAGCGTTTTCCTATACTGAGCAGTGTTTCAAACCAACCTATGCTGTCTTTACCAAAGTTAGTAGCTACCGCGCCTGGGTGCACACTATTCGCAGTAACTTGGGTACTCTTAAGCTGCCGAGCCAATTCACGTGTAAACCATATATTGCATAGCTTTGAAATACTGTATGCCTTCAAACTTGTGTATCCTTTGTTAAGTTGCAAGTTAGTTAATTCTACATTACTCACAAATCTATGTGCCTCAGAAGATACATTGATGATGCGTCCTTGCGAAGCTGCTTTGAGTGCATCAAGAAGGTAGTGTGTAAAAATAAAATATCCCATGTGATTGACGGCGAAAGTTTTTTCTAAGCCTTCAGAGGTTACCTCTCGATAACTTTTGGCTATAAAACCCGCATTATTAATTAAGACATCAATGACTGAATATTTTGCGGCAATTTCTTGTGCTACTCGCTTGGTGTCATTCATAGAAGAAAAATCTGCCAAAAAAATATCAATCTGTTCATTCTTTGTTTTTTGGATAATCTCTTGCTTGGATGTCTCAGCTTTCTCAGCATTTCGGCAGACCATAACAAGTCTTGCTCCTTTGCGTGCTAGTGCAAGTGCAGTGTAAAAGCCAATGCCTGAATTAGCTCCCGTGATGATACAAATTTTGTTTTCCATATTAAATATACTCATATTATTTAGTGTTGTCTTCAAACAACATTGTAAGTGCTTATGTGTTTAGCACAAGCCAAAACTATGAAGCATTCATCTCAAACATAATCCTTATCATAAGATCATAAGACAATCATAGGACACTGCTTTAAGGTTCTTCTAGAGAAGATAAAAAAACTTTAAAAAAATGATGAAAACAACATTTCTTTATTTAGAAAAAATGTGGATAACTATGTGCATAAGCCAAGAATTTATCCACATTAACAAAGCTCCCCTTGTGGATAAAGAAAAATTGGCACGCAGGTTCAAAAAATTGATTTTCCACAAAGCAAAAAAAAACTGTGGATAAATGGCTTTTTTCTGTGGATAAGTGCCTTGTTTATCCACTTTTTTCGTTGATAATTAAGCACTTAATGTGGGTTACTTTTAGAGGTGTGCAAAACCTTCAACTTATACACGAACTATACACAGACTTATCCACTCAAAAGTAGTGTTTATCCACGCTCATATTTTAAGCATAATTGCTAATTAACTGTGGATAACCTTGTGGATATGTTTATAAATAGTTGTTTTACAAAGTTATAATAATTCTCAATATTTGAACAAAAAAAAAGGGTAGGTAAAATAGTAATTTTTAATCCATTTATCCACCTCATGATGATAATAACCATGAATATATAAATAATATATTAATTAATGATTACTGGAATGTTAAGTTTTAACACTCTGCTTGCATTAAAAGTTATTGAACTGAGAATTTTTAGTACATTTGAAAAGCTCATTTATTTTATCTAATTTAGAGGTTTATAAAAAAAAAGATTGCTATGCACACAAAAATTTTTATTACAATTGGTCTGTTTCTCAGCTGTGGCTTGTCTTTCGGATTTGCCCAAAATGACGTGCAAAACCTCAGCCTTGCCGAAGAATACTATGGCAGAGAAGAATATGACAAAGCTTCGGAAATTTATGCACGACTTTCACGCAATAACCGCAATCTACCCTTAATCTACAAAAACTACCTCAAAACACTTTATGCCCTAAAAGATTTTAGAGAGGCTGAAAAACTCATCAAAAAACAGCTTAAGATTGAACCTGAGAATCCAGTGTATCCTATTGACTACGGCTACTGGTGGCAGCTACAGGGCAAAAAGGATAAAGCAAAAGCAGCTTACGCTGATGTGATTGATGATTATAAAAAACTTAATACCAACGTAATCAGGGCTGCTGAACATTTTCTGAGACTTCAACTTAACGAGTTTGCGCTGCAAATGCTTCAAGCAGGACGCAAAAACGACCGTAATCCTGCTGCTTTCGCAATTGAGATGGCACAGGTTTATCAGCTTCAAAATCAGCAAGACAAGGCTATTGAAGAATATTTGCTCTATGCCATTCAAAGCCGCAGCAATGCTGAATATATCAAAGGTGTATTGCAAGATAACCTTATCAAAGCAGAAGATTTTGATAAATTAGAGCAAGTATTACTTATGCAGCTACAAAAAGATGCCAAAGAAGTAACCTACAATGAGTTACTACTTTGGCTCTACCTCCAGCAACGCCGCTTCTACAAAGCTTTTATCCAAGCCAAAGCACTCGACAAACGCTATCGCTTAGAAGGAAGTGAGCTTTACAGCATAGGGCTGATTAGCATGAAAAATGAAGATTATAAGAGTGCACAAAGGATTTTTGAATACATCATCGAGACTTACCCTAATGGCGAATACTACTCCAAAGCAAGAAGTCAGTACATCAAATGCAAGGAAGAAGTAATTAAAAGCACTTATCCACTCAATCTTGATGAGATTCGTTCATTGATTGTGGATTACCAAAACCTGATACAAAAGGTAGGAAAAAACTACAGAACTTTTGATGATATACGTAGTCTAGCACAATTGCACGCTTTTTACCTTGATGAAAAAGATAAAGGAATCAGTATTCTTGAAGAAGCAATCATACTGGGGCGAGGACGTACCGATTTTATTGCACAATGTAAAATAGACCTGGGAGATATCTATTTGCTCAAAAGTGAACCTTGGGAGGCTACTTTGCTCTACTCGCAAGTAGAGAAACTTCGCCCTGACCACCCCCTAGGGCACGAAGCAAAGCTCAAAAATGCTAAACTTTCTTATTATAGAGGTGATTTTGAGCTAGCAGAAGACCACCTGAATATCTTAAAAGAAGCTACCTCGCGTGAGATTGCCAATGATGCTATGGAACTGAGCTTACTGATAGCCGATAACCTTGTATTTGATACCACGGGTCTCGCTTTGAGAGAGTTTTCCCAAATTGAACTTTTAGTCTTTCAGAGAAAAGATGATGAGGCACTCCAAAAATTAAAAAATATGCTTAAAGACTACCCTAAACATAGCATCTCTGATGAAGTACTTTGGAAGAAGGCAAACTTACTCCTCAAAATGAATAAGCCCGAAGAAGCCCTTGCCGATTTAGAAGTAATTATGGCTACTTATAGTGAAGATATTTGGGGTGATGATGCTCTATTTATGATAGGTAAAATCTACGAAGAAACCCTCAAAAACAAAGATAAAGCCCAAGAAGCCTACAAAAATCATCTCTTGAAATACCCAGGAAGTATCTACACCGCAGAAGCACGCAGGCGGTTTCGTATTCTAAGGGGCGACTTTGTGGATTTACGTTGAGTAGCTATTTTGTGAATAAAAAAAAAGAGTAAGATATAAAAATGATTAGCTTATTTTATACTATAGCAAGCTTCAGGGTAAGCTCAAAATAAATATCAAAATAGATGTAAGCATTTCTAAGAATATGTTAGTATCTTGTGGTAAAATATTTGTAAAACAATTGAAGATAGATTTGAATAGGTTTAAAAGAGTAAATCGTCTTTCAAGCAACAAGTAAGGAACTAAGATTTAATCATAGATTTATTCAAAAACACATTGCTTATTACAAATAATATAGTCTGACTTTATCATAAGATTTTTTAAAAAATAAATAAATCCAAATCAATTCTTAAATAGTATGTCAAAAGTTGCATTAATAACAGGTATCACAGGTCAAGATGGTGCTTATCTTGCCGAATTTCTTCTCAACAAAGGCTATACCGTACATGGTATCAAGCGCCGTAGCTCGCTCTTCAATACAGACCGTATTGATAGCCTCTACCAAGATCCTCACGAAAAACAACTTCGCTTCATCTTACACTATGGCGATTTAACTGACTCCACCAACATCATCCGTATTATTCAAGAAGTACAACCTGATGAAATTTACAATCTCGGGGCAATGTCGCACGTAAAGGTAAGTTTTGATGCGCCCGAATATACTGCCAATGTGGACGCACTCGGCGCACTCCGTATCTTAGAAGCAGTACGACTGTTAGGACTCACTCAAAAAACCAAAATTTATCAAGCCTCTACTTCCGAACTGTATGGCTTAGTACAAGCTGTTCCACAAAGCGAAACCACGCCTTTCTACCCTCGCTCACCCTATGCTGTTGCCAAGTTGTATGGCTACTGGATTATCGTGAACTACCGCGAGGCATATAATATGTATGCTTGTAATGGCATCCTTTTCAACCACGAAAGCCCACTGCGTGGTGAAACTTTCGTAACCCGCAAAATCACCCGTGCGGTAGCACGTATCGCCCTTGGTTTGCAAGACAATCTCTTCCTTGGAAATCTTGATGCTAAACGCGACTGGGGGCATGCCAAAGATTATGTGGAGGCAATGTACTTGATGCTTCAGCAAGAAACGCCCGAAGATTTTGTGGTTGCTACAGGCGTAACTACTACTGTGCGTGATTTTGTGAAGATGGCTTTCCAAGAGGTAGGCATTGAGGTAGAGTTTAAAGGTGAAGGCGTAAAAGAGAAAGGCTATGTAGTGGCTTGCGATAATTCTGAATACCAAGTAGAAATTGGTAAAGAAGTAGTGGCTGTAGATGAGCGTTATTTCCGTCCTACTGAGGTAGATTTATTAATTGGCGACCCTACCAAAGCACAGCAAAAGCTAGGCTGGACACCTAAGTATGACCTCCCAATGCTTGTGAACGACATGATGAGGGCTGACCTTGACCTCTTCAAGCGCGACCAATACCTGCGTGAAGGTGGACATAAAATTTTGAATTACCACGAATAGTAAAAAAAACTGCAGCTGCAGCCAAAGAGAATGCCCTTTGGCTACAGCTACATATAACAGCAAATAAATTATTTATCACAAAACAAAATCCCTCCTTCGGGGGCTAGGGGACTGATATGGAAAAAAATAGCAAAATATATGTAGCCGGACACCGAGGTATGGTAGGTTCTGCCATTGTTCGTAAGTTTCAGCAAGAAGGTTTTACCAATTTTGTATTGCGTACTTCCAAAGAACTAGACTTACGCAATCAGCAAGCTGTAGCAGATTTCTTTGCCGAAGAAAAACCCGATTATGTATTCTTGGCGGCTGCCAAAGTAGGCGGTATCTTGGCAAACAACACCTACAGAGCTGAATTTCTGTATGATAACTTAATGATTCAAAACAATGTCATACATCAATCCTATTTACACAGAGTAAAAAAGTTGATGTTCCTGGGCTCATCTTGTATTTATCCCAAAATGGCACCACAGCCACTCAAAGAAGAATACCTCCTTACAGGCTTGCTAGAACCTACCAACGAGCCTTATGCCATTGCCAAAATTTCAGGTATCAAGATGTGTGAGGCTTACCGTGACCAATACGGCTGCAATTTTATCTCTGTGATGCCCACTAACCTTTATGGCGAAAATGACAACTACGACTTGCAAAACTCGCACGTACTTCCTGCACTTATGCGTAAGTTTGTAGAAGCACGCCAAGAAGGAAAAGAATTTGTAGAAATTTGGGGCACAGGAAGCCCGTTACGCGAGTTTCTCAATGTAGATGACCTAGCAGATGCCTGCTACTTTTTGATGCACAACTACAACGAAAAGGGCTTTGTAAACATAGGCACAGGAGAAGACATCTCTATCAAAGATTTGGCACTGCTCGTCAAAGAACTCAGTGGCTATAAAGGCGAACTACGCTTTGATACTTCCAAGCCTGATGGTACGCCACGCAAACTCATGGACGTAAGCTACCTCAAAAACTTAGGCTGGGAAGCAAAAATCACCCTTCGCGAGGGCATCAGCAAGATTTTGCAAGAGAAGTTTAATTTGGAGATGGTTTAAGTGCTTGCTATGATAAAATTTCTGCTTTCAATGATTAGGATTTTCTGGCATCAATGACTTTGTAGCTGTTTTTGTAGTATTATTTTAAGTATAAATGTTCAGCTGAAAAAAACATCAATCACAATAGGCCATTTGGATAGTAAAACCTTTCAAATGGCTTTTTTGGTCTCATACATCTCTTCAAAGGCTTCAGCTATTTTCCCAATAAAGGCTACTTCTTGTGGGTTTAGCGTGAACCACTCTCCTTGCAAGCAAAGATGCTCAAAAGTGCTTTGCAGCGTTCTTTCCCAAGTCAGGGCAAGTTGTTTGTTAGGCAGTACAAGTGCCGTTATGAATTCAGTATCAGTACCTGCTGTCTTAAAGGTTTTGATGCGTTCTATGGGTTCTTTGCTTTTGCCTATTTTGTACTCATTGGTGTTTTTCTTTCTGAGGAGGTAAGTGTAGGTTTTGACTTCGGGTAGTTGCTTAGGTTGGTAAAGGTACTGCTCTAAGTTATCCACACGTTGGCTTAGATTGTGGATAAGTTCTTTGAGTTCAGTATTATTTTTATGCATTTCATTTCGGATAGCTTGATTTTCTTTTTTCATCATTTGATGCAAAGCGCCTATATAAGTGTGCATTTTTGACTCAAGTTGTGCAACTGCCTCTACCCATCCAGCATCATTTTTCCTCTCTAACTCCCTGATAATCAAATCCTCTGCCCAATCTCTAAATAGCTTTGCTCGCTCAGATTTGATGAAAAAACCTAGACGTATTACACCTCGTTTTGTCCAGAAGGTTTGTTCTCTTACCATTGGACCTAATTTGATATTGAAGTTTTGTGCGTGAGTATTACTCACGCACAAATAATGTTTATTCTCAACAAACTCATCATTGTTTTTACTTTTATGGTATCTAATGGTTGTTTCATCTACCCCATACCCCTCAGCCACAAGCCGAGTTTCCATGAGCCATTCGTGTGTTTTGTGTGGTCTTACATAGAGGGTAAGTCCTTCAAATTGAGTTTCTATCAAGAGTTGTTGTGGATTTTCCGTAATATTGAATTTTGATATTTTAATTCAAAATATAAACATATTAAACGCAATTTATAAAAACAAATTTTTTGGTCTTATTTTTCATATTTTTTAAAAAACTGTTCTAAAAGTTTTTGATAAGCCTTTGAAATACTTTGGTATCTTCCTGTTTCCCATTCAGAAACTTTTGCTTGACTCACATCTAATCCCTCAGCAACTTCTTGCTGCTTCAATCCATATTTTTTTCTCAGTTCTTTGAGTTTTTCGCCTGTGAATTCTTTATTATCTGTGCTCATATTATTAGTTTTTTGTGTAAAGATATGCTTTTGCAGTGCATTTTCAAAAGGTATATTTTTATTTTCTATCATAAAACCCTTCAAAAGCCTCTGATATTTTTTTGATGACTTCTACATCACAGGGCTGTAATACAAACCATTCGCCGCCTATTTTAAGATGTTCAAAGGTAACTTGTAGTGTTTTCTCCCACATTTGGGCAAGTGTGTCATTGATGAGTTCTATGGTGATAATGATTTCAATATCTGTTCCAGCATTTTTAAAGACCTTCGCTCTCTTGATAGGATTAGTACTTTTCCCGATTTTGTATTCGTTTGTATTTCTTTTTCTCATCAGGTAGGTATAAGATTTTTGTGTAGGCAATAGCTTAGGTTGATAGATGTATTGCTCTAAGTTATCCACACGTGCAGCCAGACTGTGTATATCTTTTTTAAGCATTTTGTAGAGTGCATCTAAGTATTGGTGTGTTCTAAACTCAAAATCTTTAAGTTCTTTCTTAGTTACGTATTCTTCTTTCTTATCTAACTCCCTGATAATCAAATCCTCTGCCCAATCTCTAAATAATCTTGCTCTCTCAGATTTGATGAAAAAGCCTAGACGTATTACGCCTCGTTTTGTCCAGAAAGTTTGTTGCCTTACCATCTTAGGCAATCTGATTTCTATATTTTGCTCGCTCGAATTTCGAGCGAGCAAATAGTGTTTACCCTCTTCAAACTCATCAGGATTATTATTTTTATGACCAAGAATGGTTTTTTCATTCACTCCATACCCCTCAGCCACAAGCCTAGTTTCCATAAGCCACTCGAGTGTTTCAT